>DASWEU010000175.1:0-2580 GCA_036394595.1 Burkholderiales bacterium | reverse complement strand
TCTCTGCGGAACCGAGTTTGAATGAATTCGATTCATCCCATTCCACCAGCAGCGCGTCGCGGCCCTTCTTAGCGCTCCAGTAGTCCTTCGCCAGCACCGCCACGCCGCTGCGCGCCGGGGTGGAGAAGATCACCACGTCGACCACGCCCGCTACCTGCCGCGCCTTGTTGGCATCCACGCCCGCCGGGATGGCGCCGAAGCGCGGCGGGTGCAGTACTACTGCGGTCAGCATGCCCGGCAGCTTCACGTCCTGGGTGAATTGGGCCGTGCCGGTGGACTTGGCGCGCGCGTCGGTGCGCGGCAGATCCTTCCTGCCGATGATCTTGAACCGCTTCGGGTCCTTCAGCGGCAGGTCGGTAGGGACTGGCTGCTTCGCTGCGGCTTCCGCAAGAGCGCCGAAACTGGTCTTTTTGCTTTTATGCGAAACGATTCCCTTCGAAACACGAATCTCGGACGCCGGCACCTGCCACTTGTCCGCCGCGGCGGCCACCAGCATCGCCCGGGCGGCGGCGCCGGCCTTGCGCAGCTGCTCGTAGGAATTGGCGAGCGCGGTGCTGCCGCCGGTGCCCTGCGCCGCGCCCCAGAAGAGATTGTTGTAGCGGCCGGCGTCGGCGGGCGCGCCCTCGGCGCGCATCTGCGACCAGTCGGCATCGAGCTCCTCGGCCACCAGCGCCGGCAGCCCCGTATAGGTGCCCTGGCCCATCTCGAGGTGCTTGATGATGACGGTGACGGTGTTGTCGCTGCCGATGCGCACGAAGGCGCCCATGTCGTAGGCGCGATGCAGCCGTAGCTCCTGCGCGACGGCGGGTAGCGAGACGGCGAGCACCAGGCCGCCGGAGGCTTTGAGGAAATTCCTGCGGCTGACGTTCTCGATCATGGCTGGCTCCTCAGGCTAGCGAGCGCGCGGCGCGCTTGATGGCGGCGCGGATGCGCAGGTAGGTGGCGCAGCGGCAGATATTGCCGCTCATCGCGGCGTCGATGTCGGCGTCACCCGGCTCCTTCTTCGTCGCGAGCAGCGCCGCCGCCGACATCACCTGGCCCGACTGGCAGTAGCCGCATTGCGGCACGTTCTCGGCCACCCAGGCGTCCTGTACGGCCTTTCCAGTCTTGGTCGTTTGAATAGATTCAATCGTGGAAATTCGCTTGCCCGTAACGGCCGATGCCGGGGTCATGCAGCTGCGCACCGCCTTGCCGTCGACGTGCACGGTGCAGGCGCCGCACAGCGCCATGCCGCAGCCGAACTTGGTGCCGGTCATCTCGAGGTAATCGCGCAGCACCCAGAGCAGGGGCGTGTCGTCCGGTGCGTCGGCCTGCATTTTGCTGCCGTTGATGTCGAGTGTGAGCATGGGCTGTCCCTTCGTTGTGCGGACTCTAGAACCGTCGCGCGCGCCTGTATAGTGCAAAATAACCGTCATGCGTTTTCTGCTCGTGATCGCCGCCGCGCTGCTCGCCGGCTGCGAACATATTCCGGTCGTGCCCACCAATGAGGCGGCGCACCAGCTCGCGCCCACCGGGACGCTGCGGGTGGCGGTGCTGACCTCCAACCCGATCATCGGCACCCGGGACGCCGCGACGGGCGAGCTCGCCGGCACTACCGTCCCGCTGGCGAAGGAGCTCGCCATCCGCGCCGGCGTCCAGCTGCGGCTGATCGAATACACCGCGATCCCGCAGCTGATGGCGCACGCCACCTCCGGCGTCTGGGATGTCGCGGTGGTGGCGATCGACCCGGCGCGGCTCAATGTGGTGGATTTCGCGCCGCCACACCTGGCCGCCGATGGTTTCCTGACGGTGCTGGTGCCGGCGGACTCGAAGGCCAAGCTGATGGCGGACCTCGACCAGCCGGGCAAGCGCATCGCCGCGGTGAGCGGCGCGGCGCCGCTCATGATCCTCGAGCGCACGCTGAAGAACGCCAGGACGGTGGCCGCCGCGAACGAAGACGCCGCCTTCGCGCTGATGCGCGACGGCCTGGCCGACGGCTACGCGCAGAACCGCTTCATGCTGCGCGCCCGGGCGAAGACGCTGGCGGGCTCGCGCCTGCTGGAGGACTCCTTCGCCGGCCTGCGGCTCGCCTTCGCGCTGCCCAAGGGCCGGCCGCTGGCGCTCAAATTCGTCGCCGAATACATCGAGGAGTCCAAGGACAACGGCCTGGTGCAGGGCGCCATCAACGACGCCGGCATGAAGGACGAGGTCAAGGTCGCGCCGCTCGAGGGGCATTGAAAAGCCGATCTGTGCTACAGTGCGTCCCGCAGGATCTTCAAGCAGCGAGTGCGCCGTCTTCTCTGGCAGTCCATTCCCCTACTTGATCGTCGTGCCCGCCAGCGGGGCTCGGAACAGTCTCGTAGTTCAAGGAGTGGAAGCAGACATGCCTACAGGTACCGTGAAGTGGTTCAACGACTCGAAGGGTTTCGGATTCATCACGCCGGATGACGGCGGCAAGGATCTGTTCGCCCATCACAGCTCGATCCTCATGGACGGCTACAAGTCGCTCAAAGAAGGCCAGAAGGTCAATTTCGAGGTGAAGGACGGCCCCAAGGGTCCGGCCGCCGCGAACATCAAGGCCGTCTAAGCAGCACTCAGCAA
>DASWEU010000174.1:0-9421 GCA_036394595.1 Burkholderiales bacterium | reverse complement strand
AGGGTGGGGAGGAACCAAGGGAGCGGTACGCAGGATGACGTTGTCATGCTGTCGCGCGAGGTTCATGTGGATTGCGGTAACCGCCTCAATTTCGACGTTGCGGAAGCAGAATTGGCCTACAAGGCTGTTGCCGCCGCCAGCAATCTTCAGCAAGGCCATGGCGGAGGTTGTGATCGCACGGTCTTTCGGTCTGAAGTTGAGGGTCAGGTAGCCTTCCCAGAGATATCCCGTTACCTGATATTCGAGGACGAATTGCTTTTCCGGGTTTCGAAATCGAAAGGAAAAGGTGCCGGAGATTTTCTGGGCGCTTTGCTCAACAAACAGTGTTGCGTCGCTGTCATGAAATTCGTCGCGGGAGTACCCACGCCACAGGCCAGCAACCGAGACTCCTTTGTAGCGGATTTCCTCGACGTAGGGTCGGATGGTCTTGACCCATAACTCTTTGATAAGGAAAAGAATGACCGTCGTCAGGATGCCGGTAACGATTCCGAGTACGGCCTGTGCGAGATAGTCCATTTGGGTAATCTCCGGGTGGAAGGATACCGGGACGGCTAAATCGGCCTTGCCGAGGGGCGGTTACCGTACCATCCTCAAGGTGCTGTTGGTATGCAATGTGTATTATGGTAAGTTAAGGAATAACCTCGAAAGAGCTTCAAGCAGGTAGTCCTCAGTAGGCCAGATTCTCTATCCCTTCCCCACGACGAGTCAGTGGCTTAGGGAACCGATCTAAACAATCTGATTAACTCTTAGGACGGGCCGCCAGCATCTCTGAGGAGAACAGGCGGGCGTTGAGGGGGTGCTGGGTCAGGAGGCGGTCGTGGCCCATGCGGCGGGCGTAGGTGAGCCAGGCGCGGGCAGCCTCCCCCGCGGGGGCCTTGGCGCCGGTTTGGAACCTGGAGGGGAGGCCAAAGGCCAGCAGGGCCTTGTCCAGGGCGATCTTCTGGAGGGCTTCGGCGAGGCGCTCGAGGTCTTCGCGGTCATCCGTGGGGGCCGGGGAGGCCAACAGGCGCTCCAGGGACTCGGCCTGGCCCGCATATTGGAGGGCACGCAGGGGCGCGCCGCCTGCATAGGCGAGCCAGCGCTCGGCGCCCTTCGCGCCCTCGCCCGCCAGCCACCTGAGCGCGGCGTCGCGGGGCGGGACGGGGACCGGCACGGCAATGCAGCGGCTGCGGATGGTGGCCGGAAGGAGCGCCGGCCGGTGCGCCACCAGGATGAAAACGGCCCCCGGCGGGGGTTCTTCGAGGTTTTTCAGCAGGGCGCTGATGGCCACGGACTGCATTTCGTCCGCCGGGTGCAGCACCACGACCCGAAGGCCGGCGCGGTGGGACTTGAGGTTGACGAAGGCCTCCAGGTCTTCCCTCACCTGCTCGATCTTGACCACCCGGCTCGGCTTGTCTTTGTTCGCCGGCGGCTCTTTCCAGAGGATCTCGGGCTCGACGCGCCGGTAATCGGGGTGATTTTCAGCGACGAACCAGCGGCAGGCATCGCAGCTGTCGCAGGGACGGCAGCCCACGTCGGCGGACTCACACAGCATGAGCTGCGCCAGCCGCTCCGCGAGCGCGAGCTTGCCGACACCGCGCGGTCCGTGGACCAGCAGCGCGTGCGGCAGGCGCTCCAGCCGCTTGCGGAAGGCATCGAGGATCGGCTGGTTCCAGGGATGCATCACAGGCCGTACAGTCCCCGCGATATGGCTTCGCGGATGGTCTTCATATCGGCGGCGGCGTTGATGACGCGCACGCGCTCGGGCTCGGCCTTCGCCGCGTCAAGGTAGGCGCGGCGCACGCGTTCGAAGAAGGCGCCCTCCTCGCTCTCGAAGCGATCCAGCGTTTTGCCGGAGGACTTCAGCCGCTGGCGCGAGACCTCGAAGTCGCAGTCGAACACCAGCGTGCGGTCGGGCTTGAGGCCGGGGTGTACCAGTTCGGCCAGACGGCGGATGTGATCTGCATTTACGCCCTTGCCTGCCCCCTGATAGGCAAATGTCGCGTCGGTGAAGCGGTCGCAGATCACCCAGGTGCCGGCCTCGAGCGCCGGGCGGATGATGCGCGACACGTGGTCGGCGCGCGCCGCGAACATGAGCAGCGTCTCGGTAAGAGGATCCATCGGCTTCAGCAGCAGGGTGTCCCGCAGCTGCTCGGCGAGGTTGGTGCCGCCCGGCTCGCGCGTGACGATGACCTTGCGTGCCTCGGCGCGCAGGGTGTCGGCGATGAACTGGACGTGCGTGGACTTGCCGGCGCCATCGACGCCCTCCAGGGTGATCAGCTTGCCGAACGCGGCTGCGGTCATTTCTTCCTGGCCGGCCTGATCTGGTAGCGCATCACAGCGCGATTGTGCTCCTCCAGCGTCCTGGAAAACTGGCTGGAACCGTCGCCCTTCGAAACGTAGTACATGGCGTCGGTCTTGCCGGGCTGCACGGACGAGCGCAGCGACGCCAGCCCCGGCATGGCGATCGGCGTCGGCGGCAGGCCCACCCGCGTATAGGAGTTGTAGGGGCCGTCGGTCAGCAGGTGCACTTTCTTCAGGTTGCCGTCGAAGCTCGTGCCCAGGCCGTAGATCACCGTCGGGTCCGCCTGCAGCTTCATGCCGGCGCGCAGGCGGTTGATCAGCACGCCGCCGATCAGGTCGCGCTCGCCGGCACGGCCGGTCTCCTTCTCGATGATCGAAGCCATGACCAGCGCCTCGTAAGGCGAAGCGTAGGGCGCCGAAGGATCGCGCGCCTGCCACTCCTGCGTCAGGTGGCGCTGCATGGCGCGGTAGGACCGGCGCAGCACGGCGAGATCGCTCGAGCCGCGACTGAAAAGATAGGTATCGGGAAAGAACAGTCCTTCCGGGTGCTTCTCGAGCGCCTGCACGCGAGCCAGTACTTCGCCGTCGGGGAGCCCGGTGGTGTCGTGTCGCAGATTGGGGCTGTTGTCGAGCGCATCGCGGAACTGGGCGAAGGTCCAGCCCTCGATCAGGCGCACTTCGGCGAGCGTGACGTCGCCGCGCGTCAGCTTTTCGAGCAACTCGAGCGGCGAAGTGGGCTGCAGCAGCTGGTAGTTGCCGGCCTTGATGTCGCGCTCGCGCCCCAGCGTGCGCGCCAGTGTCTCGAACTCGACGCGGCCAACCGGGATGCCGGCCTTTTCCAGCTGCTCGATGGCGGCGCGGAACCCCGCGCCGCGCGGGATTTCCACTTCCAGCGGGAAAGTGCGGATCGGCAGCGGCATGGCGACATACGAGGCGACATAGCCGCCGGCGGCCAGCACCACGAGAAGCACGAACGCGAGGAGGGTCTTCAGGATGGCTGCGGCGGTAAAATGCGCATTCTACGATGGAGCGCGCTCGCCTCACCCGTTATGGCGTCCTGTCGGTGAGCGGCGCGGAGGCGCGTGATTTCCTCCACGCCCAGCTCACCAACGACGTGCTGCACCTCGCGCCCGGGCGCGCGGCGCTGGCCGGCTGGTGCTCGGCCAAAGGTCGCCTGCTGGCGACATTCCTGGTCATTCCCGCGCCGGACGGCTATTTGCTGCAGCTGGCGCGCGACCTCGCGCCGGCGGTGGCGAAACGCCTGTCGATGTTCATCCTGCGTTCGAAGGTGAAGCTCGAAGACGTCAGCGATGCCTGGACGCAGGACGGCGTCTGGGATGTCGAGCGCGATGGACCGGACGTGCTTTGGGAAGGCGGCAGCGCCAGCGTACGGGTCGATAATCGCCGTTACCTGGAATTGCGTGCTGCTGCAAAAGAAAAGCCGACAGCCCCGGAATCCGCGTGGATTCTGCAGGAGATCAAAGCTGGCCGGCCCTTCATCAGCGCGGCGACGCAGGACCAGTTCGTGCCGCAGATGGTCAACCTCGAGAAGCTCGGCGGCGTCGACTTTCAAAAGGGCTGCTACCCCGGCCAGGAAATCGTGGCGCGCGCCCAGTATCGCGGCCAGGTGAAGCGGCGCATGGTGCAGCTGCACGCGCCGGCGGGCGCCGAGCTGCTTCCGGGCCAGGAATTCAACGGCGGCGTGGTGGTGGACAGCGCGGGCGGCGAGCTGCTCGCGGTCATGCCGGTTTGAATTACTACGTCTACTACAAGGTGGATGCGGCGCGTGTGGACGAGCTGCGCGCGGTGGTCGAGCGGCTGTTCGCCGCGGTGGAGCGCGATTGCGGCGTGCGCGGCCGCTGGATGCGGCGGCGCGACGATCCGGCTACCTACATGGAGGTCTACGAAGGCGTGACGGATGGCGTGCTGTTCGACCTCGTGATGTTGCGCGAGACGAAAGATTTCCCGGTCGCCCGCAAAGCCGAGCACTTTCTGTGTGCCTGATCCTGCTCGCCTGGAAGACGCAGGCGAGCTTCCCGTTGATCGTGGCGGCGAACCGCGACGAATTCCACGGCCGCCCCGCCTCCCCCGCCGCATTCTGGGCCGACGCGCCCGGGCTCCTCGCCGGCCGCGATCTCGAGGCGAAAGGAACGTGGATGGGCGTGACACGGGGGGGAAGATTTGCGGCAGTGACGAACTACCGCGGCGCGACGGAACCGAAAGCGCGGCAGTCCAGGGGGGCATTGCCGGTGGGCTTTTTGAATGAAAAAGTCTCTCCCGGAATTTTCATGAAAAACATTTCGGCAAATTCATATAGTGGATTCAATCTGCTCGCCAGCGATGGCGAGGAGCTGTGGTGGATGTCCAACCGCGACGGCGCGCCGCGCAAGCTCGAGCCCGGCGTCTACGGCCTTGGCAACCTGCTGCTCGATTCGCCCGAGATCGAGCCCGACAAGCTGCGCCTGCGCCGCGCGCTCGAGCCGGCGCCGGCAATCGAGCCGCTCTTCTCGACGCTCGCGCCGGCACGCATCGTCAACGGGCAGTACGGCACGCGCTGCTCGACCGTACTGGTCAGAAGCGAAGTGGGACGCACTCAATATGCCGAGCGCTCGTTCGGCGCCGATGGTACGGACGGCCAGACCTTGCGCTACGAGTGGCAGGCGTGAACTGGGCGATCCAGAGCGGCGTGCCGGGGACGATGTGGCCCGCCTTGCCGCGCCGCGACGGCAACTCCGTGCTCGCCCTCCTCTACCAGCTCGAGCGCACCGAGCGCCTCGCGCCCGAGCGCCTGGCGGCACTGCAGCGAGCGCAAATCGGGTTGCTGCTCTCGCACGCCTACGACACCGCGCCGTTCTACCGCAAGCACTGGGGAAAGAACCGCGAGTTCACGTCGCTGCCGCTGCTCGAGCGGCGCCATCTGCAGGAGCATTACGAAGAGGTGAAGAGCACGCGCCTGCCGCCTGCGCACGGGCGCACGGCCGAATCGCGCACTTCGGGCTCCACCGGAGCGCCGGTGCGGGTGCTGAAGACCGAACTGTCGCAGCTGTTCTGGCGCGCATTCACGCTGCGCGAGCACGCGTGGCACGCGCGCGACTTTGGCGGGCGCCTCGCGGTGATCCGCCACGGCCTCAAGGGCGGCGAGCAGAAGAACTGGGGTCCGGCCACCAGCGGCCTGATCGCCACCGGGCCGGCGGCCGGCCTCAACATCCGCACCGAGGTCGGCGAGCAGCTCGACTGGCTGGTGGCGCAGAAGCCGAAATATCTCCTCACCCTCGCCTCGAACCTGGCCGAGCTGGCACGGGTGTCGCTCGAGCGCCGCGTGCGCATTCCCACGCTCACCGAAGTCCGCTCCCTCGGCGAGATCCTTGCGCCGGAGACGCGCGCCCTGTGCCGCGCCGCCTGGGATGTGCCGGTGGTGGATTACTACTCGTCCGACGAGGTCGGCTACATGGCGCTGCAATGCCCCTCGGGCGAGCACTACCACGTGCAGTCCGAAGGCGTGCTGCTCGAGGTGCTCGACGAGGCTGGCCGGCCCTGCGCGCCCGGCCAGTCCGGCCGGGTGGTGGTCACCGACCTGCACAATTTCGCCACGCCGCTGGTGCGCTATGACATCGGCGACTACGCCGAGGTCGGCGGCCCCTGCGCCTGCGGTCGCACGTTGCCGGTGCTGACGCGCGTCATCGGCCGCAAGCGCAACACGCTCATCGCGCCCGACGGCAGGCGCTACTACCCGATGTTCAACCTGCGCCACCAGACCGAGGTGGCGAAGATCCGCCAGTACCAGTTCGTGCAGAAAGCACCTGACCGTATCGAGGTCCGCCTGGTGGTGACCAAGCCCCTGGCGGCAGCGGAGGAGCGCACAGTCGAAGCGCTGATCCAGGAAAAATTGCCGGCCGGGATCCGGCTGAATTTCGTCTATCCCGAGCGCCTCGAGCGCGGCAGCGGCGGGAAATTCGAGGACTTCGTCTCCGAGATCGCGCTGCGGCCGACGGCCGCCTAGACGCGCCGGGCGATCAGCCGGATGCGCTTGCTGGTCGGCAGGCCGGGCCGGGCGGCAACGGAAGCGGCGCCCTGCTCGGCTTCCTCCACCTTGAATCCCGCGGCGGTGAGCAGGTCCTGCACTTCCCCGGCCGAGCGCACTGGCGAGATGATGCGGGTGCGCCAGTGCTGGGCGATGCGCTCGGCGACCGCCTGGGCCGGCAACTGCAGCCGCGGCGGCAGGGTTGCATTTGTTTTTTCTAGAAAAGGAAGAAAATCCGCGGCATCGCGGCGCGTTCCCACGTCGGCAGCCGCCTCCTGCTCGCTGCGCACGCGGAATACGGCTGCCAGCACGCCGCCCGGCCGCAGCAGCGCCTGCCAGCGCTTGGCGAGGCTGCCCCAGCGCTCGCGCGGCAGGTGCTCGAGGAAGCTGTGGGCAAAAATCGCATCGAAAGTGCGCGCCGGCGCATAGTCGATGATGTCGCTGCGGCCGGTCTCGATCGCGCAGTCCACCCGCGCGGCATACCAGCGGTTGAGGTGGAGCGGCGTGTCGCAGCGGTCGAGCACCGTGATGTCGCCCAGGGGCCTGGCGGTGCCGGCGGCGAGCAGCAGTTGCTCGAGAATCGCGTAGTCGGAGGCGCCGGAGATCAGGACGCCCGGCCGCGGTCCGTCGAGCAGCGCGATCGCCCGCGCGAATAGACCCGCATCCTGCGCCGGCCCGCCGACGTGCCCGATCAGGCGCAGTGTCGGCCACACTGCGTGCATGGGCATGCAATGCTCGCCCCAGGGCCCTCGCATGCACTCCTGCGGCGCGATCTCGAGCGCGAGCCGGGCGCATTGGGCCAAGATCAGCCTGCCGAGCGACAGCGTCATCTCCAGATGCGGGATCCCCGCCTCGAGGTACTCGCCGCCTTGCGCCGCAAAGCCATGGGCACGGTAGAACGGCACGGCGTGTGTCTGCGAGGAAAGCGCGACGCTGGCGTGGCCGCGCTTGACGGCCGCTTCCATCAGCGCCGTCAGAATTGCACTGCCGAAGCCCTGGCGGCGCCGGTCCTTGAGCACGGCCATTCGCCCAATGTGACCGTCGGGCAGCAGGCGCCCGGTGGCGACGGCCTTCCCCTTCTCGTAGGCCACCGCGTGCAGGCTCCCGGCGTCCTGGTCGTCGAGCTCGATGTCGCGCGGCACGCGCTGCTCCTCGACGAACACGGCGAAGCGGATCGGCTCGGCAAGCGCGCGCGCCTCGCCCCAGGCGAGCAATTCAATGCGTGGCATGTGCAAAAGTATAATTCACGCATGAAAAGCCTCTGGAGCGACGCCGAGGCGGCGCAGTTCGCCGGCCCGCTCGGTCCGCGCGTCTATACCTCGCGCCTGCTCGGGCGCGACAAGTCGCTGGTGCTGCACGGCGGCGGCAATACCTCGGTCAAGCTCGCCGAAAAAAACCTGTTCGGCGAAGACGACGAAGTGCTCTACGTCAAGGGCAGCGGCTGGGACCTCGAAACCATCGAGCCGGCCGGCTTCGCGCCGGTGAAGCTCGACTACGTGCGGCGGCTCGCTTCGCTGCCGTCGCTCCCGGATCCGCAGATGGTGAACGAGCTCGCCACCCACACGCTGCGCGCCGGCGCGCCGGCGCCCTCGGTCGAGACCATCCTGCACGCCATCCTGCCGCACAAGTACGTCGATCACACGCACGCCGACGCCGTGCTGTCGGTATCGAATTCGCCCGACGGCGAAAAGCGCATGCGCGATATCTACGGCGACAAGGCGGTGGTGATTCCGTACATCATGGCCGGCTTCGACCTCGCCGCCTACTGCGCACGCGAATTCCCGAAGCAGAAGACGAAAAACACGGTCGGCATGATGCTGCTGTCACACGGGGTGTTCACGTTCGCCGCCGGCGCGCGCGAGTCCTACGAACTGATGATCGAGCTGGTGTCGATGGCCGAGAAGTACCTGGTGGCGAAAAAGGCCTGGAGCATCGGCCTGCCGCCGGCCGCGGCACCCGCCTTCCAACGCGAGGCGGCGGCGAAATTGCGCCACGACGCCTCGAAGGCGGCAGGCTTTCCCCTGCTCTGCCGCTGCAACGACGGCGAGCGCTTCCTCGGCTTCGCGCGGCATCCGGATGTCGCGCGCATCTCGCAAGGCGGCCCGGCGACGCCCGACCACGTGATTCGTACCAAGCCAGTGCCGATGCTCGGCAGGGATGTATCGGCGTTTTGCGTTTCTTATAAAAAATATTTCGATAACAATGAAAAAAAAGCGAAACAACGCAAAACCATGCTCGATGCTGCGCCGCGCATGGCACTCGACCGCGACTTCGGCCTCGCCGCCTTCGGCCGCACGGCGAAGGATGTCGGCATCGTCGAAGACCTCTACGAGCACACCGTCGACGTGATCCTGCGCGCCGAGGCGCTCGGCGGCTGGAAGGCGCTCGAGGAGCGACACACCTTCGATATCGAGTACTGGGACCTGGAGCAGGCGAAGCTGAAAAAGGCCGGCAGCCCGCCGGTGTTCGCCGGCGAGGTGGCATTGGTCACCGGCGCCGCGTCGGGCATCGGCAAGGCTTGCGCCGAGGCATTCCTCAAGCGCGGCGCCGCGGTGGTCGGACTGGACCGCAATTCTGCCGTTTCGGCGCTCTGGAATCGTCCGGACTTTTTCGGGATTGCTTGTGACCTTACGAATCAAAAAGAAATAGCAATATCGATAGATAAGGCAATAAAACACTTTGGCGGGATCGACATGCTGGTTCTCAACGCCGGCATCTTCCCCTCCTCGCAGGCGATCCAGGACATCAGCGCCGAGATGTGGAAGAGCGCCATGTCAGTCAACGTCGAGGCGAACCTGCTGGTGATGCAGGCCTGCCACACGCTGCTCAAGCTCGCGCCGCGGGGCGGGCGCATCGTGGTGATCGGCTCGAAGAACGTCCCTGCGCCGGGACCGGGCGCGGCGGCCTACTCCGCCTCCAAGGCGGCGCTCAACCAGCTGGCGCGCGTCGCGGCGCTCGAATGGGGCAAGGACGGCATCCGCATCAACACGCTGCATCCCAACGCCGTCTACGATACGGCGATCTGGACCGACGAGGTGCTCGCCTCGCGCGCCAAGGCCTACAACCTGACCGTGGAGCAGTACAAGACGAACAATCTCCTCAAGACCGAGGTCTCGT
>DASWEU010000173.1:0-11148 GCA_036394595.1 Burkholderiales bacterium | reverse complement strand
GAGGACGGCATGGGACTCGCACGCAAGCTGCGCGACGAGTCCGCCATACCCATCGTGATGGTGACAGGCCGCGCGGAAGAGGCCGACCGGGTGATGGGCCTGGAACTGGGCGCCGACGACTATCTCACCAAGCCCTTCAGCCCGCGCGAGCTGCTCGCGCGCATCCGCAGCATCCTGCGCCGCCGGCGCGCCGAAGTGCACCAGGGCAAGCCGGAGGGGATACGCGCCTACCGCTTCGACCGCTGGGAACTCAACCTCAACACCCGGCGCCTGGTGAGCCCCGAGGGTAAGCCGGTGCCGCTCAGCAACGGCGAGTTCAGCCTGCTCGTGGTGCTGCTCGGCGCGCCCCATCGCATACTGACCCGCGACCAGCTGCTCGACCTGTCGCGGCTGCATAACGACGAGGTCTACAACCGCTCGGTGGACGTTCAGATCATGCGGCTGCGCCGCAAGATCGAAAAGGATCCAGCCGCGCCGCGCTATATCCGCACGGAACGGGGCGCCGGCTACCTGTTCGGCGTTGCGGTTGAAACCGTGTATTGAGAAGCAAACTGCGCTAGCGCCGCGCCTGCCACAGCGCATCGAGCGCACGCGAGAATTCGGGTAGCGGCGAGCCGCACCACCGCGCAAGGCCAGCCAGGACCGACCGCAGCCTGTCCTCTTCGCTGGCGTAGACGCGCTCCGCTTCAATCAGGGCGCGCTGCACATGCCCGGCTAGCTGCGAGTCGAGACTCTCGAAGCGCACGTCGCCGTTCGACGCGGGGGTCGCAGGGAGGACCTTCCGACGCCAGGATTCCTGACCGCGAGCTGCGGTGATCAAGTGCCTCATGATGGTTCCGTTCGTCATGGGTTGATGGGTTGCTCCAGGCAACACATTGACGGCCAGCGGTGACACGGAAGTTGCAGATCTGCAGCCGTCGCGTTGCATCCGAAACAACCGCAGCCACCGTTACAACCGTAACGGCTGGGACAGATTGTGAAATCACATCGAGGCCTGCTCGCTCGAAAATTCTCGCGTTCCAATCAGGGGGCAACAATGAATCGAACATCGAATCTGCTGGCGGCGCTGGTCGTCCTCGGTGGGTGCGCGAAGGCGGACGAAACACCGCCGGCTCCGCTGCCGGAAGTCTCGGTGGTGACGGTGCACAAGACGAGCGTGCCGGTCATCAGCGAGCTGCCGGGACGTACCTCCGCGTATCTGGTTGCGCAGCTGCGCGCGCGCGTCGACGGCATCGTGCTCAGGCGCGGATTCGAGGAAGGCGCCGACGTGAGGGCCGGACAGCGGCTCTACCAGATCGATCCGGCGCCGTACCGCGCCGCGCTGGACAGCGCGCTCGGCACGCTACAGAAGGCGCAAGCCAACCTCGCGGCGATGAGCGCGCAGGCCGAGCGCTACAAGATCCTCGTCGGCGGCAACGGCGTCAGCCAGCAGGAGTACGACAACGCCGTCGCCGCACAAGGCCAGGCCGCCGCCGACGTCGCCTCGAGCAAGGCGGCGGTGCAGACCGCCCGCATCAATCTCGGCTTTACCGACGTCACATCGCCGATCGCCGGCCGCATCGGCGTTTCGCTGGTGACGCCCGGGGCGTATGTGCAGGCGAGCGCCGCGACGCTCATGACCACGGTGCAGCAGATGGACCCGATCTACGTCGATCTGAACCAGTCGAGTGTGCAGGGGCTGCAGCTGCGGCGTGACGTGGCGAGCGGCCGCGTCAAGGTGGAGGGCAGCGACAGGGCGAAGGTGACGGTGCTCCTCGAAGACGGTAGCCGGTATCCGCTTGCCGGGACCCTGCAGTTCACCGACGTTACCGTTGACCAGAGCACCGGCTCGGTCACGCTGCGCGCGGTGTTTCCGAATCCCGACCACGTCCTGCTGCCCGGCATGTTCGTGCGTGCGCGCCTCGAGCAGGGCGTGAACGATCAGGCGATGCTGGTACCGCAGCAGGGCGTGACGCACGATCCCCGCGGACAGGCCACGGCGCTGGTGGTGGATGGCGACAACAAGGTGGCGCAGCGAGTGCTCCAGGCGACCCGTACGTCTGGCGACCAATGGATCGTCGAAGGCGGCCTGGCCGACGGCGAGCGCGTGATCGTCGCCGGCCTGCAGAAAGTGCAGTCCGGTGCGACAGTGCGCGCGGTGGAAGCACCGGCAAAGGCGCAAGCGCCGGCCACAACAACGGCGTCGGCGAACTGACCGTGGCACGTTTCTTCATCCAGCGCCCGATCTTCGCGATCGTCATCGCCCTGCTCATCATGCTTGCCGGTGGCCTGTCGATCCTGACGCTGCCGGTCGAGCAGGTGCCGCCGATCGCCCCGCCCACGGTGCAGATCACCACCGCGTATCCGGGCGCCTCGGCGCAGACGGTCGAGAACACGGTGGTGCAGGTGATCGAGCAGCAGATGAGCGGCATCGACCACCTCATCTACCTCGACTCGCAGAGCGACGATACAGGCCAGTCGACCACCACCCTGACGTTCGCGCCGGGCACCAACCCGGACATCGCGCAGGTCCAGGTGCAGAACAAGCTGCAGCTCGCCGTGCCGCTGCTGCCGCAGCAGGTGCAGCAGTCGGGCATCCGCGTCACCAAGTCGACCAGCTCGTTTCTGATGGTGATCGGCTTCGTCTCGTCCGACCGGAGCATGACGAAGTTCGACATCGCCAACTACATCGTCTCGCACGTGGTCGATCCTGTCAGCCGCATCGACGGCGTCGGCAACCTGAACATCTTCGGCACGCAGTACGCGATGCGCGTCTGGCTCGATGCCATGAAGCTGACGAACTTTGCGCTGACGCCGCTCGACGTCACCGCCGCGATCCAGAGCCAGAACGCGCAGGTCTCCGGCGGCCAGCTCGGCGGAAACCCTGCGCCCGCTTCGCAGCAGCTCAACGCCACCATCACCGAGGCCACGCTGCTGCGCACGCCGGAGGAATTCGGCGCGATCCTGCTCAAAGTGCTGCCGGACGGGTCGCAGGTGCGGCTGCGCGACGTCGCGCGCATCGAGCTTGGCCCCGAGAGCTTCAACGTCGACAACAAGTACAACGGCCAGCCCGCCGCCGGCATCGGCATCCAGCTCGCCACCGGCGCCAACGCGCTCAACACCGCGAACGCGTTGCGCTCGCGCATGGCGCAGCTCTCGAAGTACTTTCCAGCGGGCCTGAAGGTCGTCTACCCGAACGACGTCACCCCCTTCATCACCGCCTCGATCACCGAGGTGGTGAAGACGCTGCTGGAGGGCATCGCGCTCGTCGTGCTGGTGATGCTGCTGTTCCTGCAGAACTGGCGCGCGACGCTGATTCCGGCGATCGCGATCCCGGTGGTGCTGCTCGGCAGCTTCGGCCTGATGGCGGCGCTCGGCTTCAGCATCAACACGCTCTCCATGTTCGGCATGGTGCTCGCGATCGGCTTGCTGGTCGACGACGCCATCGTGGTGGTGGAGAACGTCGAGCGGGTGATGACCGAGGAGGGCCTCGGGCCGCGCGAAGCGACGCAGAAGGCGATGGGGCAGATCAGCGGCGCGCTGGTCGGCGTCGCCCTGGTGCTTGCGGCGGTGTTCGTGCCGGTGTCGTTCTCGAGCGGCACCGCGGGGGCGATTTACCGCGAGTTCGCGCTGACGATCGCCGCGGCCATGCTGCTCTCGGTGTTCGTCGCGCTGACGCTGACGCCAGCCCTTTGCGCCACCATGCTCAAGCCCGGCCACGGGGCGAAAGGTCGCTTCGCGCGCTGGTTCAACAGGTCCTTCGACCGTGGCCGCAACGGCTACCTGCTCGGCGTGCGCCACGTCATCGCCCGATCCGTCCGCTGGTTCGCCATCTACGCCGCAGTCTTGGTCGCGGCCGGGCTGCTGTTCGTGCGCCTGCCGACCTCCTTCCTGCCGACCGAGGACCAGGGCTATCTCTTCATCCAGGTGCAGACGCCGCCGGGCGCTGCGATCGTGCGCAGCCAGGCCGCGCTCGACGATGTGAGCGCGTATCTCGCGCAGCAGGAGGCGCGCAGTGTGGAGGCGAACTTCCAGATCAACGGCTTCAACTTCTCCGGGCGCGGCCAGAGCCAGGGCATGGTGTTCGTGCGGCTCAAGGACTGGGGCCAGCGGAGCCGCGCTGCGCTCACCGCGCAGGCGCTCGTCAACCGCGTCAACGCGCACTTCGCCACCTACAAGGACGCCACCATCGTGGCCGTCAATCCGCCGCCGATCCGGGGCCTCGGCACCGCCGCCGGCTTCGATTTCATGCTCGAGGACGTCGGCGGCGTGGGCCACGACAAGCTGATGCGGGCGCGCAACCAGCTCCTCGCCGCCGCCAGGAGCGATCCGGACCTCGCTCAGGTGCGGGCGGTCGGCCTCGAAGACAACCCGACCTACAAGATCGACATCGACCGCGAGAAGGCCGCCGCGCTCGGCGTCACGCTGTCCGACATCGACCAGACCTTTTCCGTGCTATGGGGCTCGCGCTACGTCAACAATTTCATGGACACCGACAACCGCATCAAGAAGGTGTACGTGCAGGCGGATGCGCAATTCCGCATGAATCCAGAGGACTTGAACAACATCTATGTGCGCAACGCGAAAGGCGCCATGGTGCCCTTTGCCTCGCTGGCGCAGGGATCGTGGACCTACGGCCCACCCAAGCTCGAGCGCTATAACGGCGTGCCCGCGGTGGAGATCCAGGGCGTGGCGCCGGCGGGGAAGAGCATGGGCCAGTCGATGGCGGCGATGCAAAAGCTCGCACAGAAGCTGCCCGCCGGCATCGGCTACGAATGGACCGGCATCTCGCTGCAGCAGATCGAGGCCGGCACGCAGGCGCCGTACTTCTACGCGCTATCGGTGATCGTCGTGTTCCTGTGCCTCGCCGCGCTCTACGAGAGCTGGGCGATCCCGCTGTCGGTGATCCTCGGCGTGCCGCTCGGCGTGCTCGGCGCGCTCGCCGCCGCCAGCGCGTTCGGCATGTCGAATGACGTTTTCTTCCAGGTCGGGCTGCTCGTCACCATCGGCCTGTCGGCGAAGAACGCGATCCTGATCGTGGAGTTCGCGCGCGAGCTGCACCAACAGGGCAAAGCCGCGATCGACGCGGCGCTCGAAGCGGCGCAGCTGCGGCTGCGGCCGATCATCATGACCTCGCTCGCCTTCGGCCTCGGCGTCCTGCCGCTCGCCCTCGCGCGCGGCGCGGGCTCGGCGAGCCAGCACGCCATCGGCATCGGCGTGCTCGGCGGCATGCTGAGCGCCACTTTCCTCGCGATCCTCCTGATCCCGATGTTCTTCGTCGTGGTCAGCGACAAGCTGAAGCGCAAGCCGCAAGCCGCGCTGGAGCCCGCATGAAAAAGGTTCTCGCGGCCGGTTTCGTGCTGGTTCTTGCCGCCTGCTCCCTGCAGCCGGTCTACGAGCGGCCGGCGGCGCCGGTTGCTGGTGAGTTCCCGACTGGCGCTGCGTATGGGGCGACGTCTGCCGCAAGCCGCCCGGCGACGGAGATCGGATGGCGCGATTTTCTCGCCGATCCGCGCCTGCGGCGCCTGGTCGAGGTGGCGCTGAAGAACAACCGCGACCTGCGCGTGGCGGTGCTGAACGTCGCGCAAGTCCAGGCGCAATACCGCATCCAGCGCGCCGCGCTGTTGCCGCAGGTGGCGGGCTTCGCCGATGCGTCCCGCGGGCGCAACAAAGGCGTGAGCGCCAATGAATTTTCGGTCGGCGTGGCCACCGCTTGGGAAATCGACTTCTTCGGCCGGCTGCAGAGCCTGGGCGACGCCGCGCTCGAGCAGTACTTCGCCACCGCGTACGCGCGCCAGGCTGCCGAGATCCTGCTGGTGTCCCAGGTTGCCGATCTGTACCTCGCCACGCTCGCGCTCGATGAGCAACTGGCGGTGACGCGCCAGGCGCTCGAGACGGCGCGGGCTTCGCACCAGATCGTGAAGCTGCAGTTCGATACCGGCACCGGCACCGAGCTTTCCTTGCGCCAGTCGGAAACCGTCCTCGAGCAGGCCAACGTCAATTACGCCGCGCAGGTACGAGCTCGCGCGCAAGCCGAAAACGGACTGGAGTTGCTGATCGGCCAAACGCTGCCGGCGGACCTGCCGCCGTCTTTGCCGATGAGCGAGCAGAAGATCCTGGCCGATATTCCGGCCGCGCTGCCGTCTGATCTGCTCACGCGCCGCCCGGACATCCTGCAGGCCGAGGCGCTGCTGCGCTCGGAGAACGCCGATATCGGCGCCGCGCGTGCGGCATTCTTCCCGCGCATCAACCTTACCGGCAGCCTCGGTGCGGCGAGCTCAACGCTCGACGGGCTGTTCAGCGGAGGATCGCTCGCCTGGTCATTCATGCCCTCCATCAGCGTCCCGATCTTTTCAGGCGGCGCGCTGCAGGCGAACCTTGATGCCGCGAAAATCCGCAAGGATATCGGCGTCGCGCAGTACGAAAAGGCCATCCAGAGCGCTTTTCGCGAGGTGGCGGACGGGCTCGCCGCACGCGGTACTTACGACGAACAGCTTGCCGCCCTTGAACGCTACAGCGCTGCGCAGCAGCGCCGGCTGCAGCTTGCGGACTTCCGCTACCGCAACGGCGTCGATACGTATTTGAACGTGCTCACCGCGCAAACCGACTTCTACAACGCGCAGCTCTCGCTAGTCGCGACGCGCTTGCAGCGCCTCACTAGCCTGGTCGATCTCTACCGCTCCCTCGGCGGCGGTTACTCCGGCTGAATGCCGGCCTGCTTGACGATCTTTCCCCACTTGTCGATTTCGGCCCTGATGACGTTGCCGAATTGCTCCGGCGTGCCGCCCCGGATCTCGATGCCGGCGCCCGAGAGGCGCGAGCGCACGTCGTCCATCCTGAGCGCGGCGTTGATCACCGAGTTCAATCTTTCGACCACGGGGCGCGGCGTGCCGGCGGGAGCGAGGATGCCGCCCCAGGTGCTGGCGTCGTAGCCGGGCAGGCCCGACTCGGCGATCGTCGGCAGCTCGGGCACCGCGCTCGATCTCGCGAGCGTCGTGACGGCGATGCCGCGCACGCCACCGGAGCGCACGTGCGGGCGGATGGCCGTGACGGTGTCGAAGATCATGGCGGTGCGCCCGGCGAGCAGGTCGGGGTGCGCGGCGGAGCTGCCCTTGTAGGGCACATGCTGCATCTTCGTGCCGCTCATGCTCATGAAGAGCTCGGCCGCCATATGGAGCGAGCTGCCCGAGCCGCTCGAGGCGAAATTCGCCTTGTCGGGATTGGCCTTGATCCAGGCGACGAGCTCCTTCACGTTACTTGCGCCGACCGACGGGTGCACGGCGAGAAGCAGCGGCACGATGTGGGTGTAGACCACTGGCTCGAAGTCCTTCACCGGGTCGTAGGGCAGGCTCTTGAAAAGGTGCTTGTTGGTGGCGTGGCTCGAAGCGCAGATCACCAGCGCGTAGCCGTCGGGCGGGCTCTTGGCGACGAAGTCGGTGCCGAGGTTGTTCGAGGCGCCGGGCTTGTTCTCGACCACCACCGGCTGGCCGAGCGGGCCGCTCATCTTCTCCGCCAGCGAGCGCGCGATCAGGTCGATCGCGCCGCCGGTCGTCGCCGGCACCACGATCTTCACCGGGCGCGACGGCCAGGCCTGCGCCGTCGCTTCGGCAGCGCCGAGCATCAGGCCGAACGCTGCGGTTGCGAGCCCCGGCCAGAATCGGAGCGCCATTTTCCTACTCGAGGAAGCGGGCGGCGGGCACGTCGCGCGAATACTGCGGCCCGGCGACGAAGGCCTTGGGGTCGTATTCCCAGAACTGGCTGACGTTCGGGTACGTGGCGACGGTGGTATTCACCAGCTCGCCGCTCTTGCGCTCCACTTTGCGGATGTAGATGTTGAGGATCGGCTTGCCGTATTCGTCGAGGCGGATCGGGCCCATCGGGCCGCGGTCGAGCTTCACGTTGTGCAGCGCCCTGACGAACACGGCCTGGTCCTCGAACCGGCCCTTCACCAGGCTCATCGCCGCCTCGATCCACAGCCCCGACGTGTAGGTCGCGGCGGTGTAGAAGCCGGGTGTGACCTTGTATTCCCGGCGAATCGCCTCGACGAAGCGCCGGTTGTCCGGCGTGTCGCGATCGACGGTGTACCAGCTCGCGGTGTAGACGCCGAGCGCCTCATCGCCCATGTTCTTCAGGATCCCTTCGTCGGTCAGCGTCGGATTGCCCAGCAGCATCGGTTTCAGCCCGTACTCGCGGTAGGCGCGAAGGAAACGCAACGGGTTGGAGCCGGCGAAGCCGGCGTAGATGCCATCGACGTTGGACTTGAGCTGGCCGAGGAACGAGCCGTAGTCGGTGGCATTGAGCGGTGGCCAGAGCTTCTGCACCACGCGCCCGCCTCCATCCTCGAACACGCGGTGGAACCCTGCCGCGCCCTCGTGGCCATAGGTGAAATCGTCGGCGATCATGGCGACACGCTTCATGCCGAGCTTCTTCGCCGCGTAGTCGCCCAGCGCATACATCGCCTGCGCCGCGGTGCCGTAGGTATGCACGACGTAGTCGCTCTTCTTCTGCTGCGCCAGGTCGTTTTGCGCCGCGGACATCGGCGGCAGCAGCGGCACGCGGGCCTGCAGCACGTACTCGTCGATCGCCAGCGCCTCGAACGTGGCGAGCGGCCCGACGAGGATGTGCACTTTCTCGCGTTCGACCAGCTCCTGCGCCTTGGTCTTCGCCTGCGCCGGCTGCCCGGCGGTGTCGGCGAACAGGATCTCGACCTTGCGCCCGGCCAGCATCGCATTGCGTTCCTTGAGGAACAGGTTGATGCCTTCCTCCATCTGGCGCCCGCCCGCGGCAAGCGGCCCGGTGCGCACGGTCAGGAAGCCAATGCGCAGCGGCTCGGTCTGTGCTGATGCCTCGGCCCACATTAAAAGGATTGCGGCAGCGACGCAGGCAATGCGCGGCAGTTTCATGTCATCCCCCTCGGGTGCTCCGGTATCCTACCAGCACCCGTCATGGTTCCTCTGCGCCGAGCGCTCGCCGCCTTTGCATTGATTGCCGCCGAAGCGGCGGCGCAGGGTTATCCGGCAAAGCCAGTGCGGCTGGTGGTGCCGTCCAGCCCGGGCGGCGCGAGCGATCTCGTGGCGCGCGTGATTTCGGTAGCGCTCACCGAGCAGCTCGGACAGCCGTTCATCGTCGAGAACCGCGTCGCCTCCGGCGGCATCGTCGGCACGCAGCAGGTCGCCGAGTCGCCGCCGGACGGCCACACGCTGCTGGTGACCTTCGACACCTTCGTCACCAATCCGTTCTTGTTCCGGAATCTGAAATGGGATCCAGTACGCGATTTTGCGCCGCTGATGCAGCTGTGCCGCTATCCGCAGGTGCTGCTGGTGCACCCAGGCCTCGGCGTGCACACGGTAAAGGACTTCGTCGCGCTCGCGCGTCAAAAAGGCTCCCAGCTCAATTTCGGCTCCGCCGGCCCCGCATCCTCGAGCCGGCTCGCCTACGAGCTGTTCCGGGAGACCGCCGGCATCGAAACCGTGCCGATTCACTACAAGGGGGGCGGCCCCGCCATTCAGGACCTGCTCGCGGGCCAGGTGCAGGTGATGCTGGTGCAGGGGGGCGGATCGATCCAGCAGTACGTGAGGAGCGGCAAGCTGGTGGCGCTCGGCGTGAGCACGCTCGAGCGCTCCAAGTTCTATCCCGGCCTGCCGGCGATCGCCGAGACCTATCCTGGATTCGAAACCCAGTCCTGGGTCGCGGTCTTCGCGCCGGCGGCGACGCCGAAGGCGGTGCTCGAGCGTCTGCACGGTACGATGCGGGACAGCGTGGCGCACGCCGGCCTGCGCGAAAGGCTTGAAAGCCAGGGCTGCGAAGTGATCGGCGGCACGCCGCAGGAACTGGCGCAGCTGGTGCGCGAAGATCAATCCCGCTGGGGGCGGATGATCCGCGAAAAGAACATAACCGTGGACTGAGAACCATGAAACCTGGCTATCCCGACCTTCACGAACATCTGCGCTCGCTCGACCGAGCCGGCCTGCTGATCACGGTGGACCGGCCGATCAACAAGGACACCGAGATGCACCCGCTGGTGCGCTGGCAGTTCCGCGGCGGCATCGCGGAAAGAGACCGCAAGGCGTTTCTATTTACCAACGTCACGGATTCGAAAAACCGCAAATACGATATCCCGGTGGTGGTCGGCGCGCTTGCCGCGAGCCGCGAGATCTACCGCATCGGCATGGGTTGCCCGCTCGACAAGATCAACGAGGTCTGGACGCGCGCGATCGCGCAGCCGGTCGCGCCGCGCATCGTGAGGGATGCGGTCTGCCACGAACAGGAGATGAATGGATTGGATGAAATTCCAATTCCCATCTCGACACCGGGTTGGGACATCGCGCCGTTCACCACGCTATCGCAGTACATCACCAAGGACCCCGAGACCGGCGTGCAGAACATGGGCATCTACCGCGGCCAGCTCAAGGCGCCGCGGCGCCTGGGCATGAATCCGTCGCTCGAGCTGCGGCCGGGCATCTACACCCATTGGCAGAAGGCGAAAGCGAAGGGCCAGAAGCTCGCCGCCGCGGTGGTGCTCGGTGCGCCGCCCTGCGTCGCCTTCACCTCCGCCCAGAAGGTTCCCGAGCACCTCGACGAGCTGCACGTCGCCGGCGGCCTGGTCGGCGCGCCCATCAATGTCGTCAAGGCGAAGACCGTCGACCTGCTGGTGCCGGCGGAAAGCGAGATCGTGATCGAGGGCTGGATCGACACCGAGTACCTCGAGCCCGAGGCGCCGTTCGGCGAATCGCACGGCCACGTCAACCTGCAGGAATACAACGCCTTCATGGAGGTCACCTGCATCACGCGGCGGCGCGACGCCATCCTCACCTCGATCATCTCGCAGGTGACGCCGAGCGAATCGAGCCTGATCAAGCGCGTGGCGCTCGAGCCCCTCTTCACGCAGCACCTGCGGAGTTTGGGCATCCCGGGCGTGAAGCGCGTCTCGATGCACGAGCCGCTGACCAACCTGCGCAAAGTCATTGTGGTGGTCTTGGACAGAAATGTTCCGCGGACCGAGGTCTGGCGGGCGCTCTACGGCGCGGCGGCGTGGAATCGGGCGGCCGGCAAGTACGTGATCGCGGGGAACGAGGACATCGATCCGGACAACGCCGACGCGCTGCTCTGGGCCATGTCCTACCGCGCCAACCCGTCGCTCGATCTGCAGATCCTGCCGCACCGCGACCA
>DASWEU010000172.1:0-11610 GCA_036394595.1 Burkholderiales bacterium | reverse complement strand
ATTCGATCCGAGGAGATCGGCAATCGCGCCTCGGATGTCGCAAAAATTCCAGCGGTGCGCCAGGCGCTGCTGAACCGCCAGCGGTCTTTCCGAAGGCCCCCCGGCCTGGTGGCAGACGGGCGCGATATGGGCACCATCGTCTTCCCGGATGCGGCCCTCAAAGTGTTCTTGACAGCAAGCCCCGAAGTGAGGGCCGAACGCCGGCATAAGCAGTTGAAAGACAAAGGAATCAATGCTAATCTGCGCGCCCTTTCCCGCGATCTACAGGAGCGGGACGCGCGCGACGCAAACCGCGCCGTGGCGCCCCTGGTTCCGGCGCCCGATTCGCAAGTGCTCGATTCTTCGGCACTTTCGATCGACGCGGTGGTGAAGCGGATTTTGACGGCGTACAAGGAGAAGGTTTCGGGTGGGCGTGGCTGAGGCCTCGCCCGGTGTCCAACTTGACCCGCAGGCGCTAGCCTGCGGATAGAAAAGGTTTTTTCTTACATGGCCAGTATTTCCCCCGCTTCATCCCAACCGTCCGGCGAGTCCTTCGCGGCGCTGTTCGAGGAGAGCCTCAATCGCAAGGAAATGCGCATCGGCGAGGTGATCACCGCCGAAGTGGTGAGCGTCGATGACAACTTCGTGGTGGTCAACGCCGGGCTGAAGTCCGAAAGCATCATCGCGATCGAGGAGTTCCGCAACGACGCCGGCGGCGTCGACGTCAAGCCGGGCGATTTCGTCAGCGTCTCGATCGAGGCGCTGGAAGACGGCTACGGCGCGACGCGCCTGTCGCGCGACAAGGCGAAGCGCATGGCCGCCTGGCTCGAGCTGGAGAAGGCGCTCGAGACCGGCGAGAAGGTCAAGGGCACCATCACCGGCAAGGTGAAGGGCGGTCTCACGGTGATGGCCAAGGGCATCCGCGCCTTCCTGCCCGGGTCGCTGGTCGACCTGCGACCGGTCAAGGACACCACGCCCTTCGAGGGCAAGGAGATGGAGTTCAAGGTCATCAAGCTCGACCGCAAAAGGAACAACGTGGTCGTGTCGCGCCGCGCGGTGCTCGAGGATTCCGCCGGCGCCGAGCGCCAGAACCTGCTCGCCTCGCTGCAGGAAGGCGCCACCGTCAAGGGCATCGTCAAGAACATCACCGATTACGGCGCTTTCGTCGACCTCGGCGGCATCGACGGCCTGCTGCATATCACCGATCTCGCCTGGCGGCGCGTCAAGCATCCGTCGGAGGTGCTCAACGTCGGCGACGAGGTCACCGCCAAGGTGCTCAAGTTCGACGCCGAGAAGAACCGCGTCTCGCTCGGCCTGAAGCAGTTGGGCGAAGATCCGTGGGTGGGAATCGGCAGGCGCTATCCCCAGGGAACCAGATTGTTTGGAAAGGTAACGAACCTGACCGACTACGGCGCGTTCGTCGAAGTGGAGTCGGGCATCGAGGGCCTGGTGCACGTCTCGGAGATGGACTGGACCAACAAGAACGTGCACCCGACCAAGGTGGTGCAGGTGGGCGACGAAGTGGAGGTAATGATCCTCGAGATCGACGAGGAGCGCCGCCGCAGCTCGCTCGGCATGAAGCAGTGCAAGCCCAATCCCTGGGAGGATTTCGCCCGCGAGTACAAGAAGGGCGACAAGGTCAAGGGCCAGATCAAATCGATCACCGATTTCGGCGTGTTCGTCGGCCTGCCCGGCGGCATCGACGGCCTGGTGCACCTGTCGGACCTGTCCTGGTCCGCCGCCGGCGAGGAAGCGGTCAAGAACTTCAAGAAAAGCGAGGAAGTCGAGGCGGTGGTGCTGTCGATCGACGTCGAGCGCGAGCGCATCTCGCTCGGCATCAAGCAGCTCGAGGGCGACCCGTTCACCGCCTTCATCGCCGGCCACGAGAAGAACAGCGTGGTCACCGGCACGGTGAAGTCGGTCGACGCCAAGGGTGCGGTGGTGGACATCGCCGGCGTCGAAGGCTACCTGCGCGCCTCCGAGTTCTCGCGCGACCGCGTCGAGGACCTCTCCAAGGTGCTGAAGGAGGGCGACATGGTGAACGCAATGATCATCAACGTCGACCGCAAGAACCGCTCGATCAACCTGTCGATCAAGGCGAAAGACCTGTCGGAGGAGACCGACGCGATGAAGCAGCTGCGCACCGAGAACGCGGCAGCCAGCGCCGGCGCGACCAACCTGGGCGCGCTGCTGCGCGCCAAGCTGGACAAGGGCAGCACGCCAGAGAAATGACCAAATCCGAGCTCATCGCGCGCCTGGCGCAGCGCTACCCGCAGCTGGTGGCGAAGGATGCCGAGTACGCCGTCAAGATGATTCTCGACGCCATGACCCACGCGCTGCTCGCCGGCAACCGCATCGAGATCCGCGGCTTCGGCAGCTTCGGCCTGAACTACCGCCCGCCGCGCACCGGCCGCAATCCCAAGTCCGGCGAGAAGGTGCAGGTACCGGAAAAGTACGTGCCGCATTTCAAGGCGGGCAAGGAGCTGCGCGAGCGGGTCGACTCGGCGCTTGAGGCCAAGGCCGCGCCGCAGGAGCGCGCTTCGCAGCCGGCGCGCTAGGGCGCCGCGGCGCCGGCGGCGCGATGCGCTTACTCGCCTGGGCGGTCCGTCTCACCGTGTTCTTTCTTCTGCTGGCGTTCGCTGCCAAGAACGTGGAGCCGGTGACGCTGCGCTTCTACTTCGACCTGGCGCTGCAGACGCCGCTGGTGCTCGCCCTGTTCGCTTTTTTCGCCGCCGGCGCCGTGTTCGGCATGCTGGCGCTGCTGGGGCCGCTGCTGCGCCAGCGCCGGCGCATCTCCAAGCTGAAGAAGCTGGCCGGGGCGCCGGGCGCGCCGCCGCTGCCGCCGCTCTGAGCCATGGAGTTCGAGTACTGGTGGCTGGTCGGCTTCCCGCTCTTCTTCGGCTTGGGCTGGGTGGCGGCGCGCATCGACATCCGGCAGATCGTCACCGAGTCGCGCGCGCTGCCGAGCTCCTACTTCAAGGGCCTCAATTTCCTGCTGAATGAGCAGCCCGACAAGGCGATCGAGTCGTTCATCGAGGTGGCGCGGGTCAACCCCGAGACGATCGAGCTGCACTTCGCGCTCGGCAGCCTGTTCCGGCGGCGCGGCGAATTCGACCGCGCCATCCGCATGCATCAGAACCTGCTGGAACGCGCCGACCTCGGCAACGAGCAGAAGCTCCTCGCGCTCGCCGAGCTGGGGCAGGACTACCTGAAGGCAGGCATCCTCGACCGCGCCGAGGAAGTGTTCGGCCGCCTGGAGCAAGGGCCGCAGGCGCCGCTCGCGCGCCGCCACCTGCTCGACATCTACGAGCAGGAGAAGGACTGGCCGCGCGCCATCGCAATGACGAAGAAGGTGGGCAGCGACGCCTACGTGATGGCGCAGTACCAGTGCGAGCTCGCCGCCTCCGAGGCGGCGCAGTCGCGCCCGGCGGTGGCGCGCCGCTACCTCGAGCAGGCGCTGGAGGACAACCGCAAGTGCGTGCGCGCCAGCCTGCTGCTGGGCGACCTGCACAAGGACGAGGGCGATTTCGAGAAAGCCATCGAGCACTGGAAACGCATCGAATCGCAGAACCCGGCCTATCTGGCCCTTGCTGCGCCGCGCCTGTCGGAGGCGCACCGCGCGGCCGGGCGCGCCGAGGAGGGCCTGCGCCTGCTCGCCGGCTACCTCGAGCGCTACCCGTCGCTCGACCTGCTCGACACCGTGTTCCAGCAGACGCTCGACGCCAAGGGGCCGGAGGAGGCCTACCGGCTGGTGCGCGACGAGTTGCGGCGCAATCCGACGCTGCTCGGTCTCGACCGGCTGCTCGAGGCGCAGATCATCGGCGCCGCCTCGCCGGAGCGGCGCACCGACCTCGAGCTGATCCGCAACCTAGTGCACGGCCACACGCGGCGCCTGGCGCGCTACCGTTGCGAGACCTGCGGCTTCAAGGCGCGACAGTTCCACTGGCGCTGCCCGGCCTGCGGCGGCTGGGAGACCTACCCGCCGCGCCGCACCGAAGAATTCGACCTCGTACCGTGAAACCCGCGTGAACGTCACTGTCGTCGGCACTGGATATGTCGGGTTGGTGAGCGGCGCCTGCCTCGCGGATGCGGGCAACGCCGTCTATTGCCTGGATTTGGATGGAGAAAAAATTTCCCGGCTGAATGCCGGTGAAATTCCCATCTTCGAGCCGGGGCTGGAGCCCATCGTGCGGCGCAACCGGGCGGCCGGGCGGCTGCGCTTCTCCACCGACGTCGAGGCGAGCGTGGCGCACGGCGAGCTGCAGATCATCGCCGTTGGCACGCCGCCGGGCGAGGACGGCTCGGCCGACCTGCAACACGTGCTCGCCGCCGCCGCCGCCATCGGCCGCCACATGCAGCACTGGAAGGTGATCGCCACCAAGTCCACCGTGCCGGTCGGCACCGCCGACAGGGTCAAGAGCGCGATCATCGACGAGATGAAGAAGCGCGGCGACGGCGTCGACTTCTCGGTGGTCTCCAACCCCGAATTCCTCAAGGAGGGCGCGGCGGTCGAGGACTTCATGCGGCCCGACCGCATCGTCATCGGCAGCGAGGACCCGCGCGCCATCGCGCTCCTGCGCCAGCTGTACGCGCCGTTCCAGCGCAACCGCGAGCGCATCATGGTGATGGGCGTGCGCTCGGCCGAGCTGACCAAGTACGCCGCCAACGCCATGTTGGCGACGCGCATCTCGTTCATGAACGAGGTCGCCAACCTTGCCGAGGCGCTCGGCGCCGACATCGAGGAAGTGCGCCGCGGCATCGGTTCGGACCCGAGGATCGGCTACCACTTCCTGTATGCCGGTGTCGGCTACGGCGGCTCCTGCTTCCCCAAGGACGTCAAGGCGCTGCAGCGCAGCGCCGCCGAGGCCGGGCGCGCGCTACGCGTGCTGGGCGCCGTGGACGCCGTCAACGAAGCCCAGAAGCACGTCCTTGCCGAAAAGATCCAGAAGAGATTCGGTACTCTGAAAAACAAATGCATTGCCGTGTGGGGCCTGGCGTTCAAGGCCAATACCGACGACATGCGCGAGGCGCCGAGCCGCGTTTTGATCGACGACCTGCTTGCGGCAGGAGCAGCCGTGAAAGCCTATGATCCGGCGGCAGGGGAGGAAGCAAGAAAGTTCTTCAAAACGTCGAAAGGCGTCGAAATCGTGTCTTCCCCGCTCGCCGCGGTGGACGGCGCCGATGCGCTCGCCATCGTCACCGAGTGGCAGGAGTTCCGCAGTCCGGACTTCGCCGCGCTCAAGGCGCGCCTGAGGACGCCGGCCATCTTCGACGGCCGGAATCTGTACGATCCGGGCATGGTGAAGGCGCAGGGCTTGGAGTATTACCCCATCGGGAGGCGCACATAAATCCCTCCAAGGCGCGCGTGCTGGTGGTGGGCGACGTGATGCTGGATCGCTACTGGTTCGGCGAGGTGTCGCGCATCTCGCCCGAGGCGCCGGTGCCGGTGTTCCTGTGGCAGAAGGAGCAGGAGCTGCCGGGCGGGGCGGCCAACGTCGCGCGCAATTGCGTCGCACTCGGCGCCAGCACACGCCTGCTATCGGTCGTCGGCCGCGACGACGCGGGCCGGCGGCTCGCCCGCCTGCTGGCGCGCGAAGGCGTCGACGCCCGGCTGCACCGCGATCGCTCGATCCGCACCATCCAGAAGCTGCGCGTCATCGGCCAGCGCCGCCACCAGCTGCTGCGCATCGATTTCGAGACGCCGCCTTCGGCGGAAGTGCTGGGCTCCAAGCTCGCCGATTTCCGCCGCGCGCTGCCGGAGTGCGACGTGGTGCTGCTGTCGGACTACGGCAAAGGGGGCCTCGCCCACATCGCGACCATGATTCGCGAGGGCCGCAAGGCCGGCAAGCGCGTGCTGGTGGATCCCAAGGGCGACGACTACTCGCGCTACCGTGGCGCGAGCGTGGTGACGCCCAATCTCGCCGAGCTGCGCGAGGTGGTAGGGAGCTGGAAAGACGAGAAGGACCTGACGGCGCGGGTCAACGCGCTGCGCGCGAAGCTTGATCTTGAGGCGGTGCTCCTCACTCGCGGCGAGGACGGCATGACATTATATAAAAATAAAAAACGAATCCAATTCAACGCGGAAAAGCGCGAGGTGTCCGACGTCACCGGCGCCGGCGACACCGTGATCGCGGCGCTTGCGGTGACGCTCGCCGCCGGCCAGAGCCTGGAGGCGGCGGCGCGCATCGCCAACCGCGCCGGCGGCATCAAGGTCACCAAGTTCGGCGCCGCGGTGGTGACACGGGCCGAGCTGCTGGGGACGCGCTGATGCTCGTCGTCGTCACCGGCGCTGCGGGGTTCATCGGCTCGCGCCTGGTCGCCGCGCTCAACCGCCGCGGCATGAAGGAGATCCTGGCGGTCGACGATCTGTCGCGCGGCGACAACGCGCGCAACCTCTATGCGCTGGAGATCGAGGACTACATGGACAAGGGCGAGTTCCTGGCGCGCCTGTCCTCGGGCAACCTCGACGGCGCGGTGGAGGCGGTGCTGCACCAGGGCGCCTGCACCGACACCATGGAGACGAACGGGCACACCATGCTCGAGACGAATTATGCGTATTCCAAGGCGCTGCTCGAATGGTGCCAGGACGAGGAGCTGCCGCTGATCTACGCCTCGTCCGCTTCGGTCTACGGCGCGGGACGCAAGTTCGCCGAAGTGCGCGAAAACGAAGCGCCGCTCAACGTCTACGCCTATTCCAAATTCCTGTTCGACCAGGTGGTGCGGCGCCGTCTCGGCGAGCGCAGCGCGCAGATCGCCGGGCTGCGCTACTTCAACGTCTACGGGCCGAACGAGGCGCACAAGAAGCGCACGCGCATGCACTCGATTGCCTTGCAGGCGTATGAGCAGTTCAAGGCGAGCGGCGCGGTGCAGCTGTTCGTCGGCTCGGACGGCTTCGGCGACGGCGAGCAGCGCCGCGACTTCGTCCACGTCGACGATGCGGTGGCGGTGAACCTGTGGTTGCTCGACCGGCGCGACGTGTCCGGAATCTTCAATTGCGGCAGCGGCCGGGCGCAGACCTTCAACGAGGTGGCGGCGGCAGTGATCAATACGGTGAACGGCACGCAGCTGCCGGTGGGCGCGCTGGCGGACAAGGGTCTGATCCGCTATGTGCCGTTCCCGCCGCAGCTTGTCGGCAAGTACCAGAGCTACACGCAGGCCGACCTCACCCGGCTGCGCTCCACCGGTTGCGACACGGCCTTCCGCGCGGTCGACGAAGGCGTAGCCGCCTACGTCAAGGAGCTGCTGCGGGCGTGAAAGCGACGATCGAAGATTTCATCGGCAATACGCCGCTGGTCCGGGTGCAGCGCTTGGATTCCGATTTTCAAAAAAACCAGAATCTCATTCTGGCGAAACTGGAAGGCAACAATCCCGCCGGCTCGGTCAAGGACCGGCCGGCGATCTCGATGATCCGGCACGCCGAGAAGCGCGGCCGCATCAAGCCGGGCGACACCCTGATCGAGCCGACCTCCGGCAACACCGGCATCGCGCTCGCCATGGGGGCGGCGATCCGCGGCTACCGCATGGTGCTGATCATGCCCGAGCATCTCTCGGCCGAGCGGCGCCAGACCATGCGCGCCTTCGGCGCCGAAATCATCCTCACGCCGCAGAAGGGCGGCATGGAGGCGGCGCGCGACCTGGCCGAAAAGATGGTGAAGGACGGTAAGGGCACCATGCTCGACCAGTTCGCCAATCCCGACAACCCGGTGATCCACTACGAGACCACCGCACCGGAGATCTGGCGCGACACCGGCGGCAAGCTCACGCACTTCGTCTCCAGCATGGGCACCACCGGCACCATCATGGGCTGCTCGCGCTTTTTCAAGGAAAAGAATCCGAAGATCCAGATCATCGGCTGCCAGCCCGCGGAGGGCTCGCAGATCCCGGGCATTCGCAAGTGGCCCGAGGCCTACCTGCCGAAGATCTACGACCGCAAGCGCGTCGACCGCATCGAGTCGGTGAGCCAGGCCGAGGCCGAGGAGATGACGCGGCGCCTGGCGCGCGAAGAGGGCATCTTCGCCGGCATCTCCTCCGGCGGCGCCATGCACGTCGCGCTGCGCCTTTCCAGGGAACTCAAGAATTCCATCATCGTGACCATCGTCTGCGATCGGGGCGATCGCTACCTCACGACCGGCGTGTTTCCCGATTGATGGCGCCGGTTCTCGCCTTCGACATCGAGACCATCCCCGACGTGGCTGGCATCCGGCTGCTGCACGCGCTGCCGGCTGACCTGCCCGATGCCGAGGTGGCCGAGGTCGCCTTCCAGAAGCGTCGCGCGCAGACCGGCAGCGACTTTCTCGGGCCGCAGCTGCACAAGGTGGTGGTGATCGGCTGCGTGCTGCGCGAAGGCGACACGATCAAGGTGTTCTCGCTCGCCGAGGCGAGCGAGAAGGAGACCCTGCAGCGCTTCTACGACGGCATCGAGAAGCTGGTGCCGCAGCTCGTCTCCTGGAACGGCGGCGGCTTCGACCTGCCGGTGCTTAACTACCGCGCGCTCGCCAACGGCGTCGTCGCGCCCAAGTTCTGGGACCAGGGCGAGGACGACAAGGATTTCCGCTGGAACAGCTACCTCGGCCGCTACCACGCGCGCCATCTCGACCTGATGGATGTGCTGGCGATGTACCAGCCGCGCAACAACGCGCCGCTCGACGAGGTGGCGCGGCTCGCCGGCTTCCCCGGCAAGGTCGGCGTCGGCGGCGCGCAGGTGTGGAGCGCCTGGCAGGCGGGCAAGCTGGCGGAGATCCGCGCCTACTGCGAGGCGGACACCGCCAACACCTACTTGCTGTATCTGCGCTTCCAGCAGCTGCGCGGCGCGCTTACCGCCGAGCAGTACCGCAAGGAATGCGCCCTGCTGCGCGGCACGCTGGAGAAGCGCTCCGAGCCGCACTGGCGCGAATTCCTCTCGCTCTGGAAAGCCTGATCCTCGACATCGAGTCGCTCGACGCCGAAGGGCGTGGAGTGGCGCGCTACCCCGACGGCAAGGTCGCCTTCGTGGAAGGGGCTCTGCCCTTTGAACGCGTGGAAGGCGAGGTCGTTTCGAGAAGGAAAAGCTTTGATTTCCTGAGAAGCAAAACCATCCTGCAGGCTTCGCCCGGCCGCGTCACCCCGCACTGCCCGCACTTCGGCGTGTGCGGCGGCTGCGCCACGCAGCATGCCGACGACCGCACGCAAATGGCGGCCAAGCAGCGCTGGCTGGAGGAGAACCTGGCGCGCATCGGCAAGCTCGCGCCCGAATCGATGCTGCCGATCGTCTACGGCCAGTCCTGGGGCTATCGCTGCCGCGCGCGCCTCTCGGTACGGCGCGTGGACAAGAAGGGCGGCGTGCTGGTGGGTTTTCGCGAGCGGCGCTCGACCTGGGTGACCGACATGCGGCAATGCCCGGTGCTGCCGCTTGCGATCGCCGCGCTGATCGGTCCGCTGCGGGAGCTGATCGAGACGCTGTCGGTGCGCTCGCGCCTGCCGCAGGTCGAGGTGGCGGCCGGCGACAATGCGACGGCACTGGTGTTTCGCCACCTACTGCCGCTCACCGCGGAAGACCTTTCGCTGTTACGAGCGTTTGCGGACAGGCACGGCGTGCATGTCTGGCTGCAGCCGGGCGGGCCGGAGAGCGTGCAACCGCTCCACCCGGCATCGAGCGAGCTCTTCTACGAGCTGCCCGAGTTCGGCATCCGCCTGCGCTTTCGCCCGACGGATTTCACGCAGGTCAATTTCGGCGTCAATCGCATCCTGGTGTCGCGTGCGGTACGCCTGCTCGACCCGCAGCCGGGCGAGCGTATCGCCGACCTGTTCTGCGGCCTGGGCAACTTCTCGCTGCCCCTCGCACGCCGCGGCGCGCAGGTGATCGGCTTCGAGGGCAGCGGCGAGCTGATCGCGCGGGCGCGGGAAAATGCCGCCAGCAACGGCCTGGTGGCGCAATTCGAAAAGGCGGATCTCTTCCGCAGCGACCTTTCCCCGTGGGGCGAGTTCGCAAAGATCCTGCTCGACCCGCCGCGCGAAGGGGCGATCGAAATCGTCAAGTCGCTGCCGGTGGACGGCCCGCGCCGCATCGTCTACGTGTCCTGCGACCCGGCGACGCTGGCGCGCGACGCGGCTGTCTTGGTGCACGCCAAAGGCTACCGCTTGACGGCGGCGGGCGTGGTGAATATGTTTCCGCATACGGCGCATGTCGAAAGCATCGCGTCGTTTGAACGATGAGAGCCTTGATCCTGACTGCCTGCCTCGTCGCGCCGGCCGCGTTGGCCGCGCCGCGCATCGAGAGCGTTACGGTCAAGCCCAACCCGGCGGCCTTCGCCAGCGGCAAGGCGCCGCAGGTCGAGATCGCCGTCTCGGTGGCCCGGTCGAAAATCGGCAGCAACAACTGCGACGCCAGCATTGACCTGGGCGATGGCGGCCGGCCAAAGCCGCTCGACTTCGGCGTCGCCACCACGCGCACGCTGCGGCATGTCTACGAAAAGGACGGCACCTACAAGATTGCGGTCAAAGGCTCGGGAGCAACCCCTTGCGAGGGCACCGGGGCGGCCTCGGTAACGGTGACTGGCGCGCCGGCCAAGAAAGCCGAACCCAAGAAGAAGATCGAAGCGAAGAAAAAAGCCGAGCCGAAGAAGGCCGAGCCCAAGAAAAAGGGCGCCGAAGCGCCCTCTTCCAAGGATCCTGCCAAGCCCTAATCGCGATCGCCCGCCAGGGAGAGCAGGATCTGCAGCAGGTTGGCGAAGATGTTGAACAGGCTGAGGTACACACCGGTCGTCGCCATCAGGTAGTTGGTCTCGCCGCCGCGAATGATGCGGTTCAGGTCGTACATCAGGAACAGCGAGAACACCACGATCACCAGCGTCGAGAGCGCCAGCGCCAGCGCCGGGATCTGCAGGAACATGTTGGCGATCATGGCGATCGCCAGCGCCCACATGCCGACGAATAGGAACTTGCCCAGGCCGCCCAGGTCGCGCTTGACGGTGGCGGCGAGCGAGCCCATGGCGAAGAAGATCACCCCGGTGCCGACCGCGGCGTAGCCGACCAGCTGCATGCCGTTCTTGAGCGCCAGCGCGTAGTTGAGGATCGGGCCCAGCCACCAGCCGAGCGCGCCGGTCATCATCAGCAGCAGGGCGATGCCAATGGGGCTGTTGCGGTACGCGGCGATGCCGAATTGCAGGCCGATCACCCCGCCAAACATCAGCAGCGAACTGAGGATCGGGCTCGCCATGATGATGCCGGCGGTCTGAATGCCGATCAACGCGCCGATCACCGTGGGGATCATGGTGACCGCAAGCAGCAGATAGGTATTGCGCAGGACCTTCTGGCCTTCGTCCGGTCGGACGACGGTCTCTTCGGCCGCCTGGTAATTGCCGCGGAATTCCTGGCCGTCGGTGCGTACGGGTTTGAGTTCCATAGTTATATTTGTAGCCTCCTGTGGGTAAGACTACCAAAGCCCCCCAAAGTTTCAACACCTTAGCCGGGAGGGTGAAGGCTAAAATGGGGCCAAGTAGGCGGATATTCAAGGAGAGTTGGCAGAGCGGTCGAATGCGGCGGTCTTGAAAACCGCTAGCCCGCAAGGGCTCGGGGGTTCGAATCCCTCACTCTCCGCCACGTTCATCTCTGTGGGCGCTCCGCTGCAGACGGCCTACCCACACGCCTACCCCT
>DASWEU010000171.1:0-1703 GCA_036394595.1 Burkholderiales bacterium | reverse complement strand
GACCCGTTTCATGGTTTTTGGTTCTCCTTTGCCGGGCTTAAGTAGGGGCGGATTGTAGGGATTTCAAGATGGCGCGCGCGCCTTTCTCGGCGATGACGTAGGTCGGCGCGTTCGTATTGCCCGAGGTGATGCGGGGAAATATCGAAGCGTCGATAACCCGCAGCCGTTCAATGCCATGCACGCGCAGCTCGTCATCCACTACGGCCATGGGATCGCTGCCCATCTTGCACGTTCCCACGGGATGAAAAATCGTCGTGCCGAGTTCGCCCGCAGCCTTGGCGAGCTGCTCGTCGCTCTCGTTTGAAACACCCGGCCGATATTCCTCGGGCGCGTACTTGGCGAGCGCCTTCGCCTGCATGATGCGGCGCGTGAAGCGCACGCCGTCGACCGCGACCTTGCGGTCCTCGGCCGTCGACAGGTAGTTCAGCTGGATCTCGGGATGGGCCGCCGGATCCGTTGACTTGATGCGCACCCAGCCACGCGAGCTCGGCCGCAGGTTGCACACCGAGGGCGTGATCGCCGGGAAGCTGTGCAGCGGGTCGCCGAACTTGTCGAGCGACAGCGGCTGCACATGCCACTCGATGTTCGGCGTCGGCTGCGCCGGGTCGCTTTTCGCGAACGCGCCGCACTGCGAGGGCGGCATGGTCAGCGGGCCGGTGCGAAAGAGGAAATACTCCGCCGCCATCGCCGCCTTGCCCCACAGACTGTTGGCGATGCCGTTCAGCGTCTTCACGTTCTTCACCTTGTACTGCAGCCGGATCTGCAGGTGGTCCTGCAAGTTCTCGCCGACGCCGGGCAAGGCATGAACCAGCGGGATGTGCATCTGCTGCAAGAGCGCGGCGGGGCCGATGCCCGAGAGTTGCAGGAGCTGCGGCGAGCCGATGGCGCCGGCGGCCAGGATGGTCTCGCGGCGCGCTTCGGCGAAGAGCGGTTCCTTGGCAACGAACTCCACGCCCTGCGCGGAGCGGCCGTTCATGCGCAGCTTCGTGACGTGCGCGTCGGTCAGCACCGTGAGATTGGGCCGATGCAGGACGGGCCGCAGGAAGGCATTGGTTGCGCTCCAGCGCCGTCCGCGCTTCTGGTTCATCTGGAAGTAGGCGCAGCCGAAGTTGTCGCCGTTGTTGAATACCTTCACCGGCGGGATGCCGCATTCGGCGGCGGCGGCTCGCCAGGCGTCGATGATGTCCCAGCGCACGCGCGGATCCTCGATGCGCACTTCGCCGCCGGCGCCGTAGCCGTCGGTCGCGCCGCGCTCGTAGTCCTCCAGCCCTTTGAATATCGGCAGCACGTCGTCCCACGCCCAGCCCTTGTTGCCGAGCGCGGCCCAGTGGTCCCAGTCCTCTTTCTGGCCGCGCATGTAGATCATGGCGTTGATCGAGGAGCAGCCGCCGAGCACCCGGCCGCGGGCGTAGTGGATCGAGCGGCCGGCGAGGTGCTCGTCGGGCTCGGTCTTGTAGCACCAGTCGGTGCGCGGGTTGCCGATCGTGTAGAGGTAGCCGACCGGGATCGGGATCCAGAAGTAGTCGTCGCGGCCGCCCGCCTCGACGAGCAGCACGCGCATGTCCGGATCGCGGGAGAGGCGGTTGGCGAGCAGGCAGCCGGCGCTGCCGGCGCCGACGATGACGTAATCGAAGCTATCCAGTTGCCGCACGCGGTATTCTATTTACATGAAGCAGCAGATCCGCTTCTGCACCAGTTTCGAC
>DASWEU010000170.1:0-21040 GCA_036394595.1 Burkholderiales bacterium | reverse complement strand
AGTTCTTCGCCTCGCCGCCATACTTCTTCGCGAGAATGTGCGTCATCGCCGCCGTCAGCGTCGTCTTGCCATGATCGACGTGCCCGATCGTGCCCACGTTCACGTGCGGCTTGGTGCGCTCGAATTTGCCTTTTGCCATGACTTTTTCCTGTTTGTTACTTCGTCTTCGCGCTGATCACCGCTTCGGCGACGCTCTTCGGCGCCTCGGCGTAATGCTTGAATTCCATGGTGTAGGTGGCGCGGCCCTGCGACAGCGAACGCATGGAGGTCGAATAGCCGAACATCTCGCCCAGCGGCACCTCGGCCTTGATCACCATGCTGCCGGCAACCTCTTCCTGCCCTTGCATCACGCCGCGGCGCGACGACAGATCGCCGATCACGTTGCCGACGAAATCGACCGGCGTCTCGACTTCCACGGCCATGATCGGCTCGAGCAGCACGGGATTCGCCGCGCGCATGCCGTCCTTGAAGGCGAAGATCGCCGCCATCTTGAAGGCGTTCTCGTTCGAGTCCACCTCGTGGTACGAGCCATCGATCACCGTCACCTTGGCGTCGACCACCGGATAGCCGGCGAGCACGCCTTCCTGCAGCGCTTCCTTGATGCCCTTCTCGACCGCCGGAATGAATTCGCGCGGGATGCGCCCGCCCTTGACGGCATCGACGAACTCGAAGCCCTTGCCGTGCTGCGGCTCGAGCTTGAGCCAGACGTGGCCGTACTGGCCGCGGCCGCCCGACTGCTTGACGAACTTGCCTTCGGACTCGAGCGACTTCTTGAAGGTCTCGCGGTAGGCCACCTGCGGCTTGCCGACCGAGGCCTCGACGCCGAACTCGCGCTTCATGCGGTCGACGATGATCTCGAGGTGCAGCTCGCCCATGCCCGAAATGATGGTCTGGCCCGACTCCTCGTCGCTGCGCACGCGGAACGACGGGTCTTCCTGCGCCAGGCGGCTGAGCGCCACGCCCATTTTTTCCTGGTCGACTTTGGTCTTCGGCTCGACCGCCTGGGAGATGACCGGCTCGGGGAATTCCATCTTCTCGAGCGTGATCGACTTTTTCACGTCGCTGATGGTCTCGCCCGTGATGACGTCTTTCAGGCCGACCACCGCGGCGATGTCGCCGGCGCGCACTTCCTTGATTTCGTTGCGGTCGTTGGCGTGCATCTGCAGCAGGCGGCCGATGCGTTCCTTGCGCCCGCGCACCGAGGTCAGCACCGTATCGCCCGACGCCAGCACGCCCGAATACACCCGGATGAAGGTGAGCTGGCCGACGAACGGGTCGGTCATGATCTTGAAGGCGAGCGCCGCGAACGGCTCGTCGTCGACCGGCCGGCGCACATCGGGTTCGCCGCGGTCGTTCTCGCCCTTGACCGGCGGGATGTCCACCGGCGACGGCAGGTAGTCGATCACCGCGTCGAGCATCGCCTGCACGCCCTTGTTCTTGAACGCAGTGCCGCACAGCATCGGCACAATTTCGTTGGCGATGGTGCGCAGGCGCAGGCCGCGCTTGATCTCCTCGACCGAAAGTTCATTCGTCTCGAGGTATTTGTTCATCAACTCTTCATTGGCTTCGGCGGCCGCCTCGACCAGTTTGTCGCGCCATTCCTTCGCTTCGGCGGCAAATTCGGCAGGCACCGGTTTCTTCTCGAATTTCATGCCCTGGGAGGCCTCGTCCCAGTAAATCGCCTGCATGGCGACCAGATCGATCACGCCTTCGAACTTATCTTCCGCGCCGATCGGAATCTGGATCGGCACCGGATTGCCCTTGAGGCGGTCGCGGATGTGGCCATAGGACTTGAAGAACGTCGCGCCGACCCGGTCCATCTTGTTGATGAACGCGAGGCGCGGCACGCGATACTTGTTCGCCTGGCGCCACACCGTCTCGGACTGCGGCTGCACGCCCGCCACCGCGTCATAGACCATGCAGGCGCCGTCGAGCACGCGCATCGAGCGCTCGACCTCGATGGTGAAATCGACGTGGCCGGGGGTGTCGATGATGTTGATGCGGTGCTCCGGATAGGACAGGTCCATGCCCTTCCAGAAACAGGTGGTGGCCGCCGAGGTGATGGTGATGCCGCGCTCCTGCTCCTGCTCCATCCAGTCCATGGTCGCGGCGCCGTCGTGCACCTCGCCGATCTTGTGGTTGACCCCGGTGTAGAACAGGATGCGCTCGGTCGTGGTCGTCTTTCCGGCGTCGATGTGCGCCGAAATGCCGATGTTCCGGTATCGCTCGATGGGGGTCTTGCGGGCCACGGACATTTTTCCTAGAACCTGTAATGCGAAAAGGCTTTGTTGGCTTCCGCCATGCGGTGCACTTCCTCGCGCTTCTTCATCGCGCCGCCACGACCCTCGGCGGCCTCGGCGAGCTCGCCGGCCAGCCGCACCATCATCGATTTCTCGCCGCGCTTCTGCGCCGCCTCGCGGATCCAGCGCATCGCCAGCGCCACGCGCCGCACCGGCCGCACTTCCACCGGCACCTGGTAGTTGGCGCCGCCGACCCTTCGGCTTTTCACTTCCACCACCGGCTTGACGTTCTGCACCGCTTGGTTGAACACCTCGATCGGGTCCTTGCCCGATTTGGTCTTGATGGTCTCGAGCGCGCCGTAGATGATGCGCTCGGCCACCGATTTCTTGCCCCGCGTCATCAGCACATTGACGAACTTCGCCAGGTCGACGTTACCGAATTTCGGATCCGGCAGGATCTCGCGCTTGGGGACCTCTCTACGGCGGGGCATGCTCTTCTTCCTCTTGTTCTTATGCGGATTTCGGCGCCTTGGCGCCGTATTTCGAGCGGGACTGCTTGCGGTCCTTCACGCCCTGCGTGTCGAGCGAGCCGCGCACGATGTGGTAACGCACGCCGGGCAGGTCCTTGACGCGCCCGCCGCGAATCAGCACCACCGAGTGCTCCTGCAGGTTGTGGCCTTCGCCGCCGATGTAGCCGATCACCTCGAAGCCGTTGGTGAGGCGCACTTTCGCTACTTTGCGTAGCGCCGAATTGGGTTTCTTCGGCGTCGTCGTGTAGACGCGCGTGCAGACGCCCCGCTTTTGCGGCGAGCCGGCGAGCGCAGGCACTTTCGACTTGGTGCGCTTGGCGACGCGCCCAAAGCGCACTAACTGATTGACGGTAGGCATGTTTTTAAGTTTCCAGAAACAAACCGGGCGACCCCATCGAGCTCCTCGAGGCCGCCCAAGCACCCAAAAAAGAGGCCGGATTATAAGGAGGAAACCCGGTCAGCGCAAGGAATCTGAGGGTTCGACGACGTAGCCGAATCGCGACGGAATTTCGCTCTTGGCGAGGAGCGGCAGGCGCTCGCCCGAGTCGGCGAAACGCGCCAGATCGCGATCGTCGAGCAAGCCGATTTTTTGCCTGTCGACCATCAGCACCGAGCCTTCCTCGTCGACATAGGTCGCGCGCGAGGCAAACGGCCGGCCGCAGTGGTCGAAAAGCGCGTCGCCCTCGTAATGGACCACGAACGGCGTGTACGCCAGGCTGACAAAAACGCGCTGCGGCCCGTTCTGGAAGTGCCAGCAGCCGCGGGCATCGGCCTCGTAGTTGCGAGCGATGAACTCTCGCAACGCAACATTGGCGATGCGCTCCCCCTTGATGCGCCAGTTGCCGCGCCGGTCGAGCGCGAGCCAGCCGTAGACCGCCGGTACGTTGGGCCACTTGGCGATGCTGCGGGCGACGCTGTCATCCATCGAGGCTAGAATCTTCGGCAGGAGGAGCGATGGGCGCAACCGAGATTTATCTGTCCCGGCCCTGGCTCGCGCACTACGGCAAGGGCGTGCCGGCCGCGGTCGAGGTGCCGCTCAAATCGGTGCCGCAGGCATTCGACGAGGCGACCGCGATGGCGCCGGGCAATACGGCGGTGGTGTTCTACGGCCGCTCGATCAGCTTCCGCGAGCTGCGCGAGGCCGCCGACCGCCTGGCCAACGCGCTGGCGGGCCTCGGGGTGAAGAAGGGCGACCGCGTCGCGCTCTACCTGCTCAACAGCCCGCAGTTCATCATTGCCTATTTCGCCGCGCTGAAATGCGGCGCGACCGTCACGCCGATCAGCCCGGTCTACACCAGCCACGAGGTGCGCTACCAGATCGAGGACAGCGGCGCGCGGGTAGCGATCTGCCAGGACATCCTCTACGAAAAAGTGGCGAAATCCGGTGCCCGACTCGATCTTGCGATCGTCACCAGCGTTGGCGAATACCTGCCGGCGCTCAAGCGCCTGTTCACGAAGAAGGCCGAGGTGCCCGCGGGAGTGCACTGGCTGCAGGACCTGCTGGCGAAATACCCGGCGCAGCCGCCGGCGGTGACGATCGATCCGCGCACCGACCTCGCCGCGCTCCCCTATACCGGCGGCACCACCGGCAACCCGAAGGGCGTGATGCTGACGCATTACAACCTGATCGCGGCGCAGGCCATGGGCCAGGCCACTTTCTCGACCTTCGAGCCCGGCAAGGAAGTCATCCTCGCCTTCCTGCCTTTCTTCCACATCTACGGCCAGGTCGTCATCATGCTGAACGGCCTGTGCCAGGGGAACCTGCTGGTGCTGTTCACCAGCCCCGACACCGAGGCGATTCTCGAAGCGATGGAACGCTATCGCGCCACCGTGTTCTACGGCGTGCCGACGCTCTACGAGTACCTGAAGGACCACAAGGACACCAACAAGACCGACTGGAAGCGGCTGAAGCTCATCGTTTCGGGCGCCGATACGCTGCACGAGTCGACCATGAAGGGCTGGGCGAAGCGCACTGGCGCCGAGATCGTCGAGGGCTATGGCCTGTCGGAGACCTGCGCCACCAGCCACCTCAATCCGCTCGGCCGGGCCAAGAGCGGTTCGTTCGGCTGCCCGCTTCCCAGCATGCAAGCCGCGGTGATGGATCCGGAGCGCCTCGAATTCGTGGCGCCGGGCGAAACCGGCGAGCTGGTGCTGGCGGGGCCGAACGTCATGCAGGGCTACTGGCAGCGGCCGGCGGACAGCGAGCGCGCCTTCGTCGAGAAGGCCGGCGTGCGCTGGATGCGCACCGGCGACATCGTGCGCATGGACGACGAAGGCTATTTCCATTTCTACGACCGCTCGAAGGACCTGATCAAGTTCAAGGGCTACTCGATCTTCGCCAAGGACGTCGAGGATGTGCTTTACGGGCACCCGCAGGTCAAGGCCGCGGGCGTGATCGGCGTCGCCGATCCCGCCGTCGGCCAGCGCATCAAGGCGATCGTCGTGCTGCAGGGCGAGGCGCGCGGCAAGGTGAGCGAGGACGAGATCAAGGCCTATTGCCGCAAGACGCTCGCCGAATACAAGGTGCCGCACATCATCGAGTTTCGCGGCGAGCTGCCCAAGACCGACGTCGGCAAGGTTTCCCGCCGCGAACTTCGGGAAGAAACCAGCGCCTAGACTTTCGCCGGCGCGAAGGAATCGATGGGATGCGGCTGGTGGATGCCGAAGCCCTGCGCGAAGCCGACGCCGAGCGACTTGAGCCGAAGCAGGATGTCCTGGTCCTCGACGCACTCGGCCACCACGGCATAGCCTAGCGATTCGCCGACGCGCATGATCGCGCCCAGCTTCGTGCGCGCCACTTCGCTCGTCAGGATCTTGCGCACGATGCTGCCGTCGACCTTGACCAGCGCCGGCTGCAGCTTCTTGAGCGGCGCGAAGGTGACGGCGCGGCGGCCGAAGCCGTCGATCAGGATCTTGCCGCCGATCGCCTGGTACGCCGCCGAGAACTTCAGCGCCTCCTGGGGCCGGTTAAGTACGTCGCTCTCGTCGATCTCGAAGGCGAGCTTTTCCGCACGCAGACCGTTGGTGGTCAGCTGCGCCGAGACGAAGGGCATGAAATCGGCGTCATCCAGCGTCTGCGCCGACAAGTTGATCGTGAGGCGAGGCAGGCGCAAGCCGGCAGCCAGCCGTTTGGCCGCATTGCGCACGACCCAGCGGTCGAGCTGCGGCATCATCTGGTAGTGCTCCAGCACCGGCAGGAATTCTCCCGGCGGCAGCAGCGCGCGCTCCTCCTCGCGCATGCGCACCAGCACCTCGCCCATCGAGTAGCCCCCGCCGCCGGAGAGCGCGATGATGGGCTGGCAGAACAGGGCGAATTCGTCTTTATCGATCGCCCGGCGCAGGCGGGCCGCCGGATCGGTCCAGCCGGTGAGTTTCGAATCCATGCCCTTGAAGGACTGCTCGTCCATGGCCATGGCAGCGATTCTAGCGGCAGGCAAAACCTGCGCTAAGATCGATCACAATGTTTTTCGCCGTCGAGCATCTGACCAAGCGCTTCGGCGGGCTCACTGCCGTGAACGACATCGGCTTCGAGCTGGCGCGCGATCAGATCGTCGGCCTGATCGGACCGAACGGCGCGGGCAAGACCACGCTGCTGCGCCTGATCACCAAGATCCTGCGCCCGGACAGCGGGCGCATCATGCTGCGCGGCGAAGACGTCACCGGCCTGCGGCCCTGGGAGATCGTCGAGCGCGGCATCGCCGGCACCTTTCAGAACACGCGGCCGTTCCGCCACCTGCCGATCGTCGCCAATGTCATGGTGCCGCTGGTCGGCCCGCGCCACCGCAAGAGCGGCGAGTGGGTCAAGCGCATCGAGGCGAAGGCGATGGACGCGCTCGAGTTCGTCGGCATCTCCGACATGGCGCTCGAACCCGCCTCGGCGCTGTCGCAGGGCGACTTGAAACGCCTCGAGGTGGCGCGCGCCATCGCCACCGAGCCCGAGCTGCTGCTGCTCGACGAGCCGCTCGGCGGCTTGAACCCGGCCGAATCGGAACTGCTGGCGAAATCGATCCGGCGGCTGCACAAGGGCGGACGCTTTGGACGCCTGCATTCCGAAGGACCGGCGGTGCTGATGATCGAGCACAAGCTGAAGGAGCTGATGGCCATCGTCGACCGCGTCATCGTGGTCGACTACGGCGAGATCATCGCCGACGGCACGCCGGCGGAGGTGGTGAAGAACCCGAAGGTCATCGAAGCCTATCTAGGAAGCGCGGACGAGCCGTTCAGGGGGAGCGCCGATGCCGCTGCTTGAGGTCAAGGATTTATCCGTCCGCTACGACAAGGCGCAGATCCTCAACGGCGTGAGCCTCGAGGTGAACGCGGGCGAATTCGTCGGCCTGGTCGGTCCCAACGGCGCCGGCAAGTCGACGCTGTTACGCGCCATCTCCGGGCTGGTGCGCTTCGAGGAGCGCATGAAGCGCGGCACGCTGGGCGATATCGTGCTGGAGGGCGAGGTGCGCTTCGCCGGCGAGCTTATCGACGCGCTGCCGGCGCACGAAATCCGCCGGCGCGGGCTGGTGCACTGTCCCGAGCGCCGGCGGCCGTTTCGCGAGCTGACCGTGCTGGAGAACCTGCTGGCCGGCGCTTTCCTGTCTTCCAGCAAAACCGAAACGGACCGGCGTCTCGAGCGCTGCTTCGAGCTGTTCCCGCGCCTCTCGGAAAGAAAGGAACAGATCGCCGGGACTCTTTCCGGCGGCGAGCAGCAAATGCTCGCCACGGCGCGCGCGCTGATGTTCGAGGCGAAGCTGCTGGCGATCGACGAGCCCTCGCTCGGCCTCGCGCCGAAGATCCGCGCGGAGCTGTTCGCCGCCATCCGCCGCATCCACGCCGACGGCGTGCCGGTATTGCTGGTCGAGCAGGAAGTCGGTCAGGTGTTCAAGATGGCCAACCGCAACTACGTGCTGTCCCAGGGGCGCATCATCGCGCAGGGCGCCGCCGCCTCACTGATGGCCGACGAGTCGCTGCGCGCCGGCTACCTGGGCCTGTAGCGCAGCGCCGCACAAGCGGCAGCCCTTGCGGTAAAAAATATTCCGTTGCTTGCAGCGCGGGCATTGCGTCTCCGCCTTGTCGCGCACCCAGGGCGCAAGCCCGCGCGGCATGAACAGCAGCACCAGCAGCACCACCACCGCGAAGATTAGCAGGCGCAGCTCGCCGAAGGCCTTGAAGCTGCCCAGCCACTCGGTCAGCGGGTAGAGGATGAACACCGCCGCCACCGGGCCGTAGACCGTCGCCACGCCGCCGAAGATGCCCCAGATCACCACCTGGAAGGAAAGCGCGACTTCGAGCGCCGATGGGCCGGCAACGCGCAGGTAGTGCGCGAACAGCGCGCCGGCGAAGCCTGCCGCGGCGGCGGCGATGCCGAACACCGCCAGCTTGTAGCGCGGCGTGTTGATGCCGGAGGCGCGCGCCGCCACCTCGTCGTCGCGGATGGCATGCAGCACGATGCCGAAATTGGAATCCGCCAGCAGCCACAGGCCGAACACGATCGCCAGCATCGAGACGGCAGCGACGTAGTAGTTGGCGGTCGGCGTCGCCGCCAGGCGCCGCAATCCCGAGATGCCGAGCTCGCCGCCCGAAAAATCCGGAAAAGCGAACAGCAGCCCGAGTGCGATCAGCGGAAAGGCGAGCGTGGCGAGCGAGAGGTAGGAGCCGCGCAGCCTGAGGCACAGATAGCCGACGACGAAACCGAACAGCGTCGCTATGGCGGCGCCGGCGGGCACGCTGAGCCAGGGCGAGAGGCCGAGCTTGAGCGACAGCAGGCCCGAGGCGTAGGCGCCGGCGCCGAAAAACAGCGCGTGGCCAAAGTTCACCTGGCCGGTATAGCCGGCGAGCAGGTCCCAGCTCGCGGCGAAGATGGCGAAAATGCAGGTCATGGTCAGGATGCGCAGGACATACGCGTCGCCGTATATCACCGGCAGCGCGAGCACGCCGACGACCCAGGCGAGCACCAGCGTGCGCGAGGGCAGCACGAAAATGTCGTTCTTGATTTCCGACCAGGCCTTGCGAAGCCAATACATCAGCGCTCTTCCTCGAACACCACGCCGAACAGGCCCTCCGGGCGCACCAGCAGCACGATCACCATGATGAGCAGCGCCACCGCCCCCTTGAGATAGGCGCCGGCGGGCACCGCGAACACGGTGATCGCCTCGACGTAGCCGATGACCAGCGCGCCGATCAGGCTGCCCTTGAGGCTGCCCAGCCCGCCGAGCACGACGATAGCCAGCATGGTGACCAGCGGCGCGAGCCACATGAACGGGTCGACCACAAACACCGGCGCCACCACCACGCCGGCGACCGAGGCGAGCGCCACCGACAGGGCCACGGTCGCCATGGCGACGCGATTGACGTTCATGCCCATGAGGCTGGCGACCTCGAGATCGTTGGCCGTCGCGCGGATGGCGAGGCCAAAGCGCGTGCGGTACAGCACGAACCACACCAGCAGCAGCATGGCCGCAGCCACCACCAGGATCAGCAGGCGCTGATAGGGAATGCTGACGCCGAGCACGCGTACCGCCCCCTCGAGCGTGGACGGTATGCCGAGGAAGTTGCCGCCGAATGTAAACAGCATCAGCTCCTGGAACACCAGGGCGAGCGCAATGGTGGCGATCAGCACCGCCGATTCGTGCTCGCGCACCGGCTCGATCACCAGGCGGTAACAGAGCATCGACAGCAGGGTCACCGCACCGACCGATATCAATCCCGACAGCAGGAAGCCGAGGCCGGTGCGAGTCAGCAGCGTGTAAAAGCAGTACGCCGCCAGCATGTAGAAGGCGGTGTGCGCGATATTGACGATGCGCGCGACGCCGAAGATCAGCGAGAAGCCGATCGCCAGCAGGGCGTAGACCCCGCCGTTGACCAGCCCGGTGACTAGGATGTCCTGGAGAATCTAGAACCTACTGCTTGGGCATCTTGAACGGTTGCATGCCCTTGATGTTGGGCGGCCAGAACGGCACCTTCTTGCCCTCCTGCCACTGCACCGCGATGCCCGAGGTCTTGCCGACGGCCCAGACCAGGTCGTGCCGCTTGTCGAAAGTGGCGACCGCGCCGGTGCCGACGTGCTCGACCTTCTCGATGAATGCCACCAGCTTGTCGGCGTCGGTGCTGCCGACCTTCTCGATCGCGTCCTTGAGCAGCATGATTGCGTCGTAGGTGGCCGCGGTGTAGGTCGGAAACTTCTTGAAGCGCGCCTGGTAGGCCTTGACGAACGGGATGGTCTTCGGCGTGTACTCGACCTCGGAGTAGGTATCGAGCGTCGAAACGTACTGCGCCTTGCCCGCGGCCGCCTGCCAGAACTCTTCCTTCTGCCCTTCGACGTTGATGCCCCAGGCGACGGCTTTCATGTTGCGCTCGCCCATCTGGCGGCCAACCGAGATGCCGACCGGCCCGGAGAGCATGGTGAAGACGATGTGCGCGCCGGCGCGATCGATGGCGGAGAGCTCCGCCGTGACGTCGGTGGCAACCGCGGAGGGCTGCCACAGGCCGACCACTTCCATCTTCAATGCCGGCAGGGTTTTCTGCGCGGCGGCCACCAGTCCCTCGGTCCACACCGCCTTCTCGGCCAGGATCGCGACCTTGGGCGTCTCGGTCTTGAGATCGGTCCGGATCTGCTGGCCGATCGTGCCCAGCACCGCGAACAGCGTTCTCGCCAGGTCGACATCCTTGGTGGGCGAAACCCGGAACCAGTACTTGTAGCGGTCGTAGTTCTGCTCGACGTTGAGGCCGAGCTTGGAATGCGCCGCCCCCACGCCGAGGAACAGCTTCTTGTAGTCCATCGCCACTTCCTGCATGGCGAGCACCGCCTCGGAGCGGAAGCCGCCGATCAGCACGTCGACCTTGTCGCGCGTGATGACGCGCTCCACCGCGTTGGTGGCGTCCGGCACCGACTGGATCTCGTTGGTGTCGGCGCGCACCAGCTCGATCTGCATGCGCCGGCCGCCGACGTTGATGCCGCCGGCCTTGTTGATCTCGTCGCGCGCCATCTCGGCGCCGTTCCAGTGATGCTCGCCCTGCACGAAGGCCATCGGGCCGAGAATCGCGATCTTGATGGTTTGCGCCTGCGCGCCGGAAACGGCGAGCGCCGCCGCGGCGGCAACGATGATAGAACGCAGCATGGTCCCCCTCCTTTGCTGTATCTTTTTGTCCTGCTTGATGTTGCCAGCAATTTTTCCGCCCGTCTAGGATGCCGCGGCCCGATTTCAGCTGCGTATCCCGCCTGCGCGTGCGCTGGGCCGAAGTGGACATGCAGAAGATCGTCTTCAACGGCCACTACCTGACCTACATCGACACGGCGATCGCCGAATACTGGCGCGCCATCGGCCTGCCCTACCCGCAGGGTTACGTCGAGCGCTACGGCGCCGACGTCTACCTGCGCAAGGCGACCGTCGAGTATCTCGGCTCGGCGCGCTACGACGACCAGCTCGAGGTGGGCTGCCGCGTGGCGCGCCTCGGGCGCAGCAGCATGACTTTTGCCTTCGAGGTTTATCGCGAGGGCGAAGCGTCGCCGCTGGTGACCGCGGAGCTGGTCTACGTCAACGCCGACAGCGCGATGCAGCCTGCGCCGCTGCCGCAGGAGCTGCGCGAGCGCGTCGCGCGATACGAGCGCGTCGCGCCGGCTGCGGCATGAGTGCGCGCATCGACCTCAACCACAAGGTCCACGTCCTCACCAAGAAGGAGGAGCTCGATTCGGTGCGCCTGCCGGGCAAGGTGGTGGTGGTGCTCGACATCCTGTTCGCCACCAGCACCATGGTCACGGCGCTCGCGCACGGCGCGACGGCGGTGGTGCCGGTACTCGACGAGGCCGCGGCGCGTGACATGGCACGCAGCCTCGGCGCCGAACCCCATGTCCTCGCCGGCGAGCTCAATGCGGAGACGCTGCCGGGCTTCGCGCACCCGGCGCCGCTCGCCCTCGTCGCGCACGGAGTGAAGGACAAGACCGTGGTCTATTCGACCACCAACGGCACGGTGGCCATGGCGCGGGCGGCAAGCGCGACGCGCGTCTACTGCGGCGCGCTGCTGAACGCGCGCAAGCTGACCACCCATATCCTCGCGCGGCATGCGGGCCAGACGGTGCTCATCGTCTGCGCCGGCTCCGGCAACAATTTCAACTTCGAGGATTTCTACGGCGCCGGCTATTTTGTCGAATGCCTGATGTCGCAGGTCAGCGACCTGTCCGACGCCGCCAAGGCCGCGCTCGCGCTCTATCGCCACGCCAAGGCGCCCGAGGCGCTGCTCGACTGCCGCGTCGGTCGCATGATGGTTGCGAAGGGACTGCGCCAGGAAGTCGAATTCGCCTGCCGCGTCGATGCGTTCCCGGTGGTGCCCGCCCTCGAGGGCGGCCGCTTGCGGCTGGTCAACGGCGCCTAGGTGTAGCGCTCCACCCCGGCGAAGACAATGAACAGCCGGGCGAGCCGGAAGGCGAGCCGGATGCGCAGCCGCAGCCACCACGAGCGGCGCTGCCAGCGCTGCGGCGGGACCGGCCGTGCGCCGCGCTCGATGGCTTCGAGCAGGCTCGCGCGCAACGCCTGGGAAAAGGCGGCGTCGTCGACGAACACGTTGGCTTCCTTGGCCAGCAGCAGGCTGAAGACGTCGATGTTGGACGAACCGACGCAGGAGCGCTGTCCGTCGACAACCGCCACCTTGGCGTGCAGAAAGCTGCGGTGGTACTCGTGAATGGCGATGCCGGCGGCGAGCAGCTCGCTGTACAGCGCGCGCGAGGCGTAGTGCAGCAGCGCGTACTCCACCCGCCCCTGCAGCAATAGCGTGACGCGCACGCCGCGCGCCGCCGCGCGGGCGAGCGCCTGGCGGAAGCGCCGTCCCGGGAAGAAGTAGGCGTTGGCGATGATCACTTCTTCGCGTGCCGACGCCAGCAGCTCGAGGTAGGCGCGCTCGATGTCGCGCCGGTGGCGCACGTTGTCGCGCACCACCAGATCGGCTTTCTGATCCGCGGCATGCGACGCGCAAGGCTTGGCGCTCGCCGCGGGGCGCCGGCCGGATTTGGCCCAGGAGAGGTAGCGCCAGAACCGCGCGGCCTCGCGGCGCACGTCGTTCACCAGCGTGCCTTCGATCTTCACGGCGTAGTCGTAGCGCGGCGGCTTCTGGTGCGGCGTGTCGTAGTCGTCGATGATGTTGATGCCGCCGACGAAGGCGAGCGTGCCGTCGACGCAGACGAGCTTGCGGTGCATGCGCCGCAGGCGGTTGCGGCGCAGCGTCCAGGGACTGACCAACGGCCGGTACGCCAGCAGGCGCACGCCGGCCCGCAGCAGCAGCTCGCGCAGGCGCGGCGAGAAGTCGCGCGCGCCGAAACCGTCGATCAGCAGGTGCACCGCCGCGCCGCGCCCGGCGGCGCGCGCCAGCGCCGCCGCCACCGATTTGCCGGTGTCGTCGTCAGCGAAGATGTAGGTCTCGAGGAACACCTCGTGCTCCGCCGCGTCGAGGGCGCGCAGCAGTGCGGGGAAGTACTGCTCGCCGTTCCTCAGCAGCGTCAGACGGTTGCCGCCGACGTACCGCATCGCCTCAGGCGCGCTCGATCTCGGCGCTCACCGCCAGGTGGTCGGAGAGCATCGACCAGGGCTTGCCGCGGTGGACCTGGGCGGCCGCGACGCTGAAACCTCGCACGTAGATGCGATCGAGCTGCAGCAGCGGCAGCAGGCTGGGAAAGGTGCGCGCCCCGCGCCCGTGGCGCGCGAGCGAGACCTCGGTCATGCCGAGGCGCTTTTCGAGGATGGTCGAGGCGCGCTGGCGCCAGTCGTTGAAGTCGCCGGCGACGATGATCGGCAGGCCGCGGCCGGCGAGCTCCTCGAGGCGGCCCGAGATCGCCTCGAGCTGGCGCGAGCGTCCGCGCTCGTGCAGCGACAGGTGCACGCACACGCAATGCAGGTTGCGCCGCCAGCCGGGTATGGCGATCACCGAGTGCAGCAGGCCGCGGCGCTCGAAGCGGTGATTGGAGACGTCCTCGTTCTCGAACGAGACGAAGGGAAAACGCGACAGGATGGCGTTGCCGTGGTGGCCATGGTCGTAGACGGCATTGCGCGCGTAGACGTGCTGCCAGCGCTCGCCGGCGAGGAACTCGTGCTGGCCTTCGCTGGGGCAGGCGGCATAGCGCAGGGCAAAGCGCTGGTTGAGGCCCTGCACCTCCTGCAGGAACACCAGGTCGGGATCGAGCGCCCCCAGGCCTTCGCGCAATTCGTGAATCACCATGCGCCGGTTGAAGTGCGACAAGCCCTTGTGGATGTTGAGGGTGACGACCCGCAGCCGCTCGGTCATCGGCGCGCCTCAGGGATCGCCAGGCGGAAGCGGCTCTCGAGCAGGTCGGCATCGTCGAAGTGGCGGCGTCCGACGAAGGCGGTGGCCTGGTGCCCCCACTGCCGCATGGCGCCAGCCGAAGCGATGCCCATCGGCCAGAAGAAGAAGCGCTCGGCGCGCTCGGTGCCCGCCACCAGGCCGTCGGGCCCGAAGATGCTGCGCCGGCCGCCGCCGTCGGCAAGCGAGCGCAGCTCGTCGTAGGGGTGCATCTCATAGCGCACCAGGCTGTCGGCGCCGCGCACCGTCAATACGCGGTCGATGTAGTGCGTACGCGTCGCGATGCGCAGCAGCGGTCGCTCGCCGGGGGCGAGCGCCGGCAGGCGCTGCGGGATGAACGCCCACTCGACTTCGCCAGGCGGTTCCGGCAAGGGCTCGGCGCCGCTGGTCGGCACGAACAGGTGGTAGCAGCCGCAGGGATGGATGCTGTCGTAGACCAGCGGTTCGCCATCCGGCGCGAGCGTGACGCGCCAGGTCAGGCCATCAAGCTTGCCGGCGAGGAGGTCGAGGCTTCCCGCCGCCGGCCGCTCGGGGAACCAGAGCGTGTAGACGAGCTGCAGCAGGGCGCGCCCGCGATAGCGCGTCCACGCCAGGTTGACGTAAACCGCGGCAAAGGAGGAGTCCACCACCGGCACGGCGCTGCCGCGCCGCCAGCGCAGCTCGCCGAAGCGGTCGAAGTCGCCGGTGATGTCGATGTCGAAGCTCGGCGCGTACGCCGCGAACAGCGCGTGCAGCTCGCGCGGCGACGGCTCCGGAATTCCGAGCGGATCGTCGGCCGCCCGCGAGAGCAGCGCCGCCACCGCTGCGCGGTCGGCGTCCACCACCGGCGGCGCGAAGCGCACCGTCCAGCCGCCGGGCGGCGGCGCGAGTTCGCGCGCGAAATCCGCGCGTACCTCCTCCTGGTAGCGCCGCACGCCCCGCGAGAATGGCCATTTGGCAATGGCGTAAAGGCCGGCGACGCGGCTGGCAGTCGAGTAATCGTCGGGCACCGCCGCGCCATCGAGCAAGGCATGCCGGCGCGTCGGCGAGGCGAGATCAGCGTCGCGCAGCAGGCGGCCGCAATCCTGCGCGCGCCGCAGCGCGAGGCTCCTCGCCTCCGCCAGCGAGGCGCCGGGCGGCGCCGGCAGGCGCGCCGGCGGCAGGTTGGCGATCTCGTGGCGCCGCGCCGCGAGGTCGAGCGCCTGCATGCGCTCGGCCAGCGCCTGGAGCACGCGTTCGGATTCGCGTGCCTCCCCGCGATACGACGCCAGCAGGCGGTTCACGCGCAGATACGGAAAGCCGGCCACGCGGTGGTCCTGCGCATCGCGCGTCGCCGCGGCGTCGATTTCGCCGTCGATGGCCTGGAACCAGTCGACGCATTCGCGCGCCTCGGTGGAGGCATAGGCGCCGCCGCCAGGCGCGCGCTCCAGGCCGGCGCAGCCGCCGAGCACGGCGACCAGCAGGACGAGGATCGCGCGGCGGAGCGTCATCGGCGGAGCATGCCTCATCTGGCCGGGCTCCCGGCGCCGCGCGCGTCGCGGCGCCGCTCGATTTCGCGCACCATGCCGGCGAACTGGTCCTCGATCCGCGCGCGCATGATCACCTCGCCGAACAGCGGCGGCAGCGTCGTCTCGGGTTGGATCAGCCCGCGCCAGTGCAGCACCAGCGTTCCCGGGTGCGCGCCGCGCTCGATGCGGTAGCCGCCTTCGAGCTGGCGCAAGTTGCCTTTCAGCAGGCGCACCGCGATGGCGTCGGGGGGCTGCTCGACCGTGACGACGGTGACGTCGATCGGGAAGCGGAAGAACAGGAACTTTGCCTCTCCCACCTGCTCGACCACCGCTTCGCGCCCGCGCCGCTCGAGCACGCGGCTGACCCGTAACCCGGGGATGAACGAGGCGAGCTGGTCATAGTCGGTCAGGGTGCGCCACACCAGCTCGTGCGGCGCGACCAGGGTGGCGCGCGCCACCACCTCGACCGCGGCGCCGCGCCGGAAGGCCTCGACGGTGAGATCGTCGGCAGTCCAGGCCGCCGCCGGCAGGAACGCGAGCAAGGCGAAGAGGGCCCGCACGCTCAATGCTGTCCCGCCCGGGCGCCGAGCCTGAGGATGGCGTCGCGATTCGACCAGGAGAAGCAAGCCGCCGCCGCCGCGGGCCAGGGCAGCCACTGGAAAGCGGTGTGCTCTTGCGGCGCGAGGGTCACCGGCAGCCGCTGCGGCAGTAGAAGGCCGAACACATGCTCGGTATTGTGGGTCACGCCAGCGGCATAACGATGACGCCACTGCGTGAAGATCTCGAAGGAATTGACGATATTCCAGCGCTCGAGCCGGCCCGCCGCCGCGTCGATGCCAGTCTCCTCGCGCAGCTCACGGCGCGCCGCTGCCTCGAGCGGCTCGTCGGCGTGATCGAGCGCGCCGGTCACCGATTGCCAGTAACCCGGCCGCGCGGCGCGCTCGAGCAGCAGGATGTCGAGCGTCCCGGTGTGCACCACCACCAGCACCGACAAAGGCAGCTTGAAGCTCATTTCTCGCGGAACAGCTCCGGCAACGCGAGCGCGCCCGGCGCATCGACGAACACCGCGAAGAAGGGTCTACCGCGCGCGGCCCAGGACTCGGCGCAGGCGCCGAGGACATCGAGCAGGATGCCGTGCTCGTCGCCGGCCGGCGCCTGCTCGAGGAGCAGCACGTGACCGTCGCCCGCCCGCCAGGACAGGTCCGACAGGCAATCCTCGAGTGCGTCCCAGTTGCCGCCGAACCAGTCGGGAAAATCGAGCGCGGCAGCGATGGATTGAATGGCAGTGGTTTTTTGCAGCAGGGAAATCCTGACCACGTCCAGCCCGCTGCCGCGCGTCGCGTCGAGCACCTCGTCGACGCGGCGCACGCGGTAGACGCCGGAGCGCCTGGCATCCTGCAATCGCTGCAGCAGCTTGCTCATGGCGTAGCCATTCTGGTCACGGCTCGACGATTCTGCGGAAGCTGCGGTAGTGGTCCTCGGTGTAGTAGAACTGCGCGCCGCCGCCGGCAACGATGCGCCGCGCACCACGGTCCCGTGCACCGGGGGTCTTCACCGTGTATTCGCGATAGTAGCCACGCTGGCGCGGTGGCAGGAGTTTCTCGCGGTTGCTGAAAACGACGCCGTCCCGCTCGTCGGCGAAAGGTCCGCCCACCCGGATCAGCGCGAGTGTCTGGCGCGCCTCGAGCGGGAGATCCTTGAAGGAAATCTCTTCCTGAAAGGCAAAGGCGGCCGCAACCCACAGCAGGATTGCGGCAGCGAGCAGCCTCACGACTGCGGCGGATTCCTCAGGCGCAGGTGCAGCTCGCGCAGCTGCTTCTCGGTCACCCCGGTCGGCGCGCCGGTGAGCAGGTCCTGGCCGCGCTGCGTTTTCGGGAAGGCGATGACGTCGCGGATCGCCTCGGCCCCGGCCATCAGCGCCACCAGCCGGTCGAAGCCGAAAGCGATGCCGCCGTGCGGCGGCGCACCGTACTGCAGCGCATCGAGCAGGAAGCCGAACTTTGCCTTCTGCTCCTCTTGATTAATCTTTAAGGTATTGAAAACCCTTTGTTGAACCTCGCTGCGGTGTATCCGCACCGAGCCGCCGCCGATCTCCCAGCCGTTCAGCACCACGTCGTAGGCCTTGGCGTAGGCCTTTTCCGGCGCGGACTCGATCAGCTCTTCATGGCCGTCCTTGGGGCTGGTGAACGGATGGTGGCGCGCCTTCCATTGCTGCGTCTCGTCGTCCTGCTCGAACATCGGAAAATCCACCACCCACAGCGGACGCCAGCCTTTCTCCGCCAGGCCGCGGTCGTGGCCGACCTTCTGGCGCAGCGCGCCCATGGATTCGTTCACGATCTCCGCGCGGTCGGCGCCGAAGAAGACCAGGTCGCCGTCCGCGGCGCCGCTGCGTCGCAGGATCTCGCCGATCGCCTTCGCATGCAGGTTCTTCACGATCGGCGATTGCAGCCCGGCGGCGCCTTTCGCCTTCTCGTTGACCTTGATCCAGGCGAGCCCCTTGGCGCGCAGCGCCTTGACGTATTCCGTGTAGCCGTCGATCTCGCCGCGCGTCAGCGTGCCGCCGCCGGGCACGCGCAGCGCGCAGACGCGTCCGCCGGGCGCGTTGGCCGGCGCCGCGAACACCTTGAAGTCGACGTCCTTCACCACATCGGTCAGCTCGGCGAGCTTGAGCGGCACGCGCAGGTCGGGCTTGTCGAGGCCGTAGTCGCGCACCGCGTCGTCGTAGCGCAGCACCGGGAACGGCTTGGGCAGCTCGATGCCCGCCGCCTCGCGGAACACCTCGCGCACCAGCTCCTCCATCAAGGCGCGAATCTCATCTTCGCCAAGGAAAGAGGTTTCGATGTCGATCTGCGTGAATTCCGGCTGCCGGTCGGCGCGCAGGTCCTCGTCGCGGAAGCACTTGACGATCTGGTAGTAACGGTCGAAGCCCGCCACCATCAGCAGCTGCTTGAACAGCTGCGGCGATTGCGGCAGCGCGTAGAAATGGCCGTCGTGCATCCGCGAAGGCACCAGGAACTCGCGCGCGCCCTCGGGCGTCGATTTGTAGAGAAACGGCGTTTCGATGTCGATGAAGCCGCGGCTGTCGAGGAAGCGCCGCGTCGCCGCCGCCGCGCGGTGGCGCAGCCGCAGGTTCTTCTGCATGGCGTCGCGCCGCAGGTCGATGACGCGGTGCTCGAGGCGCACCGCTTCGGAGAGATTGTCCTCGTCGAGCTGGAACGGCGGCGGCGCGGCGGGATTCAGGATCTCCACGGTCTGCGCCAGTAACTCGACCTCGCCCGACGGCATGCCCGGATTGACGGTGCCGGCCGGACGCTTGCGGATGGTGCCCGTTATCTTCAATACGAATTCACTGCGCACCCGCTCGGCGGCCTGAAATGCCTCTCGGGAATCCGGGTCGATCACCACCTGCGCCAGTCCCTCGCGGTCGCGCAGGTCGATGAAGATCACGCCGCCGTGGTCGCGCCGGCGGTGCGCCCAGCCGGCGAGCGTCACGCTGCGGCCGACCAGCGCCGCCGAGAGCTCGCCGCAGTAGTGGGTGCGCATCTACGGTCGCGGCGGCGAAGGCGGCACCACGCCCATCGAGATGATGTACTTGAGCGCCTCGTCGACCGACATCTCGAGCTCGATCACGTCCTTGCGCGGCACGATGACGAAATAGCCGCCGGTCGGGTTGGGCGTGGTCGGAACGTAGACGCTGAGGCAATCGGGCGGCAGGTGGCCCGCGACGTCGCCGCTCGGCGTGCCGGTGAGGAAAGCGATGGTCCACATGCCCTCGCGTGGCCACTGCAGCAGCACCGCCTTGCGAAACGCCTGGCCGCTGGACGAAAACAGCGTGTCGGAGATCTGCTTGACGCTCGAGTAGATCGAGTTGACCACCGGGATGCGGTTGAGCAGTTGGTGCCACACCGTCACCAGCTGCGCGCCGAAAAAGTTGGTGGCGAAAACGCCGGTGACGAACACCACCAGGACGGTAAGGATGGCGCCCAGCCCCGGGATGTGCATGCCGAGCCAGCTTTCGGTGCGCCACTCGAGCGGCAGCAGCAGCAGCGACTGGTCGAGCGAGTCGAAAATGGCCTTCAGCACCCAGATCGTGATGATCAGCGGGATCCAGATGAGCAGTCCGGTGATCAGATACTTTTTCACGGCTCCGGGAACGAAAAAGCCCGGCGCGCGCCGGGCCGGTCAGGGGAATGGCCCGCGCTCAGCTGGTCGCGGCGGGCACCTTGTTCTTCGCTGCGGTCTTGGCGTCCGATTTCGTCTCGCTTTTCGCTTCGGATTTCGTCTCGCTCTTCGCTTCGGATTTCGCCGCGCTCTCGGGCGCGGTGGCCTTCTCGGCCGGCTTCTTGCCGCCCTTGAAATCGGTGGCATACCAGCCGCTGCCCTTCAACTGGAAGCCCGCGGCGCTCAGCTGCTTGCGGAACTTCGCGCTGCCGCAGGCCGGGCACTTCGCGATCGGCCGCTCCGAGATTTTCTGGAGGAAATCCTGCTCGTGCCCGCACTTTCCGCAGCGGTACTCGTAAATCGGCATGCCGCGGATTATATCCCTGATTTCAGAACGGAATATCGTCTTCCATGTCGTCGAATTTGCCGCCCGGCTTCTTCGGCGCCGCCTTCGCCTCAGCGCCCGCCTTGGGCTCGCGCGCCTTCGGCGCGCCACGCTCCGCGCCGGCGTCGGCACGCGGCTCGCCGCCGCCTTCGCGGCGGCCGAGCATCTGCATCACGTCGCCGCGGATCTCGGTCGAGTAGCGGTCCTGGCCTTCCTTGTCCTGCCATTTGCGCGTGCGCAGGCTGCCCTCGACATAGACCTGCGAGCCCTTCTTCAGATACTCGCCCGCCACCTCGGCGAGGCGCCCGAAGAACGAGATGCGATGCCATTCGGTCGCTTCCTTCATCTCGCCGCTCGCCTTGTCCTTCCACTTGTCGGTGGTGGCGACACGGATGTTGGTGACCGCCTCGCCGCTCGGCAGATAGCGCGTCTCGGGATCCGCTCCCAGATTGCCGACGACGATGACCTTGTTCACTGATGCCATGACACACCTCCCTTATCGCACAACGCCGGATTCCGCATCCCGTTGACCCACGCGCGCCAGCGGCCGCATGCCGAGCGCGACGCCGAGCCACACCGCGACCAGCGCGGCACACATTGCAAATACGCCGCTGGCGCCATGATGCCCTGCCACCCAGCCCCCGAGCAATCCGCCGAAGAACACCCCAAGCGTCTGCGTGGTGTTGTAGACGCCGATTGCCACGCCGCGGCCCGCCGCCGGCGCCAGGCGCGAGACCAGCGAAGGCAGCAGCGCTTCGAGCACGTTGAAGGAAACGAAAAAGGCGAACATCAGCGCCGCGATCGCGGCGATGCCGCCGTGCATCAAGCCGAGGGCCGCCTCGACACCGAGCAGCAGCACCACGGCGCCGACCAGCACCGGTTTCGGCTGGTTGCGGCGGTCGGCGTAGATCACCGCCGGCACCATCAGCACGAACGAGGCGA
>DASWEU010000169.1:0-11284 GCA_036394595.1 Burkholderiales bacterium | reverse complement strand
GTTCGCGAGCAGCAGGAATCCCGCCGGCGTGGACGTCACCGAAAGCACCCAGGCGGCGATCATCTCGGTGGCACGCGTGGCCGTGAGCATCCAGCCGAAGATCGAAGCCGCCGCGACGATGAACAGCACCGCCGCCGTCGTCTCGATGGTGTCCATGGTGATCTTGATCAGCCGCCGCCAGTCGAGCGTGCGATACCAGACCAGGCCAAGGAACAACGCCCACATCGACGCCGCGATGGCGCCCTCGGACGGCGTGAACACGCCTATCGTCATGCCGCCGATCAGCATCACCGGCGTCAGCAGCGCCATCACCGCGGAGAAGTCGAACAGCTTGTCCAGTACCAGCAGCACGGCAAACGCCAGGATCACCGCCCAGCCGCCGGGCATCCCCATCTCCGCAAGCACATAGGCCCCACCCGGAACGCAGGCGACCGTGGCCACCTCGAGCGTTGCCTTGGCCAACTTCTTCGCCGAGAACGGCACGTCGCGGCCGAAATTGCGCGTGTGCGCGAAGTACGCCACCGTGAGCATCATGGTGATGCCCATGATGATTCCGGGGATCACGCCGGCGAGAAACAGCTGGCCGATCGAGACGCTCGCCATCATGCCGTAGATCACGAATGGCAGCGAAGGCGGGATGATCGGTCCCACCGTCGCCGAGGCGGCGGTCACGCCGACCGAAAATTCCTTCGAGTAGCCGTGGTCGGTCATCGCCTTGATCTCGATGGTGCCCAGGCCCGCCGCATCGGCGATGGCGGTGCCCGACATGCCGGCGAAAATCATCGAGCCCACCACGTTGACATGGCCAAGGCCGCCTTTCATCCAGCCGACCAGGGCGAGAGCGAAGTTGTAGATGCGGTTGGTGATGCCGGCCGAGTTCATCAGGTTGCCGGCCCAGATGAAAAACGGCACCGCGAGCAGGGGAAACGAGTCGACGCCGCCGTACATGCGGTGGATGACGACGAAATCGGGGATGTTGCCCGACACCATGACGTAGACGAGCGAGGCGACCGCCATCGCCATGGCGACCGGCACGCCGCCCACCATCAGCGCGACGAAGCCGGCGAGCAGGCCCGAACCCAATCAACCCTCCGGAAATTCCGGCCGCTCGAGCACGCTGTAGGCCTGTTTCCAGTGGCGCCAGGCCACCTGCAGCGAGCGCAGGAACATCAGCACGAAGCCGAACAGCATGCAGCCGAACACCAGGCCCACCGGCAGGTCGATCACCGCCATCTGCTGGCGGCCGATGCGGTTCATCAGCAGCCAGGTCAGCCAGACCGCGTAGCCGAGGAACAGGCAGCGGATGACGTCGACCAGCGTCGACACCACCCGCCCCATGGCGCGCGGCATCAGGCGGAAAAAATAGTCGACCTGGATGTGGTTGTTCTTGCGCACCGACATCGAGGCGCCGATGAACACCACGGCGACGAGGAAGTAGCGCGCGATCTCCTCGGTCCAGCCGGCCGAGTCCGCCAGCACGTAGCGCGTGAACACCTGGTAGAACACCACCGCCGCCATCATCCAGAACAGGGCGAAAGTCACCCAGTCCTCCCCGCCGTAGATGCCGAGGTCCACGGCCTCATCTTCGACGTGAAACTGCCCGTCCTCGCCGAGCACGTGCTCCTGCTCGACGCTCACTTAGTGGTTGTCCCGGGGAACGAACGCGCCGCTTTTGCCGACGAGGAAGTCGAGGTCTGCGCCAAGATGAGCCTGCGTCACGTGGTCGAAGTAAAGCCGCCAGTAACCACGCTCGAGCTGAGGCTTGGGTTTTTTCCAGTTCTTTTTTCTGCGGGACAATTCTTTTGCAGTAATCCGGAGATTCAATTTTCCTTTGGCTACGTCGAGCTCGATCTGGTCCCCGTTCTGAACCAGCGCGAGCGCGCCGCCAGCGGCCGCCTCGGGCGACATGTGCAGCACCACCGTGCCGTAGGCGGTGCCGCTCATGCGCGCATCCGAGATCCGCACCATGTCGGTGACGCCTTTTTTCAGGAGCTTGGGCGGCAGCGGCATGTTGCCCACCTCGGCCATGCCCGGATAGCCCTTCGGCCCGCAGTTCTTCAGCACCATGACGCAGCGGGCGTCGATGTCGAGCTTCGGGTCGTCGATCCGGCGGTGGAAATCCTCGATGTTCTCGAACACCACGGCGCGGCCGCGGTGCTTGAGGAGCTTCGGCGTCGCCGCCGAAGGCTTGATGATGGCGCCGTCCGGGCAGAGATTGCCGCGCAGCACCCGGATGCCGGCGTCCTTCTTGAACGGCTTCTTGAAGCGGTGGATGACGTCGCGGTTCCAGCAGGGCGCGTCCTTGTTGTTCTCCCAGATGGACTTGCCGTTCACCGTCAGGGCCGCTTTATGCAGAAGGCCGTTTTCGCCGAGCTCACGCAACACCGCGGGCAGGCCGCCCGCGTAGCAGAAATCCTCCATCAGGTATTTGCCGGAGGGCATCAGGTTGACCAGCGTATGCACGCCCTTGCCGAGGCGGTCCCAGTCGGCAAGCTTGAGATCGACGCCGATGCGGCGCGCGAGCGCGATCAGGTGGATCACGGCGTTGGTCGAGCCGCCGATGGCCGCGTTGGTGCGGATCGCGTTCTCGAAAGCCTGCCGGGTGAGAATTTTCGACAAGGATATTTTCTCTTTGACGAGAGAAACAATTCTCCTTCCCGCCATCCGCGCCAGCACGTTGCGGCGCGCGTCCACCGCCGGGTAAGCGGCATTGCCGGGCATCGCCACGCCCAGAGCCTCGGACATCGAGGCCATGGTCGAGGCGGTGCCCATGGTCATGCAATGGCCGTGCGAGCGGTGCATGCAGGACTCGGCCTCATGGAATTCCTCCAGCGAAATCCGCCCGGCGCGCAGGTCTTCCGACATCGACCAGGTGTTGGTGCCCGAGCCGATGTCCTGGCCGCGGTACTTGCCCGAGAGCATCGGCCCGCCGGAGACCAGGATGGTCGGCAGGTCGACGCTCGCCGCGCCCATCAGCGTGGCGGGCGTGGTCTTGTCGCAGCCGGCCAGCAGCACCACGCCGTCGAGCGGGTTGCCGCGAATCGACTCCTCGACGCTCATCGCCGCGAGGTTGCGGTAGAGCATCGCGGTGGGCCGCAGGAACGTCTCGCCCAGGGACATCACCGGGAACTCGAGCGGGAAGCCGCCCGCGTCGAGCACGCCGTTACGGACGTGCTCGGCGAGGATGCGGAAGTGCGTGTTGCAGGGCGTCAGCTCCGACCAGGTGTTGCAGATGCCGATGACCGGACGGCCGTCGAACTGGTCCTGCGGGATGCCGCGGTTCTTCGCCCAGCTGCGATAGATGAAGCCGTAGATGTCCTGGCGCGAGAACCACTGGACGCTGCGCCAGCCGGGTTTCTTTGCCGCCATTACTTGATGGCCTGGACCTTGTCATAGAGCGCCTTGTCCCAGGGCACATCGGCGCCGAGGTGGAAGGGCGTGAAGACCTTCTTGAACGCGTCGCGGTCGGAGCGCACCACGGTGCGGCCATACTTGGTGGCGAAGTCGCCGACCAGCTGCTGCTCGGACTTGACGATCTCGGCGTTGGACTTCTCGGCGGCCTCGCGGAACACCGCCTCGAAGGTCTGCTTGTCGGCGTCCGACAGCTTGCTCCAGACAGGGCCGCCGACGATGGCGATCAGCATCTCGGTGATGTGGCCGGTGAGATTGACGTGCGACTGCACCTCGTAGAACTTCTTGGCCAGGATGGTCGGCAGCGGGTTCTCCTGGGCGTCCACGGTCTTGTTCTGCAGCGCGAGGTACACCTCGGCGAAGGCGATTGGCGTGGCGTTGGCGCCCACCACCTTGGGATACATGATGTAGAGCGGCGCATCGGGCACGCGCAGCTTCAGGCCCTTCATGTCCGCGGGCTTGTTGATCGCCTTGTTGGCCGTGGTATGGCGCACGCCGTAGTAGAACGCCGCGATCGGCTTGTTGCCGCCTTTCTTGAAATAGCCGTCCATCAGCTCGGCCAGCACCGGGCTCTCCGAGTATTTCTTCCAGTGGTTGAAATCGCGGAACATGTAGGGTGCGCCGCCGATCGACAGCGGCGGGTAAGTGCGTGCCGCGAACGCCTGGCCGGTGTAGATCAGGTCCACGGTGCCGAGCGAGAGCGACTGGTTGATCTGCGTTTCATTGCCCAGTTGCGAGGCGGCGAACACGTCCATGCTGTAGCGATTGTTGGTGCGCTTGGCGATCTCGCCCGCCGCCCACACCGCGTAGACATGGTAAGGCTCGGAAGTCTCGTAGACGTGCGCGAACTTGAGTTTCTGCTGCGCGAGACCGGCCGTCGAAAAAATAACTAAAACGGCGAAAATCAAAATCCTCTTCATTACAGCCTCCTCAGTAAGTAGCTCTGCCGCCTGAAATATCGAATACCCCGCCGGTGCTGAAGGAGCAGTCCTCGCTCGCCAGCCAGCACACCAGCGCGGCGATTTCATCAACCTCGACGAAGCGGCCCATCGGGATCTTGGACAGCATGTAGTCGATGTGCTGCCTGGTCATCTGATCGAAGATGGCCGTTTTCGCCGCCGCCGGCGTCACGCAATTGACCAGCACGCCGGCTTGGGCGAGCTCCTTGCCCAGGGACTTGGTCAGCGAAATCACCCCGGCCTTGGAGGCGGAATAGGCGACGGCGTTCGGATTGCCTTCCTTGCCCGCCACCGAGGCGATGTTGACGATGCGGCCATAGTTCGCCTTTACCATGAGCGGCGCCACTGCGCGGCAGCACAGGAACTGACTGGTAAGGTTGACGCGCAGAACGCGCTCCCATTCCTCGACCGGGTAGTCGACGGTCGGCACGTTCTTGCCGGCGATGCCGGCGTTGTTGACGAGTACGTCGACCTTCCCAAGGTTTTTCAATGCATTTTGAATGGAATTCGCATCGGAGACGTCGACACGCGGGCTGCCGTCCAGATCCCAGATCACCACTGCGGCGCCCGAGGCCTTGAGCCGTTTGGCGATGGCGGCGCCGATGCCGGTGACGCCGCCGGTGACGACGGCAGTGCGGCCGGTGAAATCGAGCTTGTTCATGGAGACGCGAAGTATAATCGCTGCCCTCCCAGGGAGAGGGCACCGATCGATGGCAGGACGTCTTGCAGGCAAGATCGCTTTCGTCACCGCCGCGGGCCAGGGCATCGGCCGCGGCGCGGCGCTCGCCTTCGCGCGTGAGGGAGCCCAGGTGTGGGCGACCGACATCAACGGGAAAACCGTTGCCGAACTGGAAAAACAAGGCATCAAGACCCGCGTCCTCGACGTGACCGACGAGGCCGCGGTCAACAAACTCGCCGGCGAAGTTGGCCCGCTCGATGTGCTGTTCAACTGCGCGGGCTTCGTGCACCACGGCACCATTCTCGATTGCACGCCGAAGGACTGGGATTTCAGCTTCAACCTGAACGTGAAGTCCATGTACCTGGTGGCCCGTGCCTTCCTGCCCGGCATGCTGAAGAAGGGCAAGGGCTCGATCATCAACATGTCCTCGATCGCCTCGAGCGTAAAGGGTCTGCCCAACCGCTTCGTTTACGGCGCCACCAAGGCGGCGGTGATCGGCATGACCAAGGCGATCGCCGCAGACTTCGTCAGGCAGGGCATCCGCTGCAACTGCATCGGCCCCGGCACGGTCGACACACCGTCGCTCGCCGGCCGCATCGCCGCTTTCGCCGACCCGGTGCAAGCAAAGAAGGATTTCATCGCCCGCCAGCCCATGGGGCGGCTGGGCTCGGTCGAGGACATTACCGGCATCCTGGTGTTCCTCGCCTCCGATGAGTCGCTGTTCGCGACCGGCAACATGTATTCGATCGACGGGGGAATGACGATATGAGGTTGTGCCGCTACGGCAGGTACGGTTTCGAGAAGCCGGGCATGATCGACGCCGAGGGGCGGCTGCGCGATCTGTCCAAGGTGGTGGAGAACATCGGCCCGAAGGAGCTCGCGCCGCGCGGCCTGAAGATGCTCGCCAAGGTGAAGCCGGCGACGCTACCGGTGGTGGCCAGCAATCCGCGCTTGGGCGTGCCCTTCGTCGGCATCGGCAAGTTCGTCGCCATCGGGCTGAACTACTCCGACCATGCCAAGGAAGCCGGCATGCCGATCCCGCCCGAGCCGATCGTATTCATGAAGGCCACCACCAGCATCAACGGCCCGAACGACGACGTGATTCAGCCCAAGCGCTCGACCAAGCTCGACTGGGAGGTGGAACTCGGCATCGTCATCGGCTCCAAGGCGCAGTACGTCGAGGAGAAAGAAGCGCTCGACTACGTCGCCGGCTACTGCGTGGTGAACGACGTGTCCGAGCGCGCCTTCCAGCTCGTCACCAGCCAGTGGGACAAAGGCAAGGGCTTCGACACCTCCGGGCCGATCGGGCCCTGGCTCGTCACCACCGACGAGATCACCGACCCGCAGCGCCTGGAGATGTGGCTCGACGTCAACGGCAAGCGCATGCAGTCGGGCAACACGCGCACCATGATCTTCAGCTGCGCGCAGATCGTGTCGCACGTCAGCCACTACATGACGCTGCTGCCCGGCGACGTCATTACCACCGGCACGCCGCCCGGGGTCGGCATGGGCGTCAAGCCGAATCCGGTGTTCCTCAAGCCGGGCGACGTCATGTCGCTCGGCATCCGCGGCCTGGGCGAGCAGCGCCAGAAGGTCGTGGCCTTCTCCGAGTAAAGTAGTGGCCGTGAACAAGCGCGTTCCGCTGGACCCCACCCCCGCCGCCGACCTGGAGCAGGCGGCGTTCTGGATGCCGTACACGGCGAACCGCCAATTCAAGAAGGCACCGCGCCTGCTGGTGCGCGCCGAGGGCATGTACTACTGGACTGCCGACGGCCGGCAGGTGCTCGATGGCCAGTCCGGCCTGTGGTGCGTGAACGCCGGGCACTGCCGCCCGAAAATCGTCGCCGCGGTGCAGAAGCAGGTCGCCACGATGGACTTCGCCCCGACGTTCAACATGGGGCACCCGGCGGCTTTTGAGTTCGCCGAGCGGCTGGCGCAAGTCGCGCCGCCCGGCTTCTCCAAGGTGTTCTTCACCAATTCGGGTTCGGAATCGGCCGACACGGCGCTCAAGATCGCGCTCGCGTACCACCGTGCGCGAGGCGAGGGCCAGCGCTTTCGCCTCATCGGCCGCGAGCGCGGCTATCACGGGGTGAATTTCGGCGGTATGGCGGTCGGCGGCATCCCGGCCAACCGCAAGGCCTTCGGGCCCGGCGTGGCGGGCGCGGGCCACATCCGCCATACGCATGATCTTGCAACAAACGCGTTTTCAAGAGGCCAACCCGCCCACGGCGCTGAGTTCGCCGATGATCTCGAGCGCTTGTGCGCCCTGAACGATCCCTCGACCATCGCCGCGGTGATCGTCGAGCCCGTGGCGGGCTCGGCGGGCGTACTGGTGCCGCCGCAGGGTTACCTGCAGCGCCTGCGCGAGATCTGCACGAAGCACGGCATCCTGCTCATCTTCGACGAGGTTATCACCGGCTTCGGCCGCCTCGGCCAGCCTTTCGCCTCGCAACGCTTCGGCGTCATGCCGGATCTCTTCACCACGGCGAAAGGCATGACCAATGGCACCGTGCCGATGGGCGCCGTGTTCGTCACGCATAAGCTCTACGACGAATTCATGCAGGGTCCCGAGGGCATCGAGATCTTCCACGGGTACACCTACTCCGGACATCCGCTCGCCTGCGCCGCCGGCCTCGGCACCCTCGATACCTACGAGGAAGAGGGCCTGCTGACTCGCGCCGCGACGCTGGAAAAGCAGTTCGAGGACCGCGTGCATGCCCTCAGGAGCTCGCCGCACGTCTTGGACATCCGCAATTGCGGCCTGATGGCAGCGGTCGAGCTGGAGTCGCGGCCGGGTGCGGCCGGCAAGCGCGCCTACGAGGTCTTCCTCAAGGCTTTCGAAGCGGGAGTCTTGGTGCGCTATACGGGCGATGTGCTGGCGTTTTCGCCGCCGCTCATCGCCGAAAAGGACCAGATCGACCGAATCTTCAGTACGGTCGAAGCGGCCCTAAAGACGGTTCAGTAAGCTACTTCGCCGCTGCCCGCACCACGCCCAGGCGCCGCCCGCGCGCCGGCTGCTTGAGGCGCGTCGGGGTGACCAGGTCGCGCACGAAGTTGGGCAGAGCGAACACGCCCTCGTGGGTCTCGCCGTTGTAATAACGCAGCTCCTGGAGCTTCCTCGCTTCGATGCGGCGGTCGACCTCGTCGGCGGTGAAGGCCTTGGGATCGAGCTTGTCCGAGCACACCGCCATCGCCCATAGCGAGCCGTAGAGCGGGATGTACATGGTGTAGGGCCGTACGATGCGGAACACGCCGTTCAGGCGCTGGGCGAGCTCAGCCACGCGCTCCGGCCGCGCCACCGGCGAGCCGATGTGCAGGGCGAGCGCGCCGCCCGGAGCGAGCGCCGCGCGCAGCTGCTGGAAGAACTCGGTCGAGTAAAGCGCCTCGGCCGGGCCCATCGGGTCGTTGAGGTCGAGCGCGATGAGGTCGAATTTCTCGCTCGTTTCGCGCACGAACTTCATGCCGTCGTCCACCAGCACGCGCAGCTTCGGGTTGTCGAACACGCCATTGTGCACGGCGCGGAAATGCTCCTTCGCCACCTGGATGACGTCGCCGTCGATCTCCACCATCGTCAACTGCTCGACCGAGGGGTGCTTGAGTGCCTCCTCGGAGGAGCCGCCGTCGCCGCCGCCGATCACCAGTACCTTGTGCGGCGCCGCGTGCGCCGTCAGCGCCGGGTGGATCAGGTTCTCGTGGTAGACGAACTCCTCCTTCTCGGAGGTCATGTTGAAGCCGTCGAGGCGGAAGATCTTGCCGTAGTGCGGCGTGTCGTAGATCGCCATCTTCTGGAACTTGGTCTGCCACTCGCCGATCTGGCGGCCGGCCTTGATGTAGAAGCCGGTCGAGTCGTTGAGCGGCTCCATCAGCAGATGCTCGCCGCGATCGATCTGGTGAAGCGCCGATTCGGTGGGCTGGAAGTGATCGACCAGCAGGTCGAACAGCTTCCTCGCCTTGGCGGAGTTGTCGGCGCTGTAATTACAGACGTAGACATCGAGCGTCAGCCCCTGGCGCTCGGGCCAGGTGTGGATCGCCAGGTGCGACTCGGCGAGCACCACGGTGCCGGTGAAGCCGCCGCCGTCGAAGGTATGGAAGGTGGCGTCCATGGTCGTGAGACCCGAGGCGGAAACCATATCCAGGCACTTGGCGCGAAAGCCCTCGCCGTCGAGCAGGCGCTGCGGTTCGCAGCGGCAACCGGTGAGATCCCCGATGAGATGCAGGCCGTTCATTTTTTTTATGCCCCCCAAAATGCGAAGGCGCAGCCTGCCGTGCAACGAACCAGGCTACGCCTTCCATTTGCGCCTTGCGGCGGACAGTGCCCTTCGATCCCGTTCAATTCGTTCAAAACCTCCCAAAAACCGTTCGCTGCCGCTTCATTTTGCAGACTCGCCGCGGATCTGCGCGGTGTACGCGTCGATCAAGCGGCGAGCGATCGAGATTCTGCTCGGAAGTTTCGGCAATTGCAATACGTCGAACCAGTTTGCGTCCTCGATTTCTCCGGCCTGCGGCCGGATTTCTCCGCTCGCCCACTCGCAAGTGAAGGCAATCATCAGCGAATGCGGGAACGGCCACGACTGGCTGGTGAAGTAGCGGATGTTGCTAATCTGCACGCCGACTTCCTCGGCCACTTCGCGCGCCAGGCACTGCTCGAGCGTCTCGCCCGGCTCGACAAAACCGGCCAGCGCGCTCCACATGCCGGGCGGGAAATGCGGCGAGCGCGCGAGAAGCACGCGGTTTTCCCTGCGCACCAGGCCCATCACCGCCGGCGCCACCCTCGGATAGACGGAGAGCTTGCAGGCGGGGCAGACGCGCACGCGCTCTTCGCGTTTTGCTTCTGTAGGCGTGCCGCAGCGGCCGCAGAACTGGTGCGTGCGATCCCAGTCGACCAGCTGCAGCGCGCGTCCGGCGAGGGCGAAATGGCGGTCGTCGAGCACCGAGAAGAGCGTGCGCAGGCCCTGCCAGGCGCTGCCGGGCGCCGGCGCGTCGGTGCCGGCGGCGAGCTCCGCGGCCCAGCAGTCGGTTCCCCTCAGGCGCCCTAGATATAGGGTCCGCAGGGACGCCGAGCCCAACCAGTTGTGGTTTTTTAGCAACGGCAGGCGTGCCCAGGAAGGTCGCTGGCGCACGCGCAGATCGTCGGTCGGTCCTGGATCGGGCGGACCCAGCTCGACCAGGAGGTCGGTGCCGCGAAATACAAACCAGTAGCCGCCGGCGGGCGCCGCGCAGCTCACCAGATGCTCGAAGTCGTCGGGTCGGGCGAAGGGAAGCTCGTTCATGCGCCGAGTATAATTTGAGCTCCCTGATGATTTCTCCCGCGTCCGACGGCGAGCTCGCCAATTCGATCCGCGCGCTCGCGATGGACGCTGTCGAGGCGGCCAAGTCCGGGCACCCCGGCATGCCGATGGGCATGGCCGAAATCGCGGTGGCGCTGTGGACGCGGCACCTCCGTCACAATCCCGCCGACCCCGCCTGGCCCAATCGTGACCGTTTTGTGCTGTCGAATGGCCACGGCTCGATGCTGTTGTATGCATTGTTACATCTCACCGGCTACGCCTTGCCGCTCGAGGAGCTGAAGCGTTTCCGCCAGCTCGGCTCGAAGACGCCGGGACACCCCGAACTCGGTTGCGCGCCGGGCGTCGAGACCACCACCGGGCCCCTTGGCCAGGGGCTCGCCAACGCTGTCGGCATGGCGCTCGCCGAGCGCTTGCTGGCGGAGCGTTACAACCGCCCGGAATTCGACCTCGTCGACCACCACACTTACGTCTTCCTCGGCGACGGCTGCATGATGGAAGGGGTGTCGCACGAGGCCTGCGGGCTCGCCGGTACGCTCGGCCTCGGCAAGCTGATCGCGCTGTACGACGACAACGGCATCTCGATCGATTCCGACAAGGGACAGATCAAGGCCTGGTACACCGACGACGTGCCCAAGCGCTTCGCCGGCTACGGCTGGCAGGTGATCCCGGCGGTCGACGGTCACGATGTCGAGGCCGTGGATCGCGCGATCCGCAAGGCCAAGCGGGAAAGGACCCGCCCGACGCTCATCTGCTGCAAGACGGTCATCGCCAAGGGCGCACCGAAGAAGGCGAACACCGGCGCGGCGCACGGCGCCCCGCTCGGCGCCGAGGAGATTGCCGCGACGCGCCAGGCGATCGGCTGGCCCTACCCGCCGTTCGAGGTGCCGCAGGAGATCCGCGCCGGCTGGGACGCGCGCGAGGCCGGCAAGCGGGCCGAGCGGCGCTGG
>DASWEU010000168.1:0-5316 GCA_036394595.1 Burkholderiales bacterium | reverse complement strand
CCGCTTCATCCCGCCGATCGGCGGCATCGACCTCACGCCGCTCGTGCTGATCGTGCTGCTGCAGGCGCTGATGTTCCCGCTCAACACCCTGCAGGCGCTCGCCGCCACGCTGTAAGGAGCGCCGCGGCGCTAGGCGGCGAGCTTGGCCTTTTGCTTCGACTGCGCGAGCGCGTCCTCGCCGAAGAACTGCTCGTCCTCGGTGGAGCCGTGCAGCGCGGTGGTCGAGGCCTTGCCGGCGGTGACGACCTGGGTGACCTGGTCGAAGTAGCTGGTGCCGACCTCGCGCTGGTGCTTGACGGCGGTGAAGCCTTTCTCGGCGGCGGCGAACTCCTTTTCCTGCAGCGCGACGAAGGCGCTCATGTTGTCGCGCGCGTAGCCGTGCGCCAGCTCGAACATCGAGTAGTTGAGCGAGTGGAAACCGGCCAGCGTGATGAACTGGAACTTGTAGCCCATGGCGCCGAGCTCGCGCTGGAACTTGGCGATGGTCGCATCGTCGAGATTGCGCTTCCAGTTGAAGGAAGGCGAGCAGTTATACGCGAGCATTTTTTGCGGAAATCTTTTCCTGATTCCTTCCGCGAATTTGCGGGCAAACGCCAGATCCGGCGTGCCGGTCTCGCACCACACCATGTCGGCGTATTCGGCGTAGGCGAGGCCGCGCGACAGCGCCTGGTCGAAGCCCTTCTTCGTCTTGTAGAAGCCTTCCGAAGTGCGCTCGCCGGTGAGGAAGGGCTTGTCGTTCTCGTCGATGTCGGTGGTGACGATATCCGCCGCTTCGGCGTCCGTTCGCGCCAGCAGCACCGTCGGCACGCCCATCACGTCGGCGGCGAGGCGCGCCGCGATCAGCTTTTGCACCGCCTCCTGGGTCGGCACCAGCACCTTGCCGCCCATGTGGCCGCACTTCTTCACCGAAGCGAGCTGGTCCTCGAAGTGCACGCCGGCGGCGCCGGCGTCGATCATCGCCTTCATCAGCTCGAAGGCGTTGAGCACGCCGCCGAAGCCCGACTCGGCGTCCGCCACGATCGGCGCGAACCAGTCGATGTCCCCTTTGCCCTCCATGGTCTGGATCTGGTCCTGGCGCATCAGCGCATTGTTGATGCGCCTCACCACCGTCGGCACCGAAGTCGTCGCGTACAGCGACTGGTCGGGATACATCGAGAGCGAATCGTTGGCGTCGGCGGCTACCTGCCAGCCCGAGAGATAGATCGCGGGGACGCCGGCCTTCACCTGCTGCATCGCCTGGTTGCCGGTGAGCGCGCCGAGCGAATTCACGAACGGCATCTGGTTGCACTTCTTCCACAGCTTCTCCGCGCCGAGCCGCGCGAGCGTGTGCTCGATCCTGACGCTGCCGCGCAGGCTCACGACATCGACCGCGTCGTAGCCGCGCTTGATGCCTTTCCAGCGCGCATTCCCCGCCCAGTCTTTTTGCAGTTCGGCGATGTCTTTTTCTCGTTGAGTCACAAATCCTCCAATGAAAAATCCGTGCTGCCAGTTTGTGGAGAGATTTGGCGCAGAGCAACATCTCAATGCCATATGGTGAAATGGCACTAATACAAGTATTTACAGTGGCTTATGCCACTACTATTTCATGATGCGGGATGTTATTTCAAAATGTTGCTGCTTTGCCGCAACTCAACTCTGCACCAGCTGGCGAGTACGTTGCACGCTCATCAGGATGCCGACGGCGATGAACAGCGTCAGCAGCGCCGTGCCGCCGTAGGAGAGGAAGGGCAGCGGCACGCCGACTACCGGCAGGATGCCCGACACCATGCCCATGTTGACGAAGGCGTAGGTGAAGAACATGAGCGAGATCGACGCCGCCATCAGGCGCCCGAACACGGTGGCGGCATTGGCCGCGATCACCAGCCCGCGCGCGATCAGCAGCGAGTAGAGCGTGAGCAGCACCAGGTTGCCGATCAGGCCGAATTCCTCGGAGTACACGGCGAAGATGAAGTCGGTGTGCCGTTCGGGAATGAATTCCAGGTGGGCTTGCGTGCCGTTCAACCAGCCCTTGCCCCAGGCGCCGCCCGAGCCGACGGCGATGGTCGACTGGATGATGTGGTAGCCGGCGCCGAGCGGGTCGGTGGTCGGGTCGAGTAGCGTCAGGATGCGCCGGCGCTGGTAGTCGTGCAGGAAGCCCCAGACGAGGGGCAGCGCGGCGAGGCCGAGGCCGCCGAGCGCGCCGAGCACCCGCCAGCTCAGCCCGGCGAAAAAGATGACGCCGAAGCCGGTGGCGGCGACCAGCGCCGCGGTGCCGAGGTCGGGCTGGCGCACGATGAAGGCCACCGGCACGACCAGCAGCAGCGCGGCCACCGCGAAGTGGCGCAGGCGCAGCGTCGACTCGTTGCGGTGGAAATACCAAGCCAGCATCAGCGGCAGGGCGAGCTTCATCACCTCGGCGGGCTGGAAGCGCGTCACGCCGACGTGCAGCCAGCGACGCGCGCCGTTCGCGACATCGCCGGCGATCGCGACGGCGAGCAGCAGCGCCAGGCCGATCACGTAGGCCGGCACCGCAAAGCGCATTAGGGTCCGCGGCGGTATTTGCGCCACGAGCCACATCGCCACCAGCGCCGCGCCGAGGTTCGCCAGCTGGTTCAGCACGCGCGCCGGGCTCTCGTAGGTGGCCGAGAACAGCGCCGCCAGGCCGAGCATCGACAGCAGGAGGATCAGGATCAACAGCGTCGAGTCGATGCCCTCGGCGAGGCGCTGGCCGATGCGCCGCAGCGGCGGGACGGTCGCCAGTTCCATCAGTCACTCTCCTGTTTTTCGGCGGCTTCGTCCTCAGCAGCCCGCCGCAGGCCAGCCGGCAGCTTGCCGAGCAGGAAGTAATCGAGCACGGCGCGCGCGATGGGCGCCGCGGTGCGCGCGCCGAAGCCGCCGTTCTCCACCACCACGGCGAGCGCGATCTTCGGGCTGTCGAGCGGCGCGAAGGCGATGAACAGCGAGTGGTCGCGCAGGCGCTCGTCGACCTTCTTCTCGTCGTACTTCTCGTTCTGCTTCATGGCGATCACCTGCGCGGTGCCGGTCTTGCCGCCCACCGCGTAGGTCGCCCCGGCGAAGGCGCGCGCGCCGGTGCCTTCCTTGATGACGCCGGCCATCGCCTGCTTGACGAACTCGATGTGCTCGGCGCGCACCGGAATCTGGTGCATCTGCTCCGGCTCGAAATAGCGCCGCTCGCCGGTGCGTGCGTTGTCGATGTGCGCCACCAGCCGCGGGCGGTACACGGCGCCGCCGCTCGAAAGCGCCGCCATCGCCTGCGCCAGCTGGATCGGCGTGAAGGAGTTGTAGCCCTGGCCGATGCCGATCGAGATGGTCTCGCCCGGATACCACTTCTGCTGCTCCGGGCGCCGGAAGCGCGCCTGCTTCCACTCGGGCGAGGGCAGCACGCCGAGCGCCTCGTTCTGCAGGTCGATGCCGGTGCGCGCGCCGAAGCCGAAATGCTTCATGAAGCCGGCGATGGCGTCGATGCCCATGTCGTTGGCGAGCTGGTAATAGAAAGTGTCCGAGGACACGACGATCGACTTGTACAGGTCGACGGTGCCGTGGCCGCCCGCCTTGGAATCACGGAAGCGCCGGCCGCCGAACTCGAAATAGCCCGGGTCGTGGATGGTGCTGCGCGGCGTGCGCTTGCCGAGCTGCAGCGCGGCGAGCGCCATGAACGGCTTGAAGGTCGAGCCGGGCGGGTAGGCGCCCGAGATGGCGCGGTTGTTGAGCGGCTTGTCGATATTGCCGTTCAACTCGGCCCAGTACAGCGGGTCGATGCCGTCGACGAACAGGTTCGGGTCGAAGCCGGGCTTGGAAACGAGCGCCAGCACGCCGCCGCTCGAGGGCTCGATCGCCACCAGCGCGCCGCGCCGCTCGCCGAAGGCCGACTCCGCCACCTGCTGCAGGCGCATGTCGAGCGTCAGGGTGACGTTGTTGCCCGGTTGCGCGGGGGTGCGCGACAAGGTGCGGATGCCGCGCCCGGCGGCGTCGATCTCCACCTGCTCGAAGCCGGTGGTGCCGTGCAGCTCGGCTTCGTAGCTCGCCTCCACGCCGCCCTTGCCGAGGTAGTCGGTGCCGCGGTAGTTCGCCGCCACGCCTTCCGCCTCGAGGCGGCTGAGGTCCGCCTGGTCGACGCGCCCCATGTAGCCGGTGACGTGCGAGGCGACCTCGCCGAACGGGTACTGGCGGAACAGGCGCGCCCTCAGCTCCACGCCCTCGAAGCGGAAGCGGTTGGCGACGAAGCGCGCCGCGTCCTCGTCGGAGAGGCGGTTGCGGATCGGCAGGCTTTCGGCATTGCGCGTCTCGGCGAGGAGCTTCTTGAAGCGGATGCGGTCGCGCGGCTGGATGTCGACCAGCTCCGCCAGCTCGTCGATGGTCTGCTCGAGATTGCCGACGCGGCGCGGGAAGATTTCCAGCGTGTAGCCCGAATAGTTGCGCGCGATCACCACGCCGTGGCGGTCGAGCATCAGGCCGCGGTTGGGCGACACCGGCACGATGGAGATGCGGTTCTCCTCGGCCTTCGCCTGGTAGACCGAGTGCTGCACCACCTGCAGGTAGAAGAAGCGCAGCGCGAGCAGCGCGAAGGCGGCGAGCACCGCGGCGCCGGCGATGGCGACCCGCAGCCGGAACTGCTTCATCTCCTGCTCGCGATTGCGCAGCTCGGCAAGCAGCATGGGCTAGATCACCTGCTCGCGCTCGACGCTGCGCTGCGGCATCAGCAGCAGCCAGGTGGCGAGCGGCCAGAGCGCCGCGCCGGCCAGCGGCCCGATGAAGATCGGCCAGCCGGGAAAGGGGTCGCCGGCCGCCACGCGCACCAGCAAGGTCACGCCCTGCGCGGCGAGCAGCATGATCGCCACGTGCAGGGCCTGCAGCCAGATGCCGAACCACAGGATGCGGCGCGACAGCCAGATCGAGAGGAAAGCGAGCAGCGAATAGGCGAGGGCGTGCTGGCCAAGCAGCACGCCGTTGCCGGCGTCGGTCAGCAGGCCGAGCGACCAGGCGACGCCGAGGCCGATGAGGCGCGGCTGGCGCACGCACCAGAACACCAGCACCAGCGCGGCGAAGTCGGGCACCAGGCGCAGGTCGCGCCACGGCAGGAAATTCAGCAGCAGCGCCGCCGCAAAAGAAACGACGATGGTGCTGGTGCGCACCGGCAGCAGAATTTGCGACCTAGCGGGTTCCATCCGTGTCCTTGGGCAGATCCCTGTTGCCATCCTTAGGCAGGTCCTTGAAGCGCGCGCGCCGCGTCCGGTCGCCGCGGCGATCCTTGCCGGCCTGCAGCTCGCCGGGGAACGGCGGGCGGGTGAGCTCGTTCGACAGGATCAGCACGTAGCG
>DASWEU010000167.1:0-7865 GCA_036394595.1 Burkholderiales bacterium | reverse complement strand
CAAGACGCGCGATCTGTTCATCGACGAGAAGCTGAACCTCCTCGTGATGCGCGACACGCCCGAGGCGATCCGCATGGCGGAGAAGCTGATCGCCAACCAGGACAAGGGCGAGCCCGAAGTGATGCTCGAAGTCGAGGTGCTGGAGGTCGGCTCGAACCAGCTCACCGCCGCGGGCATCCAGTGGCCCGGCCAGATCGGCGTCGGGCTGATGGGCGCCGACAAGATCGCCGGCCAGATCACCGGCAAGGAAGCCACGCACTTCGGCAGCGGCTTGGTGCGCCTCACCGTGAGCGACCCGATGATCGCGTTCAACCTGCGCCAGCAGGTCGGCCGCAACAACATCCTCGCCAATCCGCGCATCCGCGTGAAGAACCGCGAGAAGGCACGCATCCACATCGGCGACAAGGTGCCGGTGATCACCACCACCGCCGGAGCCACCGGCTTCGTGTCGGAGTCGGTGAACTACCTCGACGTCGGCCTGAAGCTCGAGGTCGAGCCGCAGGTGTTCCTCGAGGACGATGTCGGCATCAAGGTCGCGCTGGAGGTGAGCAACATCGGCCAGCAGATCAAGACTGCCAGCGGAACGGTGGCCTACACGGTCGGTACGCGTAACACCACGACCACGCTGCGCCTGCACGACGGCGAGACGCAGGTGCTCGCCGGCCTGATCAGCAACGAGGACCGGCGCAACTCGAGCCAGGTGCCCGGCCTTGCCGACATGCCGGTGGCGGGACGCCTGTTCCAGAACAAGGAAGACACGGCGAACAAGACCGAGGTGGTGCTGCTCATCACGCCGCGCGTGGTACGCAACATCGAGCGCGCCGAATCGCGCCTGGAGGAGTTCAACTCCGGCACCGAGGCCGAAGTCGGCGGCGGCACGCTCGCGCTGCCCTCGCAGATCCCGGCGTTTCCGCCGAGCACGCCGACGCCGCCGCAGGCCGCGCCGGTGCCGGTGCCTGCCGCGCCGCAGCCGCCGATTCCCTCGACCCTCGGTGCGCCGGCGCCCGCCGCCGGCCCCCAGACGAGGTAAGCGCATGAAAGCCCGCGGCTTCACCTTCATCGAGCTGATGATCACGGTCGCGATCGTGGCGCTGCTCGCCTCGATCGCCCTGCCGCTCGCCGAAGTGACCGTGCAGCGCAACAAGGAACAGGACTTCCGCCATGCGCTGCGCGAGATCCGCGGCGCGCTCGACGCCTACAAGCGCGCGACAGAGGAAGGCGCGATCGAGCGCGCGGCGGACGCCTCGGGCTATCCGCCGACGCTCGCCGTGCTCACCGAAGGCGTGGCCGACAAGCGCAAGACCGACGGCTCGAAGATCTACTTCCTGCGCCGCGTGCCCAGCGACCCGATCGGCGGCGAACACTGGGGACTTCGCAGCTACGCGAGCACCGCCACCGAGCCGCAGGCCGGCAAGGACGTGTTCGACATCTATTCCCGCAGCCCGGATACCGGGCTCAACGGCATCCCCTACAGGGAGTGGTAATGAAAAAACTAAAGGGATTCACGCTGGTCGAGCTGATGGTGGTGCTCACCGTCATCGCCCTGCTTCTCTCGGTGGTGGTGCCCGAGTACATCGGGCGCCTGCGCCGCGCTGAAGAGGCGGTGCTGCAGGAGAACCTCACGGTGATGCGCGACGCGCTCGACAAGCACTACGCCGATGCCGGCCGCTATCCGGGCTCGCTCGACGAGCTGGTCGCCAAGCGCTACCTGCGCACCATCCCGAAGGATCCGATGACGCAGAGCGCTTCGACCTGGGTGCCGGTGCCGCCGCAGGACACGCGCAAAGGCAACGTCTACGACGTGAAGAGCGGTGCGAAAGGCTATGAGCGGTACTGATCTGCGCGATCGCAGCCTGATCTCCAACCCCGGGTTCTTTGCCCGCGGTCAGGCACGCCCCTCCGACAGCCGCGTGCGCCTCGTGCGCCGGCCCGGCAGCAAGATCCAGCATGTGCGGGCAGCCAACCGGCCGGTGCCTGCTTATCTGCAGCGCGGCTTCACCTACATCGCCATGCTGCTCATCGTGGCGGTCATGGGTACGGGCCTCGCGGCCTTCGGCCAGCTCTACTCGCAGGCCGCCCAGCGCGAAAAGGAGCGCGAGCTGCTCTTCATCGGCAACCAATTCCGGGACGCCATTGCCCGCTATTACAACAAGAGCCCGGGGAACAAGGTCTATCCGAAGACGCTGGACGAGTTGCTCGAGGACAAGCGCTTGCCAATGCCCCAGCATCACCTGCGCAAGCTGTTCCGCGACCCGATGACCGGCAGCACCGACTGGGGCCTGGTCGAAGTGCCGGGCGGTAGCGGTTTCATGGGAGTCTACAGCCGCTCGGAACAAACCCCTATCAAATCAGCCAACTTCAGCCCCAAGGACCAGGCCTTCGAGGGCGCCGAACATTACACGAATTGGATGTTTGCCTATAGTCCTACCGGACTAGGCAGCACCATTGCCCCGGCGGCCAAGCGGTAGCAAACTTGCTACGTTGTGTAGCGCAGCTCCTACACACGGCAGACGCGGGGCCATCCCGCTGTTACAAGCCCCTCGGGGGCCAAACAACGTGTCGTCTCCGTCTGATCGCTAAGTAGGGCAGCACCAGAGGGCACGGCTAGCGGCCGTGCCCTCTTTTATTTTCTGCGGCGGCGTCGAAACGCGCTTTGCCGCTCAGCCGGGCACAGAAAGCGAGGAGACGCGGTGCCCGGCGCATCAGACGCTCGCTCACGGCGATGGCGCGCGGGCGCATGGCGATCTGCGCAAACAGGGCCGAAGCGAGGACGCGAAGGCCGAAGTGCGCGCGCCAGCGCCTTTCATAGCCAATCGACGCCTCGCGTGTATCGGCCATCGCCGGCTGTGCGAGAAGCGTTGTGCACAGAATGGCAGCCGACTGCATCGCCATGCCGATCCCTTCCGCAATGGCGGGATGCGCTTCACCGGCGGCGTTGCCGATCACGAAGACGCCATCGCTGAAGAAGCGCCGCACACCCGGCCGGATAGGGCCCACGGCGAGCCAAGGCCCCTCGCGCACCGCTCTCAGCAGCGCCAGGTGCAAGCCGGTGCATGTCTGGGCGATATGCGCGAGCAGCGCGTCGCCTGCACTCGCCTGCGGATGGCGGCTGCGGCAAGAGGCGAGGACGTCGCGGCGCACGCAGAAGGAAAGCGTGCAGCGCCCGCCATCCGTGTTCACCAGGCCGCCGTAGCCGCCCGGAAACGCGAGAAGCGGCATGACATGCGAAGGCAGCGCGGCACCGCGAAAATGCGTCTTGAACCCGATCAGGTCCGAAGGCTGCGCAGCCCCATGCCGCGGCTGGGTGGCGAGCGACCCGGGAAGCCATGAACCATGCGCTGCAATCACGAGGCGGGCACGCAGCTCCTTGTTCGCGCCGCGCACGAGACAGCGGAAGCCGCCGTGCTCCTTTTGCACCGCGCCGACCGACCAGGGTTGATAGATCGTCGCGCCGAAGTGCGCGGCGCGCGCCAGCAGCATCGCATCGAAATCCTCGCGGCGCATCGCGCGGCCGAACGGCCGGCAGGGCGTCGGCGCGGCAGGCATCTGCGCCGCGAGCTGCGAGCTTCCGGCGAACAGCGCGACCGTGCGGATTTCCGGGCCGGCGCAGCCTGCGAAGAGCTCGCCCAGGCCTAGCTCTTCCAGCAGCGGCGAGCTGGTCGCTGCGAGAAATCCTCCGCACACCTTGTCGCGCGGAAACACCGACTTTTCCGCCACGACGACGGACCATCCGGCTTTTGCGAGCAGCGCCGCAGCCGTGGCACCGGCCGGCCCGCCACCGATGACGAGTACGTCAAAGCGCTTCACGACGCCGGGCCATGAAGCGATGGCTGAAGGGGCCGCGCGGCCCCTCCTTCAGCTCCCAGCCTCTGCTATCCGGCCAGGCCTGCGACAATTCATCGTCCCGGAAACCGGCTTTTACGCTGATCACGGCGTCTTCGCAGGTCTCGGGCCCGCAGCCGATGATCCAAAGGGCGCGGCTCGCCGCGAGCGCCAAGCGCGATCGGCGCGGTTCGCAGGCGATAAAGACGCGCGTGCGCTCGGCCACGAGAGAGAGCAGTCGTCGCAGCGCCGGTGGCTCGAAGTGGTGCAGGAAAAGGTTGGCGGTCATCGCCTCGAAATCTGCGGGCGCCCGATGCAGCCATTCGATCACGTCGGCGGCGAGCGGCGTCGCCGTCCATTGCAGAGCGCGAAAGCGCGCGGTCGTTTCCCCGCTGATGGCGCCCGCGCGATCCACCAGTGACAGGGCGACGCGAACCGGCCGCGGCCGGATTTGTCGCGCTACGCGAAGCATGAACGTGCCGTCGCCCGCGCCAAGATCGGCAATGCCGGCGCCGTCGCCCAGTTCTTTTGCGAGCGCGCGCGCGACGCTGCCCGCGTTGCCCATGAGGATGTTGATGAGCCGCAGATCGCGGCGCGAGCGCTGCGCCCGAGGATCGCCAGCGGCGAGGCTGTCCAGCGCCTCCGGCTGGATACTGCGCAGCATCCTCAGGAGGACACGGCGAGCAGGCCGCCGTGGCAACTGAAGCCGGCGCCGAAAGACGAGAGCCACCACCAGCCGTCGGGCGCGCGCTCGCGCAGCGCCAGTTCGAGCACGAAATACACGAACGGACTGCTGAGGTTGCCGAACTCGCTCAGCACGCGCGCGCTGCGCTCGACGTCCGCCGCTTCGAGGCGCGCCGCGGCGCACAACTCCTCCAGCACCCTTTTTCCGCCGGCATGCCAGATCCAGGTCCGGATGTCGCGCTGCTCGAGGCCCGCATCGCGCAGCGCGCTGGTCAGTACGCTAGCGGCGTGCTCCGCGGCGAGCGCGGGGACCTGCGGCGTGAGGACGTTGCGCAACATGCCGCCGCGTTCCTCGAATCGCAGGGCATCGCGGTGGGCGGGCGCGGTAAGGGACCAGCCATCCTTCCATTGCACGCGGCGTCTTCCGCTCGCGGGCGCTGCCGCCAGCAGCGCCGCCCCGGCGCCGTCGCCGAACAGACAGGCGCTGACCAGCACGCCGCGGTCATCGTCGATATAAAAGGCCGCGCTGCAGATTTCCACGCAGATCGAAAGCACGAAGCGGCAGCGCTGGGCGGCGATAAGGCTTTCGGCGGCGCGCAGATTCGGTAGCGCCGCAGCGCATCCCTGGCCGACCAGGTCGAGCCCCAGAACATCGGCGCGCAGGCCGAGCCGTTCGCTGACATAACTCGTGAGCCCGGGACAGAGATAGCCCGTGCAGGTGCTGATGAGCACCGCGTCGACGTCGCGCGGCTGTAGATCGGCGTCGCGCAGCGCCGAGCGCGCCGCCACGGCCGCCAGCTCCGGCGCATGCCGCGCGAACCGCGCGGCCAGCGTGTCCGGATCGATATCGAATACCTCCTCCAGCCGCTCGAGCGCCAGATGCCGGGTGCGGATGCCGTTGGCGTCGTTGCGCAGCACGTACTGCAAGGTCGCCTTCGAGCTCGACTTCAAGCGCGAGAACTGCGGTGCGCGCTGCACGGCGTCCCAGCATTCCTTCTGGCTGTAACGCCGCGGGGGTACAGCAGTGCCGAGTCCGGCGAAAAACATGCCGACATTATGAGCTGCGCGCACGCTATGTTCTTCTGGCCGCGCGATAGCTTGATGTCAGTTTTCCCCCTAGAAAGCGATCTCGTAGATCGCCTTGATCACCCACCGGTCCGAGGCCGGCGTCGCGCCGCGTCCGAGCCCGACGTTGATGTCCGATTTGCCGATCTTGCCGTCCCACGCGAGATAGAGCATGCGGCTTTGCTCGTCACGCATCAGTCGGTGCGCCAAGGGTCCAGCCTCCAGGTAGTACTCGAGCCCGAAAGAGTTCTGTCCGAATGCGCGGTACGCGAGCTTCGCGGCCGGCATTGCGCTTACGCGGCGCTCCTGGCCGGAGAGCGCCCGCTCAAATCCTGGATTCGCCACGAAATGCCAGCGCTCGACGCGCAGCCCGAGGATCGGAATGAATTCCACGTTCCAGAAGTGCGGCTCGCCCACGCGGTAATCGCGCGCCAGCTCCATGTTCACTCCCCAATAGAAGCCCCGCTCCTCATCGTGAGGCGCGACGTACTGCAGCTCGGCGCGATAGCCTTCGCCGTTCGACCCATCGGAACTGAAGGCGAACGGCAACTGCAGGCTGAATTCCCAGTTGTGCCAGATACCGTAGGAGTACTCGGGCATCACACGCAGCGGACCCGTGCGCGCCTTGTTGACGTGCGTTTCGAGCGTGTACGCGTGGTAAGCCGCCAACTCGTCGGTGAACACCTTGATCTCGTTCGGCGCCGCCCCGGCAAGACCGCTGCAAAGGCTCAGGAAGAGAGCGAGTGTGCGCGCCATAACGTCCATAGCCAGTACGCGACCGCGATCCAGATGGCGATGATCGCGGCGGCAGCAACGTAATTCGTCGGGCGCTCCCGCTCGGCCGCCAGCCACGCATCGGCGCGTTGCCGCGCCTCGAGCACCACCTGCGGCGGAATCAGGCGCAGTGTGAAGTAGATGCCGAGCGGCACGATGATCAGGTCGTCGAGGTAGCCCAGCACCGGAATGAAGTCCGGGATCAGGTCGATCGGGCTGAACGCGTAAGCCACGACCAGCGCCGCAAGCGCCTTCGCATGCCACGGCGTGTCCGGATGCGAGCGGCAGAACCACAGGGTCAGGACCTGGGCTCTCAGCTCCTTTGCCCAAGCTTGAAGTCGGGCGAGCACGCGCGCCTAGTTTGCCACGGCCCCCTCGGTACGTCGGCGGGACCGCCGGCAGCGGCCTGGCCTTCCTGCGGGTTCATGCGCTGGCCCGAGTGGTCGGTCCGGTTCCATTTCGAGCAGGCGCGCACGGCGAAGAGGCTTCTGAACGTGCGCATCTCAGGCGGCCTTTTGCCCGAGCAGGTCTTCTATGAGAGCGAGCTGCCTGGCAAGCAGACGCGCTTGAGGTCGAAGGAATCGACGATGGTGCGTCGCCCCCGGGCGCGAAGCGGCGCAAACGTGTCCCGAGCGCGCAGCACGCAGGCGACCTGCGCCGCCAAATCGGTCGACGAAAAGAGTCGGTGAGCAGCCCCGTTTTTTTCCTCGTGCCGACAGGCTGCGGCACTTCATAGCCGACCAGACGCACCCCGGAACGGCCTCTTGAGCGCGAAGGTTGGACATCTCGCCGACCGCGACGACCTCGTGCCCCTCGGAAGCAAGATGCGAGGCGAGGTGGCGATACTGCCCGGGGAAATTCCGGTGAACGAATAGAAATCGCATAAAAAACCGCTCGCCCTTTGCAGGGCGAGCGGACTAGCAGTTGAAAGGCCTCAACTCCAGTTGGCGGCGATAACCGGGTTGAGTTGCTGCGCGTAGTCGGACGGAAGGGTCGTCTGTCCGGCAGCCGGTGGCGAGAACGACGCCATCGCGTTTACCAGGTTCTGGACTTGCGCTTCGACGAGCGTCGAGCCGCCCGCGGTCTTGAATTGCTCGACCTGGTACTGGCTGCCGAGGTACCAGTCCTGGACGGTGAACTGGTCCGGGGTTCCGATGATGCTGACGACCAGATTATTCCCTGACTGCTGGAACCAGAGTTGATCCCGGGCAACGTCGCTCCCGAACTGCGCGACATCGGTATTCCCGGCTGTCGCATCGTTTTCCTGGATGAGATCGCTACCGTATCCGCGACCGAGCACATAAGTATCGCTGCCCGTACCACCGTGCAGCGTGTCCGCTCCAGCTCCGCCATCGAGCGTGTCATTGCCACCTGCACCCGTCAGCACGTTGGCCGCACCATTGCCCATCAGCACGTTGTTCAGATCGTTGCCCGTGCCATTGGTAGCAGCCGTGCCTGTAAGGGTGAGGTTCTCAAGCTCGGCGCCGAGCGTCCAGCCAATCGAGGACCGTACCGTGTCA
>DASWEU010000166.1:0-2061 GCA_036394595.1 Burkholderiales bacterium | reverse complement strand
ACCACGTATCTTGCGGCGCGGAAGATGGGCAATATCCCACCATTGTAAATCAATGACTTCCGGGATAAAGCTAGGCGGGTTTCACGTCAATCGCATCGGATTCGGCGCCATGCGGGTCTGCGGCCCGGACGTCTGGGGCCCACCGGCCGACCGCGCCGGCGCCCACCGGGTGCTGCGCCGCGCCTACGAGCTGGGCTGCAATTTCTTCGACACCGCCGACTCCTACGGACCGTACGTCGACGAGGAACTGATCGCCGAGGCCTTGCATCCGTATCCCAAGGATCTCGTCATCGGCACCAAGGGCGGGCTGCTGCGCCCTCATCGCCACGCCTGGGATCCCGACGGCCGGCCCGAGCACCTGCGCCGCGCGCTCGAAGGCAGCCTCAAGCGCCTGCAGCTCGACTGCATCCAGCTCTATCAACTCCATGCGCCGGATCCGAAGGTGCCGTTCGAGGATTCGGTCGGCGTGCTGGCCGAACTGCAACGAGCGGGGAAGATCCACCATATCGGCGTCTCCAACGTGGACGTCAAACAACTTCAAATCGCACGAAAGATCGCGACGATCGTTTCGGTTCAAAACGAATACAACATCGACGACCGCAGTTCCGAGCCGGTACTAAAGGAATGTGAACGACTGGGGATAGCGTTCCTGCCCTGGTATCCGCTAGGAGCAGGATCAGCTCTTAAATCTTCCAAAGTAAAAGAATTTGCGAAAAATCTGAAAGCGACTCCAGCTCAGATCGCATTGGCGTGGTTGCTCGCCAAGTCGCCGGTGATGCTGCCGATCCCGGGCACCGGCAACCTGAAGCACCTCGAGGAAAACGTCGCTGCGGCGACGCTCAGGCTACCTGGATCGATTCCCTGACGGCGTCGCGCGCGCCGGTGTCATCCACCCAGCTGAATTCGAACTCGCCCGAGGCGTCGGCGACGGTGGCGAACTGCAGGTAGGGATTGGCGGCGATGCCGGGCGAGAGTTCGGCGCGGAACACCTCGGCGCCGTTGTAGCGGCAGACGAAGGAGCGGATCACGTTCTTCGCCACCTTCTTCATGTCGGTGTCGAGGCGAAAGCCGGTTTCCATCGGGTGCTGGATCAGGATGCGGATGCGGATCACTTCGCCGCGCTTCGCTTCCTTCTGCATCTGAATGCGCGCCGTCATCAGCCGGTGCCGTCGATGCACGCCGACAGCGTCACCACCACGTCGGCCGTGTCCATCCAGTAAGTGCCATCCGACAGCTCGGCCAAGGCGACCACGCGCTGGCTGCCCGCCAGCCGCACGCGCGAGACGATTTCCGCTGTCCCGGTGCGCGGCCCGAGGTGGAATACCGCCATGTCGCGCTCCGGATTGCGCTCCGAAAGCAGCCGGATGGTCTTGACGTGGTCGGCGGCGCTCATCGGGCTCTCGACCTCCACCTTCATCGGCACCGAGTTGCCGTTGTCGGCGAGCAGCGGCAGCTCGAGCTTCACGCGGCCCCGCTTCGCCGCCACGCCGCCGGTGACGCTCTTCACCAGCGCATCCGAATCGAAACTGGCGAAAAATTCCTCGCGCGATTGCGCGCGGGCCGCTAGCGGCAATCCAAGAAGAAATGAAATGAAAAAACGGCGATTCAAACCAGCTCAAATCCCTGTTTGTTGAGCGGCAACGAGCGCACGCGCTTGCCGCTGGCGGCAAAGATCGCGTTGCAGATGGCCGGCGCGATCGACGCCTGACCGGGCTCGCCGATGCCGCCCCAGAAGCCGCCGGTGGGCGCCAGCACCACCTCGACCTTCGGCATCTCGCGCAGGCGCATCATGCGATAGTCGTGGAAATTCGACTGCTCGACGCGCCCTTCCTTGATGGTGATGTCGCCCCAGAACATCGCCGTCAGCATGAAGACGGCGCTGCCCTGCATCTGCGCGATAACGTTGTCGGGATTGACGACGTAGCCCGGGTCGACGCCGAGCACCAGGCGCTTGATGTCCACCACGCCGACCGGACTCACGGCGAGCTCCGCCACTACTGCGGTGTAGCTGCCGTAGGCCTCGGTGGTGGCAATGCCTCGGAACACGCCCGCGGGCAACGG
>DASWEU010000165.1:0-19497 GCA_036394595.1 Burkholderiales bacterium | reverse complement strand
TCGTCGGTCGACTCGCCGGCCGCCTCCACCGCCGGCTCCGCCACGTCCGACGCGAGCGCGCCGGTGCCCTTCGAAGGCGAGCGGCGCGAGATGAGCGACCCGCTGCGGGGCTTGGCGTCGATCGACCGCACCGTGGCGCCCGACGACCTGTGGCAACGCATCCGCAACGGCTTCGCGGTGCCCAACATCGAGGGGCGCCTGGTCGACGACAAGACCGCGTTTTTCCTGGCGCGCCCGGACTACCTGCAGCGCATCTTCGACCGCAGCAAGCTCTACCTCTACCATATCGTCGACGAGCTGGAGAAGCGCGGCATGCCGACCGAGCTCGCGCTGCTGCCGATGGTCGAGAGCGCCTTCAACCCGATGGCCTACTCGCGCGCCCACGCCTCGGGGCTGTGGCAGTTCATCCCCGGCACCGGCAGGCGCTTCGAGCTGAAGCAGAACTGGTGGTACGACGGCCGGCGCGACATCGTCGCTTCCACCACCGCGGCGCTCGACTACCTCGCTTACCTCTACGAGATGCACGGCGACTGGCACCTCGCGCTCGCCTCGTACAACTGGGGCGAAAACGCCGTGGCACGCGCCATCGCCAAGAACCGCGCCGCCGGCAAGCCCACCGACTACGCCAGCCTCAACATGCCGGCGGAGACCCGCAACTACCTGCCCAAGCTGCAGGCGCTGAAGAACATCGTCGCCAACCCGGCGCCCTTCGGCATCCAGCTCGAGCCGATTCCGAACCAGCCCTACTTCGCCACCACCACCCGGCTGCGCGACATCGACGTGCAGCTCGCCGCCAAGCTGGCCGAGATGAGCGTCGAGGAGTTCATCGCCCTCAATCCCGGCTTCAGCCGGCCGCTGATCCGCGCTTCGGTCACGCCGCGCATCGTCCTGCCGGCCGACAAGATCGAGGTGTTCCATGAAAACCTCGCCCGGCTCGACCAGAAATCGCTGGTGTCCTGGAAGACCTACAACGCCGGCAAGGGCGAGACCTTCGAGTCGATCGCCAAGAAGTTCGGCATCACCGTCGGCCAGCTGAAGGAAGTCAACGGCGTCGCCCCCCGCACGCGCGGGGTGCCCGGCCTGCTGGTGGTTCCGATCAATGCGACCGCTGCAAGCGGCATGCGCAAGCTCCCCATCATGTATGCGCCGCCGATTCCGATCCGCTACCGGCGCTTCTTCCATATGGTGAAGACCGGCGAGACCCTGGCCTCGATCGGCCGGCGCTATGGGGCATCGGTGGATGACATGCAGCGCCTGAATCCGGGAAGCAAAGCCACCCCCGGTAAGCGGGTCGTCGTTGAGGTCCGGGCGACGGCGAAGGGCAAGCCTCGCCCAAAGCCAAAGCCTAAACTTCGCAATAACTCATAGACTTAAGGTCTATACCTCATCTACCTTAGGAACTGCGGCAAGCAGCTCCCTGGTATAGGGGTGCTCGGGAGAACGCAGCACCCGGTCAACCGCCCCGCTCTCCACGATCCGGCCCTGCAGCATCACCGCGACGTCATGCGCCAGAAAGTCGACGACGCCGATGTTGTGAGTGATGAACAAGTAGGCGATGCCGCGGCTCTTCTGGAGCGAGCGCAGCAGATTCAGGATCTGCGCCTGCACCGAGACGTCGAGCGCGCTGGTCGGTTCGTCGCAGACGATGAGCTTCGGATCGACCGCCAGCGCCCGGGCGATGGCGATGCGCTGGCGCTGGCCACCGGAGAACTCGTGCGGATAGCGCCCAAGCACGTCCTGCGGCAGTCCGACGTCATGCAGGATTTTCCGGAGAGAAGAGAATCGGGCGGCGTCGTCCGCACCGACGCCAAGGCTGCGCATGCCCTCGAGCAGGATCTCGACCACCCGCATGCGCGGATTGAGCGAGGCATAGGGATCCTGGAAGATGATCTGCATGGCCTGCCGGAGAGGCCGCATTTCGCTTCTGTTCTTGGCGGAAATGCTTTTTCCGTCAAACAGCACCTGCCCGGCCGTCGACTCGATCAGGCGCAGGATGGCTTTACCGGTGGTGGTCTTGCCGCTGCCCGACTCGCCTACTAGCGCCAGCGTGCGTCCCGCCCGCAGGTCGAAGGAGACCCCGTCCACCGCCTTCACGTAGCCGACCGTGCGCTTGAGGACGCCCTTGCGGATCGGGAAATGGACTTTCAGGTCCTTTACCTCCAGGAGAGTCGCCGCGACGTCGCTTTTCCTGTTCTCAACGGCAATTCCTTTTTGAACACCTGCCCGCGGAGGCGCCTCCCCCCTCTCCCTCAAATGGCATCGAACCAGGCGGCCTGCATGCTGCGCCAGCAGCGGAATTTCGACGCGGCAGCGGTCGAAAACCTCGTCGCAGCGATCGGCAAAGCGGCAGCCGGTGAAGCGGGTGGTGAGCGGCGGCACCTGGCCGGGAATGACCGCCAGCGTCCCGCTGCGTTGCTGCGGTGAAGGCAGCGCGGCGAACAGCTTGCGCGAATAAGGGTGTTGCGGCGCGCGGAAGAATGCCGACCGCTCCGCGATCTCGACAATCTCCCCGGCGTACATCACCGCCACGCGATCCGCCATGCGCGCCACGATGCCGAGATCGTGCGAAATCAGCATCAGCGCCATGCCGCGCTCGGCCTGCAGCTTCGCCAGCAGGTCGAGAATCTGTGCCTGGATGGTGACGTCGAGCGCCGTGGTCGGTTCGTCGGCGATCAGCACTTCGGGCTCGACCGCCAGCGCTGCGGCGATCATTACCCGCTGCTTCTGGCCGCCGGAGAGCTGGAAGGGATATTGGTCAATGCGCTGCTCGGGATCAGGGATGCCGACGGCGCGTAGAAGCTCAATGGCTTTGTCCCGCGCTCCGCCTTTCGCTACATGTCGTTCGATGACCTCCTCGATCTGCCGGCCCACCGTCAGCACCGGGTTTAGCGCGGTGGACGGCTCCTGGAAGATCATCGCCACGCGGCGGCCGCGCACTGCGCGCATCGCCGCCTCCGGCAGCGCGAGCAGGTCGGTGCCGTTGAACTCCACCCGCCCGCCGGCGATGCGCCCCGCCTCGGGCAGCAGCCGCGTGAGCGATAGCGCGGTCATCGACTTGCCGCAACCCGATTCCCCCACCAGCGCGAAGCATTCGCCCTTGCGCAGCTCAAAGCTGACGTCGTCGACTGGAGTTACCGGTTTTGACCCGGTATCAAGGACTGTTTTCAGATGCTCGACTTTGACGAAAGCATTCATGCCGCACGCACCCTCGGGTCGAAGCCGTCACGCACCGCGTCGGCGAACAGGTTGGCCGCCAGCACCAGCAGGAACATGAAGACGAAAGCCGCGGCAAGCGACCACCAGACGATCGGTTCGCGGCCCATTTCCAGGCGCGCAGCGTTGATCATGGTGCCGAAGCTGGTCGTCGCCGGGTCGACCCCCACGCCGACGTAGGACAGCACCGCCTCCGCCAGCACCAGGCCGGAGAAATCCATCACCAGCGCGATGATGATGATGTGCGCCACGTTTGGCACGATGTGGCGGCCGAGGATGCGCGCATCGGGCACGCCAAAGGCATGCGCCGCCTGGATGTACTCCAGCTGAGAAAGCTTGAGCGCCTCGCCGCGCAGCAGCCGCGCCAGTCCGGTCCAGCTCGTCAGCCCGAGGATCGCGCACAAGCCGAGCAGGCGGACGTCGGCGCGTTGCGCCGCAGTCGGAAAAAATTCGGCATTGCGCTCGATGACCACCTGCATCATGAGCACGAATGCTGCGATCAGCAGGACGCCCGGAATCGAGTTGAGCGTGGTGTAGACGTACTGGATGGCATCATCCACCCAGCCCTTGAAGTAGCCGGCCATTACGCCCAGCGCGACGCCGAGCGGCAGAAGCACCAGCGTGGTCACCGTGCCGATCACCAGGCTGGTGCGGATGGACTTCAGGGAGAGATAAAGCACGTCCTGCCCTACTTTGTCCGTGCCGAGCACATGGTAGTGGCGCGCGAGGAGCATGGCCGGAAGCGCGAGCGCGACGATCGCAAGCAAAACGGCCCCGGCGGTGCGCCAGGGAATGCGCGGCCGCCGGCGCTGCAGCCGCTTCACCGCGAAACCGATCAGCACGGCGCATGCCGCCGCGCCGAGCAGGCCCAGTCCGATGCGGGCAAAAATATCTCCCAGCGCGTCATCCTCGAGCGCCAGGTGCGCCCCGCCGTAGCGCAGCCGGGGAAACTCGCGCACCAGCTGGCCATTCGACAGCTCGATCTGCTCCTTGGCGTACGAGCGGGTGGCGAGCGGCGCCGAATAGGTTTTTTCGCTGCGGCCCCGCAGATGGGCGAGCGCCACATCCAGCAGCGACAACACCTCAGAGGAGTACGCCGTGCGTTCCGCATCGCCCTTTTTTTCGAGCGCCGGCCGGAAGTGAATTGAATCGGTCAGTCCGATGGCGGCGTAGAAGCACAGCACCACCAGCGAAGCCATCGCCATGCGACTGCCGAACACGCGCGCCCAGGGCGCGGCGAGGTGGGGCTGGCGCCGGCTGTGCCAGGCGAAGCCCGCCACCGCGGCGACCAGCAGCCAAACCAGCGCATCGGTGGCGAGGATGACCGGCACGCTATTCCAACCGGATGCGCGGGTCGACCAGCGTGTAGGAGACGTCGGTAAGGATCAGCCCGACGATGTACAGCACCGAGCCGATGAACACCATCGACCGCACGATGGCGAAATCCTGCGCCTGGATGGCGTCGATGGTGTAGCTCCCCAGCCCCGGAATGCCGAAGAACGACTCGGAAAGCAGGCTGCCGAGAAACAGCAGCGGAATGACGACCACCACGCCGGTCAGAATCGGGATCAGCGCGTTCTTGAGCACGTGGCGGAACAGCACGGCGCTCTCGGCGAGGCCCTTGGCGCGGGCGGTGCGCACGTAGTCCTTGCTGATCTCCTCGAGGAAGATGGTGCGGTACCAGCGGGTGCTCGCGCCGATGCCGCCGGCCACGCCGATGACGACCGGCAGCACCAGGAACTTGAACGCGTCCGCGCCGCCGGCGTAGCCCGAGATGGGCACCAGGTGCAGCACCTTCGAGACGAGATATTGACCGCCGACGATGTAGAACAACGTCGAGATCGACATCATGGCGACGCACAGCACCACGCCGCCGAAATCGAGCGCGGTGGCGCGGAAGAACGCCATCACCAGTGCGAAAGTGATGCAGACGGCGAGGCCGACGAGAAACACCGGCACGGCGAGCGCCAGGCTCGGCCACATCCGCTTGCTGATCTCGGCGCCGATGTTGCGCTGGTCCTCGGAGGCGCCGAAATCGAACACGAACAGGCGGACGGATTTTTCATAGAAGATGGTTGCCGTCAGCTTTTTCGAACCGGACGCCTTTGCATTGAACAGCAAGGGCTTGTCGTAGCCCCTTTCCTCCTTCCATTTCTCGATTGCCTCGGCCGTCACGCGCTTCGCGCCAAGCTGCATGCGCGCCATGTCATCCGGCGTATTGACGACGAAAAACAACGCGAACGTGAGGAGATTCACCCCGATCAGGATCGGGACGGCATACAGGATGCGGCGAATCAGGTAGGCGAGCATCTAGGACGCCGGCCTCGCCGCCATGCGTTCTCGCCTGCGATAGGAGCGGATCGCAGGGACGACGCCGGCGATCAGGAGCGCGAGGAGCAAGCCGAGCGGCCACAGCACCGGGCGGTTCCACTCCGAACGTCGAGCCTCCCGGCTCGACGGATCAACCTTGAGGTACTTGAGATTGTTGTCCGACATCTCATTCGCCTTCGCATTGGCAAGCCAGGCATGGAACAGATCGAAATTCTTGGGGTGGTAGCCACCGATCCACGGCGCGTCGCGCCGGAAAATGTCGACCATGCGGTCGATCAGCTTCTGCCGCTCGGGCGAATTCGGCATGGTGCGCATGCTCTCGAACAGCGCGTCGAATTCCGGATTGACGTAGTTCGAGGCGTTCTCCCCCTGGTTCCTGGCGCGGCTCTGCGGCCCGTGCAGGAGGAACATGAAATTCTCCGGGTCCGGATAATCGGCTCGCCAGCCGACGATGAAGAGCTGCGCGCTGCCTTTGCGCAGCTTCTCCTGGAAGCGGTTCCAGTCGGTCTGCCGCGGCTCGAACTGGATCGCCAGCTTGGCGAATTGCTTGCGCCACCAATCGATGACTGCCTTGTCGCTCGGCCCGCGCTGCGTCGTATCGAGGTGCAGCACCAGCGGCTCGCCGCTGCGGGCGTCGCGGCCGTCGGGATAGCCCGCTTCGGCCAGCAGTTTCTTCGCCGCCTCGATCGGCCGGCGATGGGCCTTGCCGTCCATCCATTCGTGGGTGACCGGGTTGATGCCGCCGGCGCCCTCATGGTAGCCGAAAATACCGGGGGCGAGCGGGCTGTGCGAAGGCACGCCGCGCCCATTGGCGAAGATCGACAGGTACTCTTCCCAATCGACCGCGATGGCGAGCGCCTGGCGCAGCTTGCGCGCGCGCTCCGAGTTTCCGCCGACCACCGGATCGAGCCAGTTCGCGCCGAGGTAGAAGACGGTTGGCGCAATCGAGGTGTCGAGCCGGATGCCGCGCGATTCCATTTCCGGCGTCAGCGCCGCCTCGCCCTCGAGGGATACGCGCACGGCCTGGTCGAAGTTATCCGAGCCGATGCCCGAGGAATCGTAGTAGCCCTGCAGGAATTTATTCCACAGGGGGATGCCTTCGCGTTCGCGCGTATAGACCGCGCGCTCGATGAACGGCATGGTCTTGCCGGCGTCGGCGAGCAGTCCACGCTCGCGGTCGCCCGCTGCGCCTTCGGGCGGATAAGGCTCGCCGCGGAAATTCGGGTTGCGCGACAGCACCATGCGCGAATTCGGATCGTTCTCCGACAGCATGAAAGGTCCGGTGCCGACCGGCCACCAGTCGAGGGTGAAATTCCTTTCCGCCATGCCCGCTTGCTGGAAGAACCGGTCGGCCTCCCAGGGCATCGCCGCAAAGAACGGCATCGCAAGCCAGTAGACGAATTGCGGATAACGCCCCTTGAGCCGGACGCGGTAGGTGTACGCGTCCACGCGCTCGACACCTTGCAGCGGGTGCTCGCGCAGGTCGAGCCATTGCCCCGGCCGCGCCGCCTTCTGCAGGCGCTCGGCATATTCCTTCAGGTCGACGATGTACTCCGACATCAGCCCGAGGATGGGCGAATGCAGATGCGGATGCGCAAGTCGCTTGATCTCATAGATGTAGTCGTCCGCCGTCAGCTCGCGCGTTCCGAGCGGCAGCTCGTAGGGGCTTTTCAGGGCATCGATGGTTTTTCTATCCAGGGACAGGTTTTCCGGAACGAAACCCGGATGCGGCTGATACCGGATGCCGGGGCGGATGCGGATCTCGTACACCGTAAAGCGCCCGCCCTGGATCTCGACTGCCTTAGGGATCTCCAGCGCAGTGAGCGGCACCAACTCATAAGGGCGCTTCAGGTAGTGGTACTGGAGCGGCGGCTCGTAGATCTGCCGCGTGAAAAGGGCCTCGTCGGTGGTGTAGGACTGCACCGGATCCAGGTGCTTCGGCCGGTCGGCGAAGACCGAATAAAGGATGTTCTGGCCCCGCTCCGCCGTCGGGTAAGGGTTGTTCCAGACCTCTCCGCAGCCGGCCAGAAAAACGATGAATATCAGAGGGATGCGCACCGAGAACAGTATAATGCGATCCATGGGACTCCTGTCGGGGAAGAAGATCCTGGTCACCGGGCTGCTCAGCAACCGCTCGATCGCCTATGGCATCGCCAAGGTGGCGCGCCGCGAGGGCGCCGAGCTCGCCTTCACCTACCAGAACGAACGCTTCAAGGAGCGCGTCACCGAGATGGCGCGCGAGCTCGGCGCAGGGATCGTGCTGCCCTGTGAAGTGACCAGCGACTCCGAGATAGAAGACCTTTTCAAAAACCTGAAAACCCGGTGGGACGGTCTCGACGGCCTGGTCCACGCCATCGCCTTCGCGCCACGCGAAGCGATCGAGGGTGATTTCCTGACCGGCATCACGCGTAGCGCCTTCGCCATGGCGCATGACATCTCGGCCTACAGCTTTGCCGCGCTCGCCAAAGCGGCTCTTCCGCTTCTTAGAAAGAATTCATCGTTACTGACGCTGACGTACCTTGGCGCCGAACGCGTGGTACCGAACTACAACACTATGGGCCTCGCCAAAGCGAGCCTGGAAGCCGCGGTGCGGTACATGGCGGCGAGCCTGGGGCCGCAGGGCGTGCGCGTGAACGGCATCTCGGCGGGGCCGATCAAGACGCTGGCCGCGGCGGGCATCGGCGGCTTCGGCAAGATCCTCAAATTCGTCGAACAGAACGCGCCGCTGCGCCGCAACGTCACGACCGAGGAGGTCGGCAACGTGGCCGCGTTCCTGCTCTCCGATCTGGCTTCGGCCGTGACCGGCGAGATCCTGCACGTCGACTCCGGCTTCAGCCACGTCGTCGCCGGAATCGGCGCCAGCCCCGGCGCCTCCGCGCCTACTTCTTCTCCAGGCTAGCCGGGTTCACCGCGATGTCGGCGCGGGCGCGCAGCCCGGCGACATAGGCGTCGAATTGCGCGGCACCGGCGAGCGACGCGGCGCGCGCCACTTCCTTCGGGTCGAGATCGCGCGGCTGCGCTTCGGTCACCTTCGAGATGCGCAGCAGCAGGTAGCCGGCATCGGGAATCGGCATGCCAACATAGGCGGGCAGCTTCGACACGTCCGCCGCGACGACGCGCCGCAGCGCATCGGCCGGCAGTCCCTGGGCGTCGCGGCGCGAGACGCTGCGCAGCGGCCCCCAGCGCACGCCCGGATCGCCGCCCTTGCGCAGCATTTCGAGCTTGGCCACGCCGTCCTTGTAGGCCAGTTCCGACGCCTCGCGCTGGCGCAGAACCAGCGCGATCTCCGGCTTCACCTCCTCGAACTTGCGCTGCGCCGCTGGCTGGTGCTCGAGCACGCGCGCGGCCACCAGCGTGCTGGGCGCGATCTCGATGGCGTCGGTATTTCTTTTCTTCAGCAGGGCGTCGGAGGAAAACAGCGCCGAAAGCAGCTTCGGATTGTCGAGCGCGCCGAGCTCCTGGCGCGCCGACTTGCCGATCCAGCCGGTGGTCTGGATCTGCAGCTTGAAGCGCTCGGCCGCCGGCTTGAGGCTGTCGGGCTGCTCGTAGACCATGTTGCTGAACGCCTCGGCCGCCTCGGCGAAGCGCTTGGCCCCCTTCTGCCGCGCGAGTTCGGTGGCAAGCTCGCCGCGCACCTCTTCGAAGGGGCGCGTCTTCGCCGCCTGCACCGAGGTGACGCGCACCAGGTGGAAGCCGAATTCGCTTTGCACCACCGCCATCTCGCCAGGCTTGAGGCCGAACACGGTGTCGGCCAGGGGCTTGCTGGCCAGCGAATCGCGCGTCACCGCGCCGAGGTCGCCGCCCTGCCCGGCCGAGCCCGGATCCTGCGAGTGCTGCTTCGCCAGTTCGGCAAACCGATTCGGCGTTTTCCTCAGCTCGAGGAGCAGCTTTTCCGCTTCCTCCCTCGTCTTGACCAGGATGTGGCTGGCGCGGCGCTGCTCTTCGAGCTTGTACTGGGCGGCGCGCGTGTCGTAGGCCGCCCTGACTTCGGCGTCGGTGACCGGTTCGCTGCGCGCCAGGATTTCCGCCGACAGCACCACGTACTCGGCGCGCACGCGCTCCGGCGTGCGGAAATCCGGCAGGTTGGCGTCGTAATGCGCCTTGAGCTTGGCGTCGTCGAGCTTGACGCGGGCCTCGAAGGGTTGCAGCGCAATGCGTGACTCGGCGACCTCGCGCTTCTGCGCCTCGAGCGCGGCCAGGCGCGCCGCCACGGCGCGCGGCACGATCGCCGTTTCGGCAACCGCCCCCACCAGTCGCGACATCGGCAGCTGCGACTGCAATTCGGCGACGTTGCGCGCATCGGTGGTGTTGCGCTGCGCGAGGAAGGCCGCATACGACGCCGGCGAAAACCTGCCGTTCTCCTGGAATTCCGGCGCCGTCGTGATCAGCTCGATCACCGCCTCGCGGCTCATCATCAGGTGGCCGCGCGCCACCTCGCCCGCCACCAGGCGCTGCGCCACCATCGACTCGAGCAGCGCGCGGCGCGCCTCCGGCGTGTCGAGCGCCGCCGGATCGACCGCGGCGCCGAACATGCGCCGCACCTGCTCCTGCTGGACACGGTAGCGCTCCTGGAATTCGCGCTGCGAGATGTCGGCGCCGTTCACCGTCGCCACCGTGTCGCGTCCGCCGACGATGCGCGTATACGACTCGATGCCCCAGGTCGCGAAGGTGATCGCGATCAGCCCCAGGAACACCTGGATGACCCGCTTATAGTTCTGGACGAAATCGAACATGGCTAGTTCTTCAGGTCGTAACCCCGGCCGCGCAGACAATCCAGCATAACCCGATTCCGCACCTGGCTCTTTTCACGCGGCGTGCGCAGCGGGTCCATGGCGGCCGCCCTGTCGGCGCTGGCGGTACATTCGCGCTTGTCCTTCTGGAACTGCTCCGGTGAGACACCCTTCTCGTGGACCAGTTCGCGCGGCGAGCTGCAGCCCGCCAGCAGCAGAACCAACAGCAGCCCGCGCATGCGGATCGTCCTTCGGTGGTTGGCGGAGCGGACGGGACTCGAACCCGCGACCCCCGGCGTGACAGGCCGGTATTCTAACCAACTGAACTACCGCTCCTTCTGTGCTTCGGATTCCTGGTGGGTGCTGACGGGATCGAACCGCCGACATTCGCCTTGTAAGGGCGACGCTCTACCAGCTGAGCTAAGCACCCCAAACTGAAAAGGGGCGCTAGTTTATCGCGTCCTTCAGGGCCTTGCCAGCGCGGAACTTGGGCAGGCGCGCGGCCTGGATGCTGATCGCCGCGCCGGTGCGCGGGTTGCGCCCGGTGCGCGCCTTGCGCTTGGCGGCGTAGAAGGTGCCGAAACCGACCAGCGTCAGGGCCTCGTCCTTGCGCAGGCTCGTTTTCACCGCGCCCACCAGCGCGTCGATCGAGCGCTCGGCGGCCGACTTGGAAATCTCGGCCGCCTGCGCGATCTGCTCGATCAAATCGGCTTTGTTCAAACCAATACTAGTGAGTGGTGACGGCGCCGGTCTGGTCGTCGGGCTTCGGCGGCATGGCCGGCGAGTCTTCGGGCTCGGGCAGCGGCTGCGGCTGGCGCTCGAGCGCGATCTCCAGCACCTTGTCGATCCACTTCACCGGCGTGATCTCGAGCTTGTTCTTCACGTTGTCCGGGATGTCGACCAGGTCCTTGACATTCTCTTCCGGGATCAGCACCGTCTTGATGCCGCCGCGGTGCGCCGCCAGCAGCTTCTCCTTCAGGCCGCCGATCTGCAGCACCTCGCCACGCAGCGTGATCTCGCCGGTCATGGCGACATCCGCGCGCACCGGGATGCCGGTGAGCATCGACACCATCGAGGTGACGATGCCGATGCCGGCGCTCGGGCCGTCCTTCGGCGTCGCGCCCTCGGGCAGGTGGATGTGGATGTCGTTCTTCTGGTAGAAGTCCTCCTTCACGCCCAGCTTGCGCGAGCGGTTGCGCACCACCGACAGCGCCGCCTGGATCGACTCCTGCATCACCTCGCCCAGCTTGCCGGTGGTGATGGTCTTGCCCTTGCCCGGCATGGTCACCGTCTCGATGGTAAGCAGCTCGCCGCCGACCTCGGTCCAGGCCAGCCCCGTGACCTGGCCGACCTGGTTCTGTTTCTCCGCCATGCCGAAGCTGAACTTGCGCACGCCGAGAAACTTGTCGAGGCTCTTCGGCGTGACCGCGATGCGGTGCGCCTTGGCTTCCGGCTTGTCCTGCTTGTCGGTCAGCAGCTGCTTGACGGCCTTGCGGCAGATCTTGGACACCTCGCGTTCGAGCGCGCGCACGCCGGCCTCGCGCGTGTAGTAGCGCACGATGTCGCGCACCGCCGGCTCGGACACCGTCAGTTCGCCGTCCTTGAGCCCGTTGTTGGTCTTCTGCTTGGGCAGCAGGTACTTGATGGCGATGTTCACCTTCTCGTCCTCGGTGTAGCCCGAGAGGCGAATCACTTCCATGCGGTCGAGCAGCGGAGCCGGGATGTTGAGCGTATTGGCCGTGGCGACGAACATCACCTCGGACAGGTCGTACTCCACCTCGATGTAGTGATCGGTGAAGGTGTGGTTCTGCTCCGGGTCAAGCACTTCGAGCAGCGCGCTGGTCGGGTCGCCGCGCCAGTCCATGCCCATCTTGTCGACCTCGTCGAGCAGGAACAGCGGGTTCTTGACCTGCACCTTGGACATGTTCTGCAGGATCTTGCCCGGCATCGAGCCGATGTAGGTGCGGCGGTGGCCGCGGATCTCGGCCTCATCGCGCACACCGCCGAGCGACATGCGCACGAACTTGCGGTTGGTGGCGCGGGCAATCGACTGGCCGAGCGAGGTCTTGCCCACGCCCGGCGCACCCACCAGGCACAGGATCGGCGCCTTCATCTTGTCGACGCGCGTCTGCACCGCCAGGTACTCGACGATGCGTTCCTTCACCTTCTCCAGGCCGTAGTGGTCCTTGTCGAGAATTTCCTGCGCCGCCTTGATGTCCTTGGAGATCTTCGACTTCTTCTTCCAGGGCAGGTTGAGCAGGGTGTCGATGTAGTTGCGCACCACGGTGGCCTCGGCCGACATGGGCGACATGAGCTTGAGCTTCTTCAGCTCGGACTCGGCCTTCTTGCGCGCTTCCTTGGGCATGTGCGCCTTGCGGATGCGCTTCTCCATTTCCTCGAGGTCGGCGCCCTCTTCGCCCTCGCCGAGCTCCTTCTGGATCGCCTTGACCTGCTCGTTGAGGTAGTACTCGCGCTGGCTTTTCTCCATTTGGCGCTTGACGCGCCCGCGAATGCGCTTTTCCACCTGCAGGATGTCGATCTCGGCCTCGAGCTGCGACAGCAGGTGCTCCAGCCGGCTCTTGACGTCGAACATCTCCAGCACCTGCTGCTTCTGCTCGAGCTTGAGCGGCAGGTGCGCCGCCACCGTGTCGGCCAGCCGCCCGGCCTCGTCGATGCCGGAGAGCGAAGTGAGGATCTCGGGCGGGATCTTCTTGTTCAGCTTGACGTATTGGTCGAAAGCGGAAAGCAGCGCGCGGCGCATCGCCTCGACCTCGGCGGCGGGCGCGGGTTCCGCCGGCACCGCCACCGCCTCCGCCACCCAGTGCGTGCGCAGGTCGGTGATCTCGCGCACGCGCGCGCGCGTGCCGCCCTCCACCAGCACCTTCACCGTGCCGTCGGGCAGCTTGAGCATCTGCAGGATGTTGGAAACGCAGCCGATGGAATACATGTCATCGGCGACCGGGTCGTCCTTGGTCGCCAGGCGCTGCGCCACCAGCAGGATCGACTTGCCCGCTTCCATTGCCGTTTCCATCGCCTTGATGGACTTCGGCCGGCCGACGAACAGGGGGATCACCATGTGCGGGAATACCACTACGTCCCGCAGGGGCAACAGGGGGTACTGGATGATTTCGGCGGGTGTCGGCGTCTCGGACATCTTGGCGTGACCTTTCGCGTGACCTCTTAATGGGTTTGAGTGCCCGCCCTACTTGCGGGTTCCCCACGGAAAATCAATAGCCAAAGCCTACACGCATGGAGCGGGTACCGCAACGCACAAACGGTAAGGAGTTGTTGCTGCCTGCTAGCCCGAGCTGCCGGCAACCTTCTGGCTGTCCGAATAGATGAGCAGCGGCTTGCCGTCGGCAGAGATCATCTGCTCGTCGACCACGACCTTGCTGACGTTCTCGAGTGTCGGCAGCTCGTACATCGTGTCGAGCAGCACCGTCTCGAGGATCGAGCGCAGGCCGCGCGCGCCGGTCTTGCGCGCCAGCGCGCGCTTGGCCACCGCGCCGAGCGCCGGCGTGCGAATCTCGAGCTCCACGCCTTCCATCAGGAACAGGCGCTGGTACTGCTTGATCAGCGCGTTCTTCGGCTCGGTCAGGATCTGGATCAGCGCGCTCTCGTCGAGCTCCTCGAGGGTCGCCAGCACCGGCAGCCGGCCGACGAACTCGGGGATCAGCCCGTACTTGATCAGGTCCTCGGGCTCGACGTTCTTCAGCAGGTCGTAGGTGGCCTTGGAGTTCTTCGGGCTCTTCACCTCGGCGCCGAAGCCGATGCCGGTCTTCTCGGTGCGGTTGCGCACGATCTTCTCCAGGCCGTCGAACGCGCCGCCGCAGACGAACAGGATGTTGGTGGTGTCGACCTGGACGAAGTCCTGGTTGGGGTGCTTGCGCCCGCCCTGCGGCGGCACCGAGGCGATGGTGCCCTCGACCAGCTTCAACAGCGCCTGCTGCACGCCCTCGCCCGAGACGTCGCGCGTGATCGAGGGGTTGTCGGACTTGCGCGAGATCTTGTCGATCTCGTCGATGTAGACGATGCCGCGCTTCGCCTTGTCGACGTCGTAGTCGCAGTTCTGCAGCAGCTTCTGGATGATGTTCTCGACGTCCTCGCCGACGTAGCCGGCTTCGGTCAGGGTGGTCGCATCCGCGATGACGAAAGGAACATTCAATAATCTGGCCAGGGTTTGCGCGAGCAGCGTCTTGCCCGAACCGGTCGGGCCGATCAACAGGATGTTCGATTTGGCGAGCTCGACCTCGTCGTTCTTCGACAGGTGCTTGAGCCGCTTGTAGTGGTTGTAGACCGCGACCGACAGGATCTTCTTCGCCTGGTCCTGGCCGATAACGTAGGAATCGAGGATATTGCGGATCTCGCGCGGCGTCGGCAGGTCGGACTTGGCGCCCTTGCCGCCTTTGTCCGAGGCGGTCTCCTCGCGGATGATGTCGTTGCACAGTTCGATGCACTCGTCGCAGATGAACACCGACGGGCCGGCGATCAGCTTCCTCACCTCGTGCTGGCTCTTGCCGCAGAAGGAGCAGTACAGCAGCTTCTCGCCCGCGGTCGATTTCTCCGACATGGGTTAGACGTTCTCCCGCAGCATTAGGTGTTTTCCCTCATGGTCAGGACCTTGTCGACAATGCCGTACTTTACCGCGTCTTCGGATCCCATGAAAAAGTCGCGTTCCGTGTCATGGGAGATGGCCTCGATCGCCTTGCCGGTGTGCTTGGCGAGGATCTCGTTCAAGCGCCCGCGCAGGAACAGGATTTCCTTGGCGTGAATCTCGATGTCGGTGGCCTGGCCCTGGAAGCCGCCCATCGGCTGGTGGATCATGACGCGCGAATTGGGCAGTGCGAAGCGCTTGTCCTTGTCGCCGGCGGCGAGCAGCAGCGCACCCATGCTGGCCGCCTGCCCGACGCACAGCGTCGACACGTCGGGCTTGATGAACTGCATGGTGTCGTAGATCGCCAGTCCCGCCGATACCGAGCCGCCGGGCGAATTGATGTAGAAATGGATGTCCTTGTCGGGGTTCTCCGACTCGAGGAACAACAGCTGCGCCACGATCAGGTTGGCGGTGATCTCGGTGACCGGCCCGACCAGGAAGACGACGCGCTCCTTCAGCAGGCGCGAATAGATGTCGTAGGCGCGCTCGCCGCGCCCCGACTGCTCGATGACCATCGGGATCAGGCCGAGGTCGTTGACGTCCGCCATGGCGTTGTTCCAGTTCATGCGTTGCCCATCAGCTCGTCGAACGGCATGTCCTTGTCGACGACCTTGGCTTTCGAAAGCGCCCACTTCACCACGTTCGCCTCGAGCGCCACGCCTTCCATTTCCGACAGTCGTTCCGGCTGCATGTAGAACCATTTTACTACCTCGGCCGGACTCTCGTAGGTTTGCGCCTCCTGGTCGACCAGCGCGCGCACTTCGGCGGGCTTGGGCTGCAGGCCTTCGCTGCGCGCCAGCTCGCCGATCAGCAAGCCGAGCGCGACGCGCCGTTTTGCCGTGTCCTCGAACGCCGCCGGGTTGAGCGCCGGCAGCTGCTCGGGCTTCATGCCGCGCGCCTGCAGGTCGGCGGCGGCGCGCGCGGTGAGCTCGCGCGCCTCCATCTCGATCAGCGACTTCGGCAGCTCGAGCGGCGTGGCGTCGAGCAGCGCCTGCAGCACCTGGCTCTTGACGCGCGCCTCGACGCGCTTGGCCACCTCGCGCTCGACGTTGCCGCGCACCTCGACGCGCATGCGCGCGATGTCGCCGTCGGCGACGCCGAGGGATTTCGCGAACTCGGCATCGAGCGCCGGCAGCTGCGGTGCGTCGACTTTTTTGAGCAGGAGAACAAACGAAGCCGCTTTGCCCGCGACTTCCTTGCCGTGATAGTCGTCTGGAAACTTCAGCTCGAAGGTCTTCTCCTCGCCCGCGCTCATGCCGCGCGCCGCCGCCTCGAACTCCGGCAGCATGCGGCCCTCGCCGAGCAGGAAGGCGAAATTCTCGGCCACACCGCCCTCGAAGGGCTGGCCGCCGATACTGCCGCGGAAGTCGACCGTGACGCGGTCGGCGTCCGCCGCGGCGCGCGCCGCCTCGACGTAGCGCGTGCGCTGCTTGCGCAGCACCTCGATGGTACGCTCGACGGCGGCATCGTCGACGCTCACGCGCGGCCGCTCGATGGTGGCGCCGGACAGGTCGCCCACCTTCACCTCCGGATAGATCTCGAAGGTGGCGCTGAATTCAAGCGAGCGCTCGTCGCCGCCGTCCTTCTTCTCGATGCGCGGGTGGCCGGCGACGCGCAGCCTCGCTTCCTTCACCGCGTCGGTGAACGACTTCTGCACCGCATCAGTCAGCACCTCGCTGCGCACCTGCGGGCCGTAGGTCTGCGTCACCAGCTTCATCGGCACCTTGCCCGGCCGAAAGCCCGGCATGCGCACGTTGCGTGCAAGCTGCTTGAGCCGCTCGCCGACCTGGCGCTCGATATCGGCCGCCGGCAGCGTCATCGACACGCGCCGCTCGAGCGTCCCTAGGTTCTCCACGTTAGCCATTCCCTTCGCTTTCCGTTGTCCGCCCGAGCCGGGAAATGGTGCGAAGGGTGGGACTCGAACCCACAAGCCTTGCGGCGCCGGAACCTAAATCCGGTGCGTCTGCCAATTCCGCCACCCTCGCCTGAAAAAGCGGGATAAAAACAACGTATTATACCTTCGCGTGTCGGTCGGCCATTACGAGAACTTCCCGGTGGCGTCGCTGCTTCTTCCGGCCCCGTTGCGGGGCCCGGTCGAGGTGATCTACCGCTTCGCCCGCAGCGCCGATGACTTCGCCGACGAAGGCAACGATCCGCCGGCCACGCGGCTGGAGAAGCTGGCTGCCTTTCATCATGAGCTGAAGAATCTTTCGTCGACGAAAATCCCGCTTTTCGCCGACCTTCATCGCATCGTCCGGGAGCACCGCCTGCCTCTGCAGCCCTTCGATGATCTGATCGACGCCTTCGCGCAGGACGTGACGAAGAAGCGCTATGCGAATTACGCCGAGGTGCTCGACTACTGCCGGCGCTCAGCCAACCCGGTCGGGCGGCTGCTGCTGCACTTGTTCAAACGCACGTCTGAAACGGAGCTGCGGCGCTCGGACGCGATCTGCTCGTCGCTGCAGCTCATCAATTTCTGGCAGGACGTCGACGTCGATTTCGTCAAGGACAATCGCGTCTACCTGCCGCTGGACGAGATGGCGCAGTTCGGCGTGGCGGAACAGCATCTGCGAGAGAAAACGGCAGACGATTCCTGGCGCAGGCTGATGGCATTTCAGGTTGAAAGAACGAGGAAGCTCATGCTCGAAGGTGCGCCGCTCGGCCGCGCCCTCCCCGGCCGCATCGGGCTCGAGATCCGCGCCACCGTGCAGGGCGGCCTGCGCGTCCTCGACAAGATCCAGAGCGCCGGCTACGACGTCTTCCGCCGCCGACCGGTGCTTGGCGCCTTCGACTGGCCGCTGCTGCTGCTGCGCGCGCTATGACGCCGGACGAGTATTGCCAGCAGAAGGCCGCGGGCAGCGGTTCGAGCTTCTATTACTCGTTCCTGTTCCTGCCGGCGGAGCGCCGGCGCGCCATCACCGCGCTCTACGCCTACTGCCGCGAGGTGGACGACATCGTCGACGAGGGTCTCGACGCGCAGGTTGCGGCGCCCAAGCTCGCCTGGTGGCGCGCCGAAGTGGCGAATTTGGCTGCAGGCAATCCGCTGCACCCCGTGACGAAGGCGCTGCTTCCTCTTAAACAGAAATACCGCATCGAAGAAAAGCAGCTGCTGGAGATCATCGACGGCATGGAAATGGATCTCACCCAATCGCGCTATCTCGACTGGACGGGGCTCGAGCGCTACTGCTACCGGGTGGCGGGTGTGGTGGGCTTGCTTGCCGCCGGCATCTTCGGCTACCGCGACGCGCGCACGCTCGACTACGCGAAAAACCTCGGCATCGCCTTCCAGCTCACCAACATCATCCGCGACGTCGGCGAGGACGCGCGCAACAACCGCATTTACCTGCCGATGGAGGACCTGAAGCGCTTCGGCGTCACCGCCGCCGACATCCTGCAGGGCAGGCAGACGCCGGAATTCGAGCAGTTGATGAAATTCGAATTCGAGCGCGCCAGGAGTTACTACGACAATGCGTTCAGTGCGCTGCCGGCGGAAGACCGCAAGGCGCAGCGCGCCGGGCTGATCATGGCGGCGATCTACCGCACGCTGCTCGACGAGATCGAGCGCGACGGCTTTCGCGTGCTGACGCAGCGCATTTCGCTGACGCCGCTGCGAAAATTCTGGATTGCCTGGAAGACATGGGTCAGCGCGTAGCAGTCGTCGGAGCCGGATACGCCGGAATGGCCGCCGCGGTAACGCTGGCATCACGCGGTATTCCGGTCACCGTATTCGAGTCGGGACCCGTGCCGGGAGGTCGCGCCCGCCGCGTGAAAACCGAAGGCCGCGAACTCGACAACGGCCAGCATATCCTCGTTGGCGCCTACACCGAGCTGTTCCGCCTGATGCGCACGGTCGGCGTGCCCGAAGACGCTTTGCTGCGCGTACCGCTGGAAATCCGCTACGCCAGGAATTTCCGCCTCCGCTCGCGATGGCTGCCATCGCCCCTCGGCCTGCTGCTGGGATTGATGCTGGCCAGAGGCATTTCGTTTTCCGAGCGGGTCGGCGCCGCGCGTTTCATGTTGTCCTTGCGCCGGAGCGATTTTCGCCTCTCCCGGGATATCTCCGTCAAGGAATTGCTGGTCCGCTTTCAGCAGGACGGCATGATCGGCCACTACTTGTGGCGGCCGCTATGCGTCTCCGCGCTCAACACGCCGCCGGAGCAGGCGTCGGCGAAACGCTTCCTCGCGACGCTACGCGACACCCTCGGCGGCGCGCCCGGGGCCAGTGACCTGCTATTGCCGCGCGTGGACCTTTCGCGATTATTTCCCGAGCCGGCGATGCAATTCGTCCACCGTCATGGCGGCGAAATTCGCCTTCGAACCACCGTTGAGAATATTCAAGAACTGAAAAAACAGTATTCATCGGTAATCGTCGCGGTCGGTCCCCACCAGCTCAAGAACCTGCTGCCGGAAGCCACTTGCGACTTCACCTACCAGCCGATCTACACCTGCTATCTGCAATATGCGGCGGAAGTCCGCCTGCCTTTTCCGATGATCGGCCTGGCCGACGGCCTGGTGCAGTGGGTGTTCGACCGCGGCGCGCTACTTGGCGAAAAGGGCCGGCTCGCCTGC
>DASWEU010000164.1:0-3777 GCA_036394595.1 Burkholderiales bacterium | reverse complement strand
ACGCCGTGCGCCGGCGCGTCAGTCTCGGTGACTGCGGACGGCGATCGCCAGGCGGCGCAAGTGGTCGCTGCCGGTTTGGCGAAGGAGATGTACCGGCGCCGCGCCCGCTTCGCCGCGCAGCTACCGACGCCCGAGCAGGCGTTCGCGAATCTCATCCGGACCAGCAAACCGGCGGCGATCATCGAGCCGTCCGACAACCCGCTCTCCGGCGGTCTGGGCGACAGCACCGGCCTGTTGCGAGCGCTGATGGCGCACGGCACCCAGCATCGTTCGCTATTCGCGTTCTTCTGGGATCCGGACCTCGTCGCGCGCTGCGACCCAGGCGCGCGGATGCGGGTGGAACTGGGCGGGCGGCTTTCTGCGACGTGGGGGCCGCCGGTGGTGCTCGACGTGGAGGTCGAGCGCGTCACCGACGGCTGGTTTCGCAACGCCGGACCCATGGAACGCGGACTCGACGTCAACCTGGGGCGCACCGCGGTGTTGCGGGCAGGCAACCTGCGCGTGATCGTGACCGCAGCATGCCTGGCCCCTAACGATCCGCAGTACTTCCGCATCCACGCTATCGACTTCGCCCGGGTCGATCTGGTCTGCGCCAAGGCGAAGAATCATTTCCGCGCTGCGTTCGGTGCGCTGTTCGATCCGATCGTCGAGGTGGACACGCCGGGGCCGGCGGCGGCGGATCTCGCCGCCCTGCCCTTCAGGAACCTGCCGCCGGGACTGCTATAGCTCGCGGCCGATCAGGCGGTCGAGCGAGTACGGCCCGCCGCCGCGCAGCGCGATGGCGAACATCACCAGGCCCCACATCAGCGGGTACTCGTAGCCCCCCTGGCCCCAGCCGAACTTCGGCAGGTGGTGGTAGACGATCACCGACATCTCGATGGTGATCGCCGCGGCCCAGAAGCGGGTGAAGAGGCCGAGCGCCACGCAAAGCCCACCCAGCGTCTCGAGGGTGATCAGCGCTATGGCCAGCGGCTCGGCGGGTGCGATGCCGCGCTTCACCAGCGCCATATTTGCGGTTGCCTGCACGCCCATCATCAGCTTCGGCCAGCCGTGCGGGATGATCATCAGGCCGACGGTGAGCCGGATCAGCAGCCAGGAAATCGGCTCCGCCCATTCGTAAAATGACTTGAGCTGCGGAATCAGCAGCCGCGGTGCGGTCTTTTCCATTTCCATGCCCTCCCCTTGGATGACCGCTGAATTATAGAAAGTCCGGCCCTGCCCCCTCGATCTCGTGCGCAGTCGGCTTCCGGACAAAGAGATACGGCGTCGATGAGAAACAAATGCGTGCGTCCGTTACCGGACAGACCGCGGTCGCGGTCGCCAGTACAAATTAGACGGATCAACCGGACGTTCCTCACACAAGGGTAATGCAATGAGACTGGCGCAGTTCATCACCGAGAACCTTGAAGAGATCCTCATCGAGTGGGAGGCGTTCGCCACTTCGCTGCTCGCGCCGGGTCAGACCATGACGTCGCTCGCATTGCGCGACCACGCGACGCAGATCCTGCAGGCCATCGCGCAGGATATCGAGGAGGGCCAGACCGATCTCGAGCAGGCCTACAAGTCGAAAGGCTATGTGCGAATTGCCGAGTCGACGAGAACCGCCGCCATGACGCACGGCGCGCTGCGCTATCTCGCCGGCTTCGATCTGCGCCAGCTCGCCGCGGAGTTCCGCGCCCTGCGGGCGAGCGTGCTGCGGCTGTGGCTCAAGCGCGGCGTGTCCGGCGATAACGCGCTCTACGAGATGACGCGCTTCAACGAAGCGATCGACCAGGCGCTGGCCGAATCGATCGCCAACTATTCCAATGAAGTGGCGCGCTCGCGGGACACGTTCCTCGCGATCCTGGGCCACGACCTGCGCAGCCCGCTCTCGGCGATCGCGAACTCAGGGCTGTACCTCGCGAGCCCCGGCCTGCTGCCGACCGGCGCGGCCCTGGATGCCGCGAGGCGCATCACTCGCAGCTCCGCCAAGATGAACTCAATGATCCGGGATCTCCTGGAATACACGAGGACACGGCTGGGCCGCGCCATCCCTGTATCGCCGGAAGCGGTGAACATGGAGCAGATTTGCGCCATCGTCTTCGATGAAGTACGAGCGGCACATCCGGAAAGGATCTTCAGGCTCGAGACTTCGGGCGAGCTCGAGGGGCAGTTCGACTCCGAGCGCCTGCAACAGGTGCTGTCCAACCTCCTGAACAACGCCGTACAGCACGGCGCGAGGAACCAGCCGATCACGCTCTCCGCCCAAGGGGAAGCCGACAAGATCACGGTGCAGGTTAGGAACTACGGCCGCCGGATTCCTGCGGACCAGCTCCAGGTGATCTTCAACCCGCTGGTGCAAATTCCCTCGGGACAGACCGAGGAGGAGAGCCCCGTCACCAGTCTGGGCCTCGGGCTCTACATCGCGCACGAGATCGTCGCCATGCACGACGGCACCATGGTGGCCGAGTCTTCGGACGAGGACGGCACGGTATTCAGCGCGCACCTGCCGCGACTGCAAGCCGAAGCGCGGGCCTAGCCGAGCGCAGCTATTTCGGCGCTGGCTGGGGCAGCAAGCGCTCGGTCTCGCGCTTCACTACGGCATAGCATTCGCAAACGCGTTGCTCGAGCCCCGGCCGATCGAGCACCGTAATCAGACCGCGGCTGTAGCGGATCAGGCCGGCTTGCTCGAGCTTGCCCGCAGACTTGGTGACGCCCTGGCGACGCACACCCAGCATGTTGGCGATCAGCTCCTGCGTCATCTGCAGCTGGTTCTGCGGCAGGCGGTCCAGGCTGAGGAGCAGCCAGCGGCACAATTGCTGGTCCACCGAATGGTGCAGATTGCACACCGCGGTCTGCGAGATCTGGGTAATGAGCGCCTGGGTGAACTTGAGCAGGATGAGCTGCAGGGCACCGCCTTCGGCAAACCTGGCTTTCAACGCCTGCGCCGGGAGGCGATACGCCCGGCAGGCACTCTGCACCACTGCCCGGTTCGGCGTGGTCTCGCCGCCCATGAAGAGCGACACGCCGATCATGCCCTCGCAGCCGACCACGGCGAGCTCGGCCGAATTGCCGCCCGCGGTGACGTACAGCAGGGACACGATGCCCTCGACCGGGAAATGCACGTACTGGAGCTGCCCGCCCGATTCGTAGAGCGAATGCCCCAAATCCATTTCCACGAGGTCAAGCTGCGGCAGCAGCTGCCCGTAGTCGGCCCGCGGCAGCGCGGCCAGAATCAGGTTTTGAGTCGCCGAGAGCGTAGTCATGGAAGCGGCGGCACAAAAATTTTCGAGACCAAAAATTTATCGCCCGCCCCGAGGGGCGTCAAGCGGGAAAAACCCGACAGCGCCCGCTTTCGCTAATCGAGACTGACTTGCGGCACCCGAGAAGTCTTGCGCTCTGCCGGAAGGACCATCTTCAGTTGCCGCCGTGCAGCGGGCAACTCCTCTCCGACGCCCTTGCAGCGCAGTGCGAACTGCATCGAGACCCCTTCGGTAAGCAGTGCCTTCATGGCCGCGCCCGGCGACGCGATCGCACTCCGAATATAGGAAAATCCGCGCATGGGCCTCGATCTCGTGATCCGTGGCGGCACGGTCGCCACTGCGGAGCAGACGTTTCGCGCCGACGTGGGTATCGCCGGCGAGCGCGTCGCCGAGATCGGTGCCGGTCTCAACGCCAGGCGCGTCATCGACGCCAGCGGCAAGCTGGTGCTTCCCGGCGGCATCGACAGCCACTGCCATATCGAGCAGCTCTCCTCCATGGGCGTGATGACCGCCGATGATTTCTACTCGGCCACCG
>DASWEU010000163.1:0-16248 GCA_036394595.1 Burkholderiales bacterium | reverse complement strand
CTCGAAGTAGTCGTTACCCGCACCGCCGGTCAGTGAATCGTTCTGCTGCCCGCCGACCACGCCGTCGATGCCGATGAAGGTCAGGGTGCTGCCGTCCTGCTGCAGAACCGTATTGGTGCCGCCGTAATTCGAAAAATCGATGTTGTAGAAATAGTTGTCGTCCTTGAACGACAGGATCGACAGGCCGCCGTCGCTGGTATCGCCGGTGATGGAGTCCGCGCCGCCGTTGCCCTGGATGTACTGTCGCAGGCCCGGATCCACCGTGCTGTTGATGGTGTCCGCGAATTTCGAGCCATCGACCTCGCCGACCGTGCCCGACAGGGAATCGGTGCCCGCGGCGCCGATGATGGTTCCCGAGGTCAGGCCAAGGCTAATCGACACGCCGCCGGAGGCGTGCTTGTAGGTGAGGGTGTCGAAGCCGCTGTTGACGCCGGAGATGATGGTGTCGTCGCCGAGACCGGGGTCGAAGACGTTGTCGCCGGAGCTGCCGGACAGCGAGTCGTCGAAGTCGCCGCCGCGGACGTTTTCGATGGAATTCAGGCTGTCGGTTCCGCCCAGTCCGTCGGATGCGGCCTGGTTCGCCAGGTCGACGATCACGCCTGAGGCGGCGTTGCCGTAGCCCACCCAGTCGCTGCCCGCGCCGCCGTCGATCGAGTCGTTGCCTGCGCCACCCTGGAAGACGTCGTTGCCGGCGCTGCCCAGCAGCGTGTCCGACTGGACCGACCCGAGAACGCCGTTGATGTTGGTCAGCACGTCGTTGCCATCTGCTCCGGCGAGCGCCAGGTGGGCGGCGAGGTCGACGGTCACCGCGTTCGCGGTCGTGCTGTAGTCGGCAAAATCGGTATCCGTCGATTCGACGAAACCGTTGGAATTGGGGTCGCCGCCGTCGAGCGTGTCGTCGCCGCCACCGCCGCGTAGGGTGTCGCTGCCGTTGTTGCCGTGCAGGAAGTTGCCGGTCGCCGAGCCGACGATCAGGTCGTTGAATTCCGATCCGATCACGTGCTCCATGCCGGTAAACGTGTCGGTGCCCGGTTGGACGCCATTCGAATCGTTGAAGTCGCTGTCCCAGCCGTCGAGCGCGGTTCCGCCCAGGATGGTGTTCGCGCCGACGACGATTGAGGACGCGGACATGTTGATGACGACGCCCTGCTGGTCTTCGTCGTAGATCAGCCAGTCGTCGCCCGTGCCGCCGACGAAGGAGTCGTTGCCGGCGCGGCCCGTGAAGCCCTCGAAATGGTCGTGCGCAGCGTTGCCGCCGATCAGCGTGTCGCCGAAGCGCGAGCCGACCGCGATCTCGATGCCGATCAGCGTGTCAGTAGTGCCGTAGCCGTCCTGCGCGACCCCGGTTGCCATGTTAACGATGACCGCACTCGGCGCATTGCGGTATTCCGACGCGTCAAGGCCGTTGTCGACGACGCCCGGAATGCCGCTGACGAAGCCGTCCGCGCCGTCGATGACGTCGTTGCCGGCGCGGCCTTCGAATACCTGCCAATCGCCTTCGTCTCCATTCGAGTTGAGGCCGCCAATCAGGGTGTCGTTGAAGTCCGAGCCGATTGCGCCCTCGATGTTCGCCAGGTTGTCGGTCGTGCCCCAGCCGTCGAGCGCGGTGCCGCGGCCGGTGTCCACGTACACCGCGTTCGGCGAGCTGACGTAGGAGGCGAGGTCGAGGCCGTCCTTGCCATCGATAAAATCGTTGCCGGCGTTGCCGCGGAACACTTCGCGGTTGCCGTTGTCGCCGCCGCCGACTAGGTTGTCGTTGGACTGCCCGCCACGCAGCTCGTCGATATTGAAGAGCAGGTCGGTGCCGCCCTGGCCATCGCTAGCGGTGCCGCCTCCGCTCCCAAAACTGTTACCGCTGCCAAGGTTGGCGTTGACGCTGCTGCCGGCGAGAGAATAGTCGGCGACGTTATAGCCGTCGTTGCCGTAGATGGTGTCGTTGCCGGCGCCGCCGCGGAACGTCTCGACAAACGAGCCGCTGAACGCGCGGCTGTTGCTACCGCCTTGCAGCAAGTCGTCGCCCGCCCCGCCATTGACGCCGTCGATGTTGATCAATGTGTCGACGCCGAGGAAACCGTCTTGCGCGGTTCCGCTCCCAAGGTCGACGAATATCGGATTAGCGCTCGGATTATTCGAGTAATCGGCGGTGTCGTTGTTGCCCCAGGCGTTATTCCCGCCGTCGATGGTGTCGTTGCCGCCGTTGCCTCGGAAGCGCTCGCTGCGGTCGGTGAACAGCCCCGTGTATTGAAGCGAGGTGTCGCTTCCCTGGAGACTGTCGGACTGAATGGCTCCGTAGACCGCCTCGATATTGATCAGCGTGTCGGTGTGAGGCCCTATCGAGTCGAAGTGCGTTGCCGTCGTCCCGCCCGTCAGCGAGATGGGGCCGGTATAGCCCCCCTGGCCGTAGTCGACCGTGTCGCTGTCGGTGAAGGCCAGCGTGGATTCGTGCACCCCGCCGCGACCGTCGAAGTAGTTGTTGCCACCCGGATTGCCGACGAAGTAGTCGCTGAAATCGGAGCCGATGGCGCCAGTGATGCTTACCAGCGTATCGGTGTAGGACTGGATGCCGCCCGTCGAGCTGTTGCTGTCAAAGCCATCGAGCGCAGTGCCGCCGGCCAGCGTGCTGCCGTTGGCGCCGACGATAGTGTTCGAGAGATTGACCGTGACGCCACCAAAGGAACGGACGTACTGCACCAGGTCGTTCCCGCCGCCGCCGACGATCGCGTCGTTCCCCTGAAGGCCTTCGAAGACGTTGTCGCCACCGTTGCCGACCAGCGTGTCGCCGGCACCGCCGAATGTCGATCCACGAATCCATTCGATGTTCGAGAGGGTGTCGACGCCGCCGAATCCATCGAGCGCCGTGCCGCCGGAGACGCTGGCAACGCCGCCGAGTATCGAGTTGCCGGACAGGTTGACGGCCACCGCGCCAGGCGAGCCGATGTAGTCGACGAGATCGAAGCCACCGGCACCGTCGATGACGTCGCTGCCCGCTCCGCCGTTGAATACTTCGTAGAGCTGGCCGAAGAAATTCTTGCTGTTGCTGCCGCCGGTGAGCGTGTCCGCGCCGGCCGATCCCCAGATGCCGTCGATGTTGACGAAAGTATCGGTGTAGCCCCAGCCGTCAGTCGCCGTGCCGGTGCCCAGGTTGACGCTGACGCCGCCCGACCCCCCGACCAAGGTATTGGTGTTGTCGTTACTGTAGCGAAGCGAGGTGAACCAGCCGTCGCCGGCCGCGCCGCTTACGCTGTCGGCGCCCTTGCCGCCTTCGAAGCCTTCGGAGGGGGCGCTCCAGAAGTAAATTCCCGGCTGGAGGCTGGGATTACCGCCGGTAAAGGTATCGGCGCCATCGCCGCCGCGCACGAATTCGACGTTGCTCAGCGTGTCGCTGCCGATGTCCGCGCCGCTCGCGGTGTCGGCGGCGAGATTAATGATCAGGGCACTGGTGACGGCTGTGCCGTCCGCCTTCGTGTTGTAGTAGACCCAGTCGAAATTGCCGTTGCCGCCGTCGATCGAGTCGTTGCCCTCGCCCGGGACGATGGTGTCGTTTCCCGCGCCGCCCCAGATCCGGTTGTCGACGACGCTGCCGACGAGCAAGTCGTTGAACGTGCCGCCGGCGATGTCCTCGATATTGGACAACGTGTCGACCCCACCCAGGAATCCGGTGGCGGTGTTGTCGTCGATGTCGGTGCCGTCGTACGCAGTACCGCCGACGACCGTAATAGTGCCGCCGCCGCCGACGATGCTCGTCGCGGAAAGATTGACGATGACGGCCGTTTCGGAGTCGAAGTAGGACACGACGTCATGCGTGCTTCCCACGATCGTGCTGCTTGTGTTGTCGCCGACGAGAGAGTCATTGCCTTGGAGGCCTAACAGCGTGTCGTTTCCGCCGCCGCCGACAATCGTGTCATTGCCGCCCGACCCGATCAGGATCTGGTCGTCCGCGCCGGTACCGCCGCTGATCGAGTCATTGAAGCGCGAGCCGACGACGCCCGAAATGCCCTGGAAAACATCGGTTCCCATGTCCGCCGTCACTGCGCTGCCGGTGCCGCCGCCGGTGAAGGTGACGGTGATTCCCGACGGTCCCGCCGGCACGATGCTGCTGATGGGCGAGTCGTACTCGACGATGTCGAGGCCGCCGCCCCCGATGAAGGTGTCGTTGCCGGCGGCGCCGATGAAGAAATTGAATCGGCCGTTGCCGGTGATGACGTTGTTGAGGTTGTTGCCGATCAACTCGGGGACGATGTCGAAGAACGGGTTGTTGTTGCCATCGAAATTGCCGGAGAAGAAGGCGTCGAAGGTGGCTTGTCCGGAATCGGGACCGATGTTGCCGACCAGCGTGAGGTTCTCGATGCCTCCGGCGGTCTGGATCGATCCGCTGCGCGGGGTTTGCTGGGTGTCGATCCCGGTGGTGCCGGTGTCGTTGATCGGCTCGCCAATGGAGTAGACGTACAAGTCGCTGCCATCGCCGCCGTCCATGCTGTCGATGCCAAAGCCGCCGCGCATGACGTCGTCGCCGGCGCCGCCGAGGATGGTGTCGTTGCCCTCGCCGCCGAACAGCGTGTCGTTGCCGGCGCCGCCGCTGATCGAGTCGTTGCCCTTGGTGCCGTCGAGCATGTTGGGGGCGGCGTCTCCCGTCAGCGTGTCGTTGCCGTGCGCGCCGATTACCGCCTCGACCGTGCCGGTGACGATGGCCCCCGTCACCGTCGAGAAGCTGTTCGGGGTGCCCGTCAAGTCGAACCCCGTCACCGAGGTGATCGAATAGCTGCCCGCGGCGAGGTTGACGTTCAGCGATGCCGGGAAGCCGTTATGGTCGAGCTTGCGGAAGTCGATGACGTCGAATCCGGTGCCGCCGTCGATGGTGTCGGCACCAACGTCGTCGTTGTTGCCGCTGAACATGATGATGAAATCGTCGCCGGCGCCGGCGCTGATGGAGTCGTTGCCGCCAAGGCCCGCGAGCATGTCGCTGAAGCTGCTGCCGACCAGCGTGTTCGCGAGGTCGTCGTCCCTGACCGTGGCGGCGTTATCGCCGATCAATATCTTGCCGCCGTCGGGCAGGATGAAATTCGCGTCCGTAAAGCGCTGCGGGTCGTCGATCCGCAGCTTGATGAATTGCGTGCTGGTGAGGAAGGTGACGTCGTTGTTATTGTTGTTGCCGTTGTTGTTGTCGTCGCCAATGACGATCTGGGCGAACGAGCTGAGGTTTGAACTGGAGAAGTCGAGCACGTCCCTGGACGCGTCGAACGGCAGCACGACGAAGGCCGGGAAGGTGTTGTAGACGTATGTCGTCATTGCATAGCGATGCTGCTGTCGCCGTTTGCTGAATCTAGCAGCTTGATGCTATACGGCCTATGACTTGGCGCATCGAAGTGCTCCGACATATTCACATCGCGCGGGGGATTGCAAGGGAATGTCAGGACGTTGCTTAGCAGCGCTCGCGCTCGTTTGCGCGTGGCCCGCGCTCGCGCAGGTGGTGATTCCACTCCAGCGAGGGACGACGGAGCGGCCGGAGTTGCCCGGGTTCCTCGAGGAAAAGCCGCTGCCTTTCGTCCTGCCGCCGGCGCCCGCGGTTCCTGAAGGCCGGCTGACGGCTCCGATTCGACTCGTGGTTACACGATTCCGGTTCGCCGGCGCGACCGCCTTTCCGGAGGCAGAACTGCAGGCGCTCGTCGCGCCCTTCACCGGGCGTCCGATCGGCAACGAGGAGCTCGAAGAAGCCCGCCTTGCGGTGACGCGCCACTACCTGGTCGCGGGTTACCTCTTCTCGGGAGCGGTGATCCCGGACCAGGCGATCGGCGACGGCACGGTGCTGATCCAGGTGGTGGAGGGCCGCGTGACGGCGATCGAGGTCGGCGGGGCGAACAACTTCGCCCCGGACTTCATCCGCAGCCGGGTAACGCCAGGCGCCGGCCCGCCGCTCAACGTGCTGCGCCTGCAGGAGCGCATGCAGCTCCTGCTGCAGAACCCGCAAATCGAACGCATCAACAGCGAGCTTGGCGCCGGAGCGCAGCCCGGCGACGCGGTACTCCGGATGGACGTGGCCGAGGCGAAGCGGCGCACCATTGGCGTCTCGGTCGCGAATAACCGCTCGCCCGCCGTGGGCGGCACGCGCCGCGAGCTGAACGGCAGCCTGCGCAACGAATTCGGCCACGGCGAGTCCTTCGGCCTGCGCGTGGGCGAGGCGAAGGGCCTGCGCGATACCACCGCGACACTGGCGTTGCCAGTGTCGCCTCAGGATACGCTGCTCACGGTCAAGCTCGAGCACACCGAGTCTCACGTGGTCGAGCCGCCCTTCGACCAGATCGACATCCGCAACGACTCCGACGCCATCGAGGTGGGCCTGGTGCACCCGCTGCACAAGAGCGTGCCGCGCGAAGTGGACGTAGGAGCGACGCTCGTTCACCGTCGCAACGCCAGCACGCTGCTCGGCCAGCCGTTTTCCTTCGTGCCGGGCCAGCCCGACGGCAAAAGCGTGCTGACGGCGATGCGCCTGGCGACCGACTGGAGCGAGCGCTCGGCGGCCCAGGTGCTCGCCGCGCACCTCGCCTGGACCTATGGCCTGCCGACCCTGGGCGCGACCAAGAGCACCACCGGCGATCCCGACTCGCGCTACAGCACCTGGCTTGCGCAGGTGCAGGGCGCGCGGCGCCTGCCCGGCGACTTGGGCCAGCTGGTGGCGCGCTTCGATGGGCAGAAGGCGAGCGATGCGCTGCTGCCGTCGGAGAAATTCGCCCTCGGCGGCTCGGGCAGCGTGCGCGGCTACCGCGAGAACGCCCTGGTGCGCGACAACGGCTGGGCGAGCTCGATCGAATACCGCAAGGAAGTCGGCAAGCTCGCGCCCCTGCCGGAGCGGGAGGGCGGGCCGGTCGAGTTCGCCGTGTTCGGCGATATCGGCGCGGCGCGCGACCACCGCGGCGAGCCGACGCAGCTATCCTCGGTGGGGATCGGCGTGCGCTGGATGCCGTGGCGCGGGGCGCTGGCGCAGGTCTACAAGGCGCACGGGTTCGACAAGCTGCAGACGCCGACTGAAACGCCGCAGGACCGCGGCGTGCATTTCCTGTTCCAGCTAGCTTGGGACTTCTGAACTACTCGGGGCGGCGGTCGTAGGCCGCCACTTCGCGCAACCCCACCTGCTCGAGGAGCGAAGCGCGCGCTTCGCGCAGCTTCTTGTCGCCGGGATTCTGGTCGATCAGCTCGGAGTAGAGCGCGATCGAGTCGTACCAGATGCCCTCGGCGGCGTAGGCGCGGGCGAGCTGCGCCTTGTCGGTGAGCTGGGCGCGGCGCGCGGCGAGCGTCCCGGGCATGGCGACACGGCGCAATGCGCCGCCCGACATGACATCCAGCGAGCGCTCGCTCAGGTTGGGTACCACCGAGATCGACCACTGGTAGGTGACGTTGGGCTTGAGCGCCACCTTGTGGGCGGCGAGGTCGATGCGGTGCACTGCCGGGCCCTTGGCCGCGTTGACGGAGTACTCGATAAGCGGCGTTTCGCCCTTGTCGTCGATCAGCGTCACCTCGACGCGCACGCTGGTCGGCTTGGAAAGGTACCAGTAAAGCGGCGGGTTCTCCGACACGGTGAGGCCGACGTGGTCGGGCACCAGCAGGATCACGCGCGGCAGGGCGCTTTCGACGCCGCGCGAGCTGCCGCCCACGCGCCGCTGCGGCGCGCCGCGCTGCGGCGGCGTGTAGACCGGCGCGCTGTTGGCGGAATCCTTGTCGTCCTTCGCCGGTGCCTGCGCCAGCGCCGCCGGAACGGCGAGTGCCAAGGCGAGCAGGATGGCCGGAATTTTCATGCTCCTATGATACCCCCACCAAGCTGAACACCTTTACCGGCACGTCTTTCCCTTTCAGCCGTACTTCGCCCACCGGCACCAGGGAAAAACCGGGTCCGAGGCGGCTGGCGGTGGACTCGCCGACCAGGATGCGGCAGGCGCCTTCCCGGTCGGTCGCTTCTCTTTCTACTTCGGCCAGCGCTTCCGGCGGCACCTCGGTCGGCGCCAGCTTGAAGCTCTCCAGCCGCGAGGCGGTATTCACCGTGTCGCCGATCACCGTGTACTCCATGCGCTCGGAGGAGCCGAGGCTGCCCGAGATCAACTCGCCGGTGTAGATGCCGACGCGGATGCCGACGGCGGGCAGGCCCTTCGCCGCCCACTCGGCGTTGAAGCGCGCCAGATCCTCGCGCATCGCCAGGGCGCAGCGGGCGGCGGACCTCGCATCCTGTTCTATTTCCGCTTCGCTTTCTCTCTTCACCGGAATTCCAAATACCGCCATGACTGCGTCGCCGATGAACTTGTCCACCACGCCGCCGTGCTTCATCACCAGGCCGGCCATCGCCTCCATGTAGGAGTTGAGCCACTCCATCAGCCCCGCGGCGTCGAGCTTCTCGGCCACCGCGGTGAAGCCCTTGATATCGGAAAACAGCACCGTGGCGATGAGCTTCTGCGGGCGCGGGCGCCCGCCCGACTCGAGAAATTCCGCGCGGCGCGACCAGACGTCGTTGGCGATGTCGGCGGCGACGTAGCGCGAGAAGATCGACATCAGCTGGCCGCGCTGCGTGCGCTCGAGGTGCAGCGAGTAGGCGGTGACCAGCGCGAGCGCCGCAAGCCAGCCCGCCGACTGCGGAAAGAGCGGCAGCCAGAAGCCGGCGCGGAACAGCAACCAGGCGACGAGCAGGTTCAGCGCCACGCCGGCCAGCGCGAGCAACGCGAAGCGGCCGAGGCCGTGGGCGACGAGCCCCGCGGCCGCGCCGAGCGCGCACCATAGCGCGAACCAGGCGAGCTCGACCCCGTCGGGAAAGAAGCGAAGCGGCTTGTTCCCGTCGAGCGCCATGCGCAGGAGCTGCGCCACGACATGGCCGTGCAGCGTGACGCCATAGACGGTGGGCGCGGCGTCGTCGCGGCCGAACGGCGTCTCGAAGGAATCCTTCACGCTCGGCGCCGTCACGCCGACGATCACCACCTTGCCGCGGAAGGCGTCCGGCGGCGCGCCGCCGTCGAGCACCTGGCCGAAGCTGTAGCGGCGGAAAGGCTCGGCGCCGCCGGCGAAATCGAGCATGAACTGGTAGCCGCCGGCGTCCGCGCCGAAGTAGCCGCCGTCGTTCTCCTCGAAGGGCGGGATGGTGGTTTTTCCCAGCCGCACATGAGACGGGTCGGGCGTGCCCGGCGCGGGCGCGATGCCGTCGGCGGCGAGCCGGCGCAGCGCAAGGCGCAGCGGAAAGGAGAATTGCGTGCCCTGGTCGTCGTCCAGGAACAGCATGCCGCGGCGCGCCATGCCGCCCGGGTCGTTCGCCACGTCGGCGAAGCCGACCTTGTCGGTGCCCTTCAACGCGGGCGGCCCGGCGACGCCGGGCTCGCGCTCGGTGCCGATCTTGCGCACGGCGACGAAATCCGGCAGCGCGCGGACCAGGCTGTTGAACTGCTCGCTGCCGGGCGGGCGCGGCGTGTCGCGGTAGATGTCGAGGCCTACCGCACTCGGCTTCTGGGAAAAGATTGCTCTTGTAACTTCAAAAAGCGTTGCGTCGCTCGCCGGCCAGCCGAAGCGCGCGATGTCCTCCTCGGTCGCGCCGACCAGCACCACGCGCTCGTCCTTGGGCTGCGCGATTGCGCGCGCGGCAAGCCAGCGGTCGTAGACCGCGAGTTCCAGCGGCTGCAGCGCGCCAAGCTGGCGCGGCGCGGCCACGGCGAGGAAGGCCGCCGCCGCCAGGGCGGCGGCGTAGAAAGCAGGCCGCTCGCGCCACGGCGTGCGCCGCATCAGAGCCAGTTGCCGATCAGGAGGAACGGCGCCCAGTAACCCGGGTGCTGGAAACGCTCGTCGGCGAGCACGGCGCGCTGCGCGCCCTGTAAGGCCTTGGCCTTCGAGGCGCCCGGCTCGCGCAGCCGCCGGTAGAAATCGGTGACCAGCTGGCTCGACGCCTGGTCGTTCACGTACCACAGCGTGGCGAGTGCGCTCCGCGCGCCGGCCTTGACCGCCACGCCGGCGATGCCGAGCGCCGCGCGGTCATCGCCCGCCGCGGTGCGGCAGGCCGACAGCGTCAGCAGCTCCACCGGCTCGTCGCGAAAGCGCGAGAGCTTCATCACGCCCTCGAGGCCATCCATGCTGAGCCGCCCGTCGTAGGCGAGGAGAAAGCTTTTCTTCGGGTCGCTGTCGAACTGGCCGTGCGAGGCGATGTGCACGATCGAGTAGGGCTTGTTGCGCATCTGCTGCTCGAAGCTGGCGACACGGAACTCGCGGTCCACCAGCACGCTCTGGCCGGCGAAGATGGTCTGCAGGTCGGCCAGCTCGTCGCCGACGAAGGGCAGCGGCGGGAAGTTGTCCACCGACTCGGTGATGCCGGAGAGCATCACCTGCAGGGATTTCTTTTCCGCGAGCGACTGCGGCTCGACCAGCGTCAGGCCCGGCGCGGTGGCGAAGGCGAAGCGCTCGACCAGGAAGCCCTTGCCGTCATGCAGCGCCGCCACCGGCACGCCGCGCAGCGGACCGTCGGGAATGAAGACCACCGTGTCGGCGCCGACTTCGGCGAGCAGCGGCTCGAGCGGCTCGATCAGCGACGCGTACAGCCGCCGCGCATAGGGCAGGTACTGGTTGGTGGTGCGCTTCTCCAGGCGGCGGCGGAACTCGTGCACGTCGGCGATCAGCGCCTCCGCCTTCACCGGCAGCGTCACCTGGCGCAGTCCGCCGCGGATGCCGATCAGCATCTCCAGCCGGTCGGGCAGCACGATGGGGTAGAGCACCGCGGTGCGCGGCTCGATGTTGCCGATGTCCTTCTGCTTGGCGAGCTGGCCGGCGACGCACTCGTCCTGGAAATAGTCCTCCAGCTCGACCGCCTTGAGCTGCTCGACCAGCGCGCGCGCCTCGAGCAGGCGCTCCTGCGGCAGGGTCTCGCCCGGCGCGCGGCGCAGCAGCTGGTCGGCGAGCTCGAGGTAGAGCGGCCCGACGGTGTCGCGCCATGACTGGCGATTGGCGCGCAGCTCGAGGATCAGGTCCTGGCGTACCGCAGCGAGGGCGCTGAGCGAGCGCCGGTAAGCGGCGATTGCGGCCTCGTGCTCTCCGCTTTTTACTAACAATCGCGCGGACTGCCAGCCCCAGCGGTAGAGGCTCTCGTCAGCGTGCGCTTCCTGCGCCGCGAATACAGCGCGGCGCGTGAGCGAAAACGCCTCGGCGTCCCGATTCGCGCTGGCGTAGAGCGCCCCCAGGTGGCCCGCCGCCCAGGACAGCGCGACGAGATCCTTGCGCCGCTCGGCCGATTCGAAGGCCGCGCGCAGCAACGCGTGCCGGCGCTCGAGGTTGCGATCGCCCCAGGCTTCGGCGAGGCGGATGTGGGCAAAGTCATTTTCCCTGCTGGAAATGCTTTTATTCAACATTGATTCTGATTCGACCAGCACATCCGGCGTGGCGATATTTCCCGCCGCAGCCGCGAACACCAGCGGTGCATTTGCCTTTCGAGAAAGATCGAGCGACTCGGCATACGCCCTTTGGGCCTCCTCGGCGCGGCCGGCGAGGGCATGCAGGCGGCCGAGGTCGTTCAGCGCGGCGGCGGCAATCGGCGCGAGGCGCTCGGCGCGCGCGAGCTTCAACGCCGCCTCGAGTTGCGCCTGGGCGCTCTCCAGCCGTCCGGCGCGCAAGTAGGCCTGGCCGAGCGAGCCGTGCAGCGCGGCGGCAAGTGGTCCTGAATCGTTTTTCATCAAATCGACTGCTTCTTCCAGATCGGCGACTGCCCTATGCCGAAAACCCAGCGCCAGGTTTTCGGCGGCGCGTGCGGCGAGCGCCCGTGCCTCGGCAGGAGCGTCCGCCGCGGCCGCGGGGAGATGCAGCGCGACGGCGAGCAGCACGGCGGCGAGACCTCTCATGCCGGAACCGGCTCCTCCAGCAGCGTGCGCGCGGCGGTTTGGAACACCGCGCTTTCAGGGGAAGCGATCTTTACCACTCGCGCGTCGGCCAGCCGCGCGAAGTTGTGCATCGAAGAACGCCGGTACGCCGGGTCGTAGTGCTCCGCCAGCAGTGCGGCGACGAACTCCGGCCAGGCGCCACGCTCGGCGAGTGCCTTCCAGCCGGCGATCTTCTCGCGGCCATGCAACGCCACCAGGCAATCGAGCTGGCGCTCGAGGTTGGCACGGTCGGCGAGGAAATGCCGGTACTCGTCGAGCAGCAACGCGACGCGCGTCTCGAGCGAAGTCTCGAGCACGAGGCAGGGCGCGGCGCGCATGCGCGCCATCAGCGCATCGGGCACCTGCAGCTGGCCGATTTTCTTGGATTCGCCTTCGACGAAAACGATTTTGTCCTGATCAAAGTCATTCAGGTGTTGAACCAGGAGGCTCTCAAACCATTTTTGCGTCGGCTGCGGCCGGTCGGGGAGATTGCCGAGCACCGAGCCGCGGTGCGCGGCGAGATCCTCGAGGTCGAGCACTTGCGCGCCGGCGCGCGCGAGCGCCGCGAGCAGCCGGCTCTTGCCGCTGCCGGTCGGTCCGTGGATCACCTGGAAGTCGAGCGGCACGTCGGCGAGTTGCTCGACGACCCAGCGACGATAGGCCTTGTAGCCGCCGGGCAAAGTCTCGGCGTTCCAGCCCACTTCGCGCAGGATGTGGGCCATCGCCGCGGAGCGCTTGCCGCCGCGCCAGCAGTAGACGAGGGGATGCCAGGTTTTTTCCTTATTTTTAAAAAGATTATTGATATGAAAAGAGACGTTCTTTGCCACCATCGCCGCGCCGACCTTCTTCGCCTCGAACTGCGACACATTCTTGTAGAGCGTGCCGACCTCGGCGCGCTCGGCGTCGTCGAGCACCGGCGCGGAAAGCGCGCCCGGAATGTGGTCGAGCGCGTATTCCGAGGGCGTGCGCGCGTCGATGATCGCGTCGAACGACTCGAGATTCACGCGGCAATTCTACGCCGCGCCTCAGGTAGCATAGTCGGAGTGAATTCCATCGCCAGACCGCTTTTTGTCGTAGCACTGGTTATTTTTTGTATAAATGCCAATGCTGCAGAACTCAAACCCTGGGACGGCGGCGCGACGCCGGCGCTCGCGCTCGAGGATCTTTCGGGCAAGGCGCATCGCCTTGCCGATTACAAGGGCAAGGTGGTGCTGGTGAATTTCTGGGCCACCTGGTGCGAGCCCTGCCGCGCCGAGATGCCCTCGATGGACCAGCTGCGCCGCTCGCTCGCGGGCCGGCCGTTCGAGGTGCTGGCGGTGAATCTCGCCGAGCCGCGCGCGCGCATCGAGAAATTTACCGCGGCCGGCAAGCTCGGCTTCCCGATCCTGCTCGACCGCGAAGCCGCGGCGTCGAGGGACTGGCGCGCGCGCGTGCTGCCGGCGAGCTATCTGGTCGGCCGCGACGGCCGCATTCGCTACTCGGCCTTCGGCGATGTCGACTGGATGGGCGAGGGCGCGCGCGGCAAGGTGCTGGAGCTGCTGCGATGAACGCGCCCGAGAAAATCCGCCTCACCCAGTACAGCCACGGCGGCGGCTGCGGCTGCAAGATCGCGCCGGCGATCCTTTCGGAAATCCTGCAGAAGAGCCCGGCGCGCGCGCTGGTGAAGGACCTGCTGGTGGGCACTGAGACGTCGGACGACGCGGCGGTCTATCGCCTCAATGACAAGCAGGCGATCGTCGCCACCACCGATTTCTTCACGCCGATCGTGGACGATCCGTACGACTTCGGCCGCATCGCCGCCACCAATGCCATCTCGGACGTCTACGCCATGGGCGCGCGGCCGATCCTCGCGCTCGCCGTGGTCGGCATGCCGCTCGACAAGCTGCCGGTGGGCGTGATCCGCGCCATCCTGGAAGGCGGCGAATGGGTGTGCGCCTCGGCCGGAATTCCCGTGGCGGGCGGGCACTCGATCGACGTACAGGAACCCATATACGGATTGGTGGTGCTTGGCCTGATTCATCCCGACAAGGTGAAAAAGAACAGTTCCGCAAAACCCAACGACGTTCTCGTGCTTGGCAAGCCGCTCGGCATCGGCATCCTGTCGGCGGCGCTGAAAAAAGGCCAGCTCTCCGGCGCCGGCTACGCCACGATGCTCGACTGGACCACGCGCCTCAACAACGCGGGCCTGGCGCTCGCCGAGCTGCCGGCGGTGCATGCGATGACCGACGTCACCGGCTTCGGCCTTGCGGGGCACCTGCTGGAAATCTGCCGCGGCTCCGGGCTGGCGGCGGAAGTCGCGTTCGACGAGCTGCCGATCATCGAGGATGCGCGCACGCTCGCGCAGCAAGGCGTCGCGACCGGCGCCTCGGAGCGCAACTGGACCGGCTATGGCCGCGAGGTGGCGCTGCCGGGCGGCTTCGACGACTGGAAGCGCATGCTTCTCGCCGACCCGCAGACCAGCGGCGGCCTGCTGGTGTCTTGCGCGCCGCAGGCGGCGTCGGAAGTGCGCAGGCTGCTCGGGCCGGCGTCAAAGCTGATCGGGCGCCTGGTCGAGGGAAAAGCCGGCCTGCGCGTTACGTAGTAGTCACTTAAGCAGCGGCCGTAGCGACTTCCACACCCGCTCGAGGATGAAGGGCTGCGCGCTTTCGGCAGGGTGAATGCGGTCGGGCAGGAAATGCTCGGCGTTGTCCACCACATCTTCGATGAAAAAGGGCACCAGGCGGACCTGCTGCTGCTTGGCGACAGCGGCAAAGGCGTTCTCGAACTGACGCGAGTAGTCCGGTCCGTAATTGGGCGGTATTTTCACGCCGAGGACCAGCACCCGCGCGCCGGCTTTCTTCGACTGCTGGACCATGGCGTTGAGGTTCTGCCGCAGTTGCGCCGCCGGCAGGCCGCGCAGTCCGTCGTTGGCGCCGAGCTGCAGCACCACCACGGCAGGGCGGTGCTTGTCCAGCGCCGCGGCGAGGCGCGCCGCGCCGCCGCTCGAGATCTCGCCCGAGATGCTTGCGTTGACGACGATATAATCGAGCCGCTCGCGCTTGAGGCGCTCGGCGAGCAGCGCCACCCAGCCGCGCGCCTGGGAAATTCCGTAAGCCGCGGACAAGCTGTCCCCGAACACCAGAATGGATCTCTCCGCCGCCGCCGGCGCGCTGAACGCGAAGACCATGGACAACAAGAGCGTGCTGACGGCGCGCGGCATAGGCAAGACCGTAAAGAGCGGCGAGTCGGACCTCGTCATTCTGCGCGACATCGAGCTCGAGGTCACGCGCGGCGAGGCGGTGGCGGTGGTCGGGGCCTCCGGCTCGGGCAAGTCCACCCTGCTCGCCATCCTCGCCGGCCTGGATACCCCCACGACCGGGACCATCGAACTGGACGGTCAAAATATTTTTTTAATGGATGAAGACAAGCGGGCAGAGCTGCGCGGCCGGGCGGTGGGTTTCGTGTTCCAGTCCTTCCAGTTGCTGCCGTCGTTCACCGCCCTGGAGAACGTCATGCTGCCCCTGGAGCTTTCGGGGGTGGCGGACCCGGAAGGCCCGGCGCGCGACATCCTGAAAAGGGTGGGTCTCGGGGAAAGGCTCCATCACTACCCGCGGCATCTCTCGGGCGGGGAGCAGCAGCGCGTGGCGCTGGCGCGCGCTTTCGTCGCGCGCCCGAGCCTGCTGCTCGCCGACGAGCCGACCGGCAGCCTGGACGCCGATTCGGGCGCGGCGGTCATCGCCCTGATGTTCGACATGAACCGCGAATTCGGCACCACGCTGGTGATGGTGACGCACGACGAGCACCTCGCGGCGCGCTGCCAGCGCGTCGTACGACTCACTGCCGGGCGGATCGCCGCATGAGGCTCGCGCTGCGCATGCTGGCACGCGACTGGCGCGCGGGCGAGCTGCGCGTGCTTGCCGCCGCGCTGGCGATCGCGGTCGCTGCGGTGACGAGCGTCGGCTTCTTCGCCGACCGCGTCGGCCAGGCGCTGGCGCGCGACGCGCACCAATTGCTTGGGGCCGATCTCGTGCTGCTATCGGATCATCCGTGGAAAGATGCTTTTCAACAGCAATTTAATGATTTGAAATTAGAAAAAGCAGAGGCAATCAATTTCATCAGCATGGCCTTTGCCGGCAATCAGAATCAGCTTGCCGGCGTCAAGGCCGTGAGCGAGAACTATCCGCTACGCGGCCGGCTGCGTACCGCGCCGGCACCGGGCGCGCCCGACGCGCAGACCCTGGGCGGGCCGGCGCGCGGCACGGTGTGGCTGGAGGAGCGGCTGGTGTCGTCGCTCGGCGCGCCGGTCGGCTCGACTGTGCGCCTGGGCGGCAGGCGTTTCGAAGTCGCGGCGGTACTGACGCTCGAGCCCGAGCGCAGCGCCAACTTCTTCAATATCGCCCCGCGCCTGCTG
>DASWEU010000162.1:0-12665 GCA_036394595.1 Burkholderiales bacterium | reverse complement strand
GCGGCGCGCCGCCGGCGAGCGCATCGCGCACCGCAGCGATCGAGCTCGGCCGCACGAACGGCATGTCGGCGAGCGCCACCAGGTAGCCGTCGCGCCTGCCCGCGGCGCGCGCGGCGCAGGCCAGGCTCGCTCCCATGCCCTCGGCGGCGTTATCGCAAACGACGATCTGGCAGTTTTCCTTCTTCAGTCTCGAGGCAAGATCTTCCGCCCCCGGACGGACAACGGCGAATACCAGTTCAAGTTCCTTTGTCAGGTGCCGGGCAGATTGAACGGCGATGGCGACGCCGTGCGGCAGGTCGTGACGCAGCTTGTCGGAGCCGAAGCGCGTTGCGGAGCCTGCTGCGAGCAGCAGGCCGACGACGTTCAAGGCGTTTTGACTTCGCAGGCCGATGGATCGAAACGGCGCTCGGCTTTCGCCGCCCAGCTCGGCTCGGCGACGCCGTGGCGCACCGCGGTCATCTCGGCGAGGATCGCCACTGCGATTTCGGGCGGCGTCTTGGAGCCGATGTACAGCCCGACCGGGCCGCGCAGCCGCGCGATCTCGCTCTCGGACAGGTCGAACTCGCGCAGCCGCAGGCGGCGCGCGTCGTTGTTCTTCTTCGAGCCGATGGCGCCGACATAGAAGGCCGCCGACTTGAGCCCCTCCATCAGCGCCAGGTCGTCGAGCTTCGGGTCGTGCGTCAGCGCGACGAGCGCGCTGTGCCCGTCCAGGTTGAGCTCGCGCACCACGTCGTCGGGCATGCCGCGGTTGAGCGGGATGCCGGGTACGTCCCAGCCGCCGGCATATTCCTCGCGCGGATCGATCACCACCACGTGGTAGTCGAGCATGTGGGCCATTTCGGCGAGGTAGCGCGTGAGCTGCCCGGCGCCGATCAGCACCAGGCGCCAGCGCGGCCCGTGCACCGTGGCGAGCACTTTGCCGTCGAATTCGAGCACGTCCTGCCAGCGCCCCGGCTCGAGCGTGCTGCGGCCGCTCGCCATGTCGAGTTTTCTTTTCACCAGAACCTGGTTGGAGATCTGGCGCAGGAGCTCGTCGATGCCGCTTTCGGCCGCCAGCGGCTCCATCACCAGCTCGAGCGTGCCGCCGCAGGGCAGGCCCCAGCGCGTCGCTTCTTCGTTGGTGATGCCGTACGTAATTAAAACGGGCTTTTCTTTTTCGAAAATATTCTTTTTTGTTTTCTCGATCAGGTCATCTTCCACGCAGCCGCCCGACACCGACCCCACCACCTGGCCGTCGTCGCGGATCGCCACCATGGCGCCCACCGGGCGCGGCGCCGAGCCCCAGGTCTTGACGATGGTGCCGAGCGCCACGCGGCGCCCTTCCTTGCGCCAGGCCTCGGCCTGTCGCAGAACTTCGATATCAACGCTATCCATGCGGAAATGTTATCGCAACTCGGCAGCCCCTACCGCCAGCGCCGTCACCGATTGCCACGGTTGCGCCGTGGCCGGCGGCGATTTCACGCACGATGGCGAGCCCGAGGCCGCTGCCGGTGCCGCCGGTGCCCGGCACGCGGTAGAACCGCTCCATGACGTGCTCGACTTGTGCGCGCGGAATGCCGGGCCCGTCGTCCTCGACCTCGGCGAAGGGCCGGCCGTCGGCCGCGCCGGTGCGCACCGTCACGCGGCTGCCGCGGCTCGAGTACTGGATGGCGTTATGCACCAGGTTGGCGAGCGCTTCGCGCAGCAGCAGCGCGTCGCCGCCGAGCGAGACATCGGCCAGCTCGAAGCCGAGATCGACGTCGCGCGCGAGCGCCTGGTGCACCCAGGCATCGGCCTCGCCCTCGACCAGGCTCTTCAGGTTGACCTCCGCGAAGTTGCCGCGCGCGCCCGGCTCGGCGCGCGCCAGCGTCAGCAGCTGGTTGGCGAGGCGCGCGGTGCGGATGGTCGCCTTGTGCACCTGCTCGAGCTGCGCGCGCGTCGCCGCGGGCAGCGGCTCGAGCAGCGCGATCTCGGTGTGGGCCTGCAGGCCGGCGAGCGGCGTGCGCAGCTGGTGGGCGGCGTTGGCGAGGAAGCGTTGCTGGTTGCGGCTCGCTTCCGCCACCTCGTCCAGCAAGCCGTTGATCGCGGCCGCCAGCGGGCGCGTCTCTTCGGGCGCGCCGGCGGCGTCGATCGGACGCAGGTCGCCCGGCGAGCGCTGCTTGATTTCGTCCGACAATCGCGCGAGGGGCGCGAGGCCGCGCTTGACCGCGAACCAGACGATCACCAGCGTGGCGAGCGCGATCAGCATTTCCGGCAGCAGGCTGGAAAAGAGAATCTGGTTGGCGAGCCGCGAGCGCTTGACCGTGGTCTCCGCCACCAGCACGGTGCAGTTCGACGGCGTGCAGGGCGTCTGCACCGAGACCACGCGCACTGCGCGTCCCTTGTAGACCGTGTCGTAGGCGAGCGCATCGCCCTGCGGCGCCGGCAGCTCGGTATCGCCGGCGATGTCCTGGCCCGCCGGGCCGAGCACGCGGTAGTAGATCGAGTCGTAGCGGTCGGTGCGCAGCGCTTGGTCGACGCCGGCTGGCAGGTCGAAGCGGAAGCCGGTGGGCAAGCTGCGGATGTGCGAGCCGAGAGCGATGCCGACGTCGCCGAGCGCCTGGTCGTAGGCCTCGGTGGCCGGCTCGATCGACTGGTAGTAGGCGACCAGCGCGCCGAGCGCAAGCAGCAGCGCGATCGGCGGGAGCAGCATCCGCAGGAGGAGCGCGCGGAGGCTGCGGGCGGGCATGCTAGCTCGCCTTGAATTCTTCCAGCATGTAGCCGAAGCCGCGCACGGTGCGGATCTTCACCCCGGCGGGCTCGAGCTTGGAACGCAGGCGCGAAACGTACACCTCGATGGCGTTGGGCGACAGATCGTCGCCCCAGCCCGCCACCGCCTGGATGATGGCCTCCTTCGAGACGATCTTCTCCACCTTGGCGAGCAGCACCTCGAGCACCGCCCATTCGCGCGCCGCCAGCTCGAGCGGCGCCTCGCGCAGGAAGGCGCGCCGCGCCACGGTGTCGAGCACCAGCGGCCCGTGCACGATGCGCGGCCCGCCGTGCGCCTGCGAGCGGCGCAGCAGCGCGCGCACGCGCGCCGTGAGTTCGGGCGCGGCAAAGGGCTTGACCATGTAGTCGTCGGCACCGAGGTCGAGCCCCCGCACGCGGTCATCCACGGCGTCGCGCGCCGTCAGCACCAGCACCGGCATCGGGCGCTCCGCGGCGCGCAGCCGGCGCAGCACCTCGAAGCCGTCCATCTGCGGCAGGCCGATGTCCAGAATCACCAGATCGAAGCGCTCCTGGGCCGCAGCGAGCATCGCCTCCTCGCCCCGCGAGGTGACGTCGACGGCGTGGCCCTCGCCTTCCAGGATGCGCTGCAGGCCGGAGGCAAGCGGCGCATCGTCTTCCACGATCAGCAGTCTCATAGCCTCGGATGATACCCCTCGTGCTAGGATTATTTTCCCCGAGGAGGCCCGCATGACCGTCAAAGTATCCATGAAAGTCAATGGCAAGCCCGTTTCCGCCGAGCTCGAGGCGCGCACCCTGCTCGTCACTTTCATCCGCGAGCACCTGCGGCTCACCGGCACCCATGTCGGCTGCGACACCGCCCAGTGCGGCGCCTGCACCGTCCATATGAACGGCAAGGCGATCAAAAGTTGCTCGATCGTCGCCATGCAGGCCGAGGGCGCCGACATCCTCACCATCGAGGGCGTGGCGAAACCCGATGGCACCTTGCATCCGATGCAAGCCGCGTTCAAGGAGCACCACGGGCTGCAGTGCGGCTTCTGCACCCCGGGCATGGTGATGAACGCGCTCGACTTCGCCAAGGGCAACCCGAACCCGACCGAGCACGAAGTGCGCGAGAGCCTCGAAGGGAACCTCTGCCGTTGCACCGGCTACCACAACATCGTGAAGAGCATCGTGGCCGGCGCCAAGGCCATGGGTGGCAAATCATGAGCGCCCCGCTGATCGGGGCGCGCGTCCAGCGCAAGGAAGACTATCGCTTCCTCACCGGCGCGGGCCAGTACACCGATGACGTCTCGATGCAGGGACAGACCTACGCGTCGTTCGTCCGCTCGCCGCATGCCCATGCGGTGATCAAGAAGATTTCGATCGAGAAGGCGCTCAAGTCCCCCGGGGTAATAAGGATCTTTGTCGGTAAAGACCTTGCCGACGCGAAAGTGGGCGGCCTGCCCTGCGGCTGGCTGATCACCGACGTCAAGGGCCAGCCGATGAAGGAGCCGCCCTTCCCCTGCCTCGCGCAGGGCAAGGTGCGCCATGTCGGCGAAAAAGTCGCGGTGGTGATCGCCGAGACGCAGGACCAGGCGCAGGACGCCGCCGAGCTCGTCAAGGTTGACTACGAAGCGCTGCCGGCTGTCGTCGATCCCAAGAAAGCCTCTTCCAGCAAGCCGATTCATGAGAGTGCGCCCGACAATGTCTGCTACATCTGGTCCATCGGGGAAAAAGCGAAGATCGATGAAGCATTCAAGGGCGCGGCGCACGTCACCAGGCTCGAATTCCTCAACAACCGCCTGATCCCCAACGCCATCGAGCCGCGCGCGGCGAACGCGCAGTATTCGCGCTCCGGCGAGGACTACACCCTGTATGTGGCGAGCCAGAACCCGCACGTCGAGCGCCTGCTGATGACCGCCTTCGTGCTCGGACTGCCCGAGAGCAAGGTGCGCGTGGTGGCGCCGGACGTCGGCGGCGGTTTCGGCTCCAAGATCTACCTGTACGGCGAGGACGTGGTGGTCACCTGGGCCTCGAAGCAGATCAACCGCCCGGTGAAGTGGACCGCGGAGAGGAGCGAGTCGTTCCTGTCGGACGCGCACGGCCGCGACCACGTCACGGTCGCCGAGCTCGCGATGGACAAGGACGGCAAGTTCCTCGCCATGCGCGTGATCACCACGGCGAACATGGGCGCGTACCTCTCCACCTTCGCCTCCTGCATCCCGACCATCCTCTACGCCACCCTGCTCGCCGGGCAGTACACCACGCCGCTCATCTACTGCGAGGTGACCGCGGTGTTCACTAACACCGCGCCGGTGGACGCCTACCGCGGCGCCGGCCGGCCCGAGGCGACCTACGTCGTCGAGCGCCTGGTGGAAACCGCGGCGCGCGAAATGAAGATCGATCCGGCCGGGATTCGCCGCAAGAATTTCATCCGCGAGTTCCCGTACCAGACGCCGGTCGCGTTGCAGTACGACACGGGAAACTATGAAGCGACATTGAAGGCGGCGCAGCGGCTTGCAGACGTTTCCGGGTTTGAAAAGCGCAAAGCGGATTCCCTGAAAAAAAACAAATTACGCGGCCTGGGTTACGCCTGCTACATCGAGGCCTGCGGCATCGCGCCCTCCAACGTCGCCGGCAGCCTCGGCGCGCGCGCGGGATTGTTCGAGGCGGGCGAGGTGCGCGTGCACCCGACCGGCACCGTGACGGTGTTCACCGGCTCGCATGCGCACGGCCAGGGGCACGAGACGACGTTCGCGCAGGTAGTGGCCGACCGCCTCGGCCTCGGCATGGAGCAGGTCGAGGTCGTGCACGGCGACACCTCCAAGGTGCTGTTCGGCATGGGCACCTACGGCTCGCGCTCGATCGCGGTCGGCGGCACCGCCATCGTCAAGGCGCTCGACAAGGTGGTGGCCAAGGGCAAGAAGATCGCGGCGCACCTGATGGAGGCCGCCGAGAGCGACATCGAGTACGACCGCGGCGTGTTCAAGGTCGCCGGCACCGACAAGAAGAAGACCTTCGGCGAGGTGGCCTTCGCCGCCTACGTGCCGCACAACTACCCGCTCGACAAGCTCGAGCCCGGGTTGAACGAGAACGCGTTCTACGACCCGGCCAATTTCACCTTCCCGGCCGGCACCTACGTCTGCGAGGTGGAGATCGACCGCGACACCGGCAAAACCGAGATCGCCTCGTTTATCGCGGTGGACGACTTCGGCAAGATCATCAATCCGATGATCGTCGAGGGCCAGGTGCACGGCGGCCTGACGCAGGGCATCGGCCAGGCGCTCACCGAAGGCTGCCAGTACGACAAGAGCGGTCAGCTGCTGACCGGCTCGTTCGGCGATTACTGCATCCCACGGGCGAGCGACGTGCCCTCGTTCCAGCTCGACACGCGCGAAACCGCCTGCACCCACAACCCGCTCGGCGTGAAGGGCTGCGGCGAAGCGGGTGCGATCGGCGCGCCGGCGGCGGTGATGAATGCCATCACCGACGCCCTCGGCGTCCGGGATCTGGCCATGCCGGCAACGGCGCAAACGGTTTGGAAAAATCTTCAGGAGAATCGCCATGCACGCATTTGAATACCATCGGCCGGCCAGCTCAAAAGATGCAGTTGCATTAATCAAAGGTAAAACAGAAGCGCGTTTTCTCGCCGGCGGGCAGAGCCTGGTGCAGGCCATGAAACTTCGCCTGTCTTCGCCCACCGACCTGATCGATCTAGGCACGATTAAAGAACTCTCGGCAATCAAAGTCTCGGGCAACGCCGTCGAGATCGGCGCCATGACGCGCCACGCCGACGTCGCCGGCTCGAGCGCGGTGCAGAAGGCGATCCCCGCGCTCGCCGCGCTCGCCGGCATGATCGGCGACCGCCAGGTGCGCCACATGGGCACCTGCGGCGGCTCGATCGCCAACTCGGACCCGGCGGCCGACTACCCGGCCGCGGTGCTCGGCCTCGGCGCCACCATCACGACGAGCAAGCGCAAGATCGAGGCCGACAAATTCTTCACCGGCCTGTACGAGACGGCGCTCGAGCCGGGCGAGTTGATCACCTCGGTTTCCTTTCCGGTGCCCAAGCGCGCCGCCTACATGAAATTCAAGAATCCGGCCTCGCGCTTCGCCATCGTCGGCGTATTCGTCGCCGATTTCGGCGGCAAGGTACGGGTCGGGGTCACCGGCGCGGGCGCGAGCGCCTTCCGCCAGGCGGACCTGGAGAAGGCGCTGTCGGCAAAATTCACCGTGGAAGCCGCTGCCGCGATCAAGGTGAAGCCCGACGGCCTCAACAACGACCTGCACGCGAGTCCCGAGTACCGCGCCCACCTGATTACGGTGATGGCGAAACGCGCGGTCGAAGCGGCCCTGAAATAGTCCCCTGAGCCGCGCCGGTCGACGTGTTCCGCGTCAGCCGATGACGCGGTCGGCGCGCTGCAGCAGCACCGGCGGCAACGCAAGACCGAGGTTGCGCGCGGTGCGCTGGTTGATCACCAGCTGGTACTTGGTCGGCTGCTCGATCGGCATCTCGGCCGGCCTGGCCCCGCGCAGGATGCGGCTGACATAGCCCGCCGCGCGGTAGTACAGGTGCGGGTAGTGCACGCCGTAGGACATCAGGCCAGTGGCAGTAACGAACTCGCTGTCGGGGTAGATCGCCGGCAGCCGGTGCTTGGCGGCGAATTCCGCCACCGCATTGCGGTGCTCGGTGATCAGGGTATCGATGCTTACCAGCAGCGCATCGACGCGCTTCGAACCGGCCTCGTCGAAAGCGATGGCGAAACCCTGCGGGTCGCGCACGTCGAGCAGGACCGCCTGCAGGCCGAGGGTCCTGGCCGCCGACTCGGACTCGCGCCATTGCGCGACGCCGGCCGGATTGCTCATGTTGAGCAGGCTGCCGATGCGCGAGATGCGCGGCGCGGCCTCGCGCAGCAGCTCCAGGCGCCGCGTGGTCATCTCGCGCACCAGCGTGGTGAAGCCGGTAATGTGGCCGCCGGGCCGCGCAAGGCTGGCCACGATCTTGAGGCCCACCGGATCCGAGACGCCCGTCATCACCACCGGAATCGGCGCGGCGAGCTTGGCGGCGAGCACTGCCGGCGTGCCGCGCGCCACGATGACGTCGGCCTTCATGCGCACCAGATCGGCGACAAAATCGGGAAATTGCTCGGCGCGGCCGTCGGCCGAGCGGTAGTCGATCACGATGTCCTTGCCCTCGACGTAGCCGAGGTCGCGCAGCCCGTCGCGGAAGGACTCGAAATTCGCCCGGTTGAGCGAGGGCGAAACGGTCTCCAGCATGCCGATGCGCAGCAACAGCGGCGCCGGTTTGACGGTCTGTTGCGCCCGTGCCGCAAGCGGCAGGGCAAGTCCCACGCCCAGTGCCAGCAGGTCGCGTCGGGTAGCCATGCAAACATTACAATACAGGACTTTCATGGCCAAATCTCTGCCGAAATCCATCGACGAGACCCAGGCGCTGCTCGCCAAAGGCGACTACGTCGCCGAGAGGAGCCTCGCCACGTCGCTGTTCCTGTCGCTCGCCATGCAGCGGCCCCTCTTCCTCGAGGGCGAAGCGGGCGTGGGCAAGACCGAGATCGCCAAGGTGATCGCGCAGGCGCTCGATCGCGAGCTGATCCGGCTGCAGTGCTACGAGGGGCTCGATATCGCGCAGGCCGCCTACGAGTGGAACTACTCGCGCCAGATGATCGAGATCCGCCTCGCCGAAGCGGCCGGACAGAAGGACAAGGACCATCTCGCCGCCGATATCTACTCGGAAAAGTTCCTGATCAAAAGAGCATTGGCGAAAGCGCTGGAGGGCCAGTCGCCGGTCCTGCTGATCGACGAGCTCGACCGCACCGACGAGCCCTTCGAGGCCTACCTGCTGGAGGTGCTGTCCGACTGGCAGATCACCATCCCCGAGATCGGCACGCTGCGTGCCAAGCAGCCGCCGGTGGTGGTGATCACCTCCAACCGCACGCGCGAGATCCACGACGCGGTGAAGCGCCGCTGCTTCTACCACTGGGTGGATTATCCCGACGCCCGGCAGGAGCTCGAGATCCTGCGCCGCAAGGCGCCCAAGGCCGGCGCGGCGCTGTCGCGCGAAGTGGTGGCGTTCGTGCAGCGCCTGCGCAAATCCGACCTCTACAAGCTGCCCGGCGTGGCCGAGACCATCGACTGGGCGAACTGCCTGTCGGCGCTCGACCGCGTGGCGCTCGACCCCGAGACGGTCAACGACACCCTCGGCGTGCTGCTCAAGTACCGCGACGACCTCGAGCGCGTCGCCGGCGAAGAGGCGGTGCGCCTGGTGGGCGAGGCCAAGGCCGCGGCCGCCGCTTGATCGCCGGGCGCCTGCCGGAAAACGTAGTGCATTTCACGCGCCTGCTGCGCGCCGCCGGCCTGCGCATCGGCCCCGACCGCGGCATCGACTGCGTGCGCGCGCTCGAGATTGCCGGCGCCGAGCGCCGCGACGACTGGTACTGGACCATGTCGGCGGTGCTGCTGTCGCGCGAGGAGCAGCGTCCGATCTTCGACCAGGCCTTCAACATCTTCTGGCGCGACCCGAAGCTCGCCGAGCGCATGATGCAGCTGATGCTGCCCAAGGCGCTCGGCCGCGCCGCCAAGCCCGAGGAGCAGCAGAGCCAGCGCCTCACGGATGCGCTGTTTGATCAAAAGCGACATTTATCTGAACAACAAGAAAAGATCGAGCTCGAAGCACGCCTTACCTTCTCGGCGCGCGAGGTGCTGCAGCGCATGGATTTCGACACCATGTCGGCGGCCGAGCTCGCCGAGGCGCGCAAGGTGATCCGCAACCTGAGATTGCCGCTGCCGCTGGTGCGAACGCGGAGAAAAAGAATCTCCCTGCAGGGAAAGAGCATCGACCTGCGCGAAACCCTGCGCGAATCGCTGCGCAAGGGCGGCGACTTCATCCCGCTGGTGCGCGCCGCGCCGCGCGAGCTGCATCCGCCGCTGGTGGTGCTGTGCGATATCTCGGGCTCGATGAACCCCTACTCGCGCATGTTCCTGCACTTCCTGCACGCCATCACCAACGACCGCGACCGCGTCTCGGTGTTCGTGTTCGGCACGCGCCTCACCAACATCACGCGCCAGCTGCGCCACCGCGACGTCGACGTGGCGATGGCGCGGGTGGCCGAGGCGATCAAGGACTGGTCGGGCGGCACGCGCATCGGGCACGCGCTGCGCGAATTCAATTTCCGCTGGGCGCGCCGCGTGCTGGGGCAGAACGCCTGCGTGCTGCTGGTGTCGGACGGCCTCGACCGCGAGGCGGGCGAAGGCCTGTCGGAGGAGATGGAGCGCCTGTCGAAGTCCAGCCGCAGCCTGGTGTGGCTCAATCCCCTGCTGCGCTATGAAAAGTTCGAGGCGCGCCCGGCGGGCGTGCGCGCCATGCTGCCGCACGTCGACCTCTTCCTGCCGGTGCATAATCTGAAGAGCCTCGTCGACCTGGCGAAGGCCATCAGCCGGCCGCCGCTGCGCAAGCCACAGGAGATGCAAGCATGGACATGAAGGGCGAGCAGCTGATCCCCGCGCCGCAGGACGCGGTGTGGAAGGCCCTCAACGATCCCGCGGTGCTGCGCGCCTGCGTGCCGGGCTGCGAGTCGATCGACCTGATCGGCAACAACGAGTACATGGTGCTGATGGTGGCGCGCGTCGGCCCGGTGAGCGCCAAGTTCAAGGGCCGCCTGATGCTCTCCGACATCAAGCCGCCCGCGTCCTACTCGCTCAGCTTCGACGGCCAGGGCGGGCCGGCCGGCTTCGCCAAGGGCGGCGCCTGGGTCAAGCTCGCCGCCAAGGGCGAGGAGACGCTGCTCTCCTACGACGTCAAGGCGAGCGTCGGCGGCAAGCTCGCGCAGATCGGCTCGCGCCTGATCGACGGCGCGGCGAAGAAGGTGGCCGACGACTTCTTCAACAACTTCAAGCGTCGCTTCTCCGGCGAGGGTGCCGAGGACGAGACCGTCATCCTCGCGCCCGAGAAGAAGGAACCGGAGGCGCACCCGGCCCCGGCCGCCGTGCCCGCGGCGAGCACGCTGAGCGACCTGAGCGTGACCTTCTTTGCCGCCGGCGCGCTGGTGGTGTTCTTCGTGGCGCTCTTCGTCTTCCTCGGCTAGCCATGGGCGTCGTGTCGCGGATGGATCGCGTGGTCGACGCATTCGTTGCGCGCTGCCGCTGGTTCCACCAGCCCCTCACCCGCGGCCGCGCGCGCATGTTCGCGCTGCAACACCGCCTCAACACCCGGCAGCGCAATTCGGTGCTCAAGCTCAAGGTGGCCGCCAACTGCAGCGACTGGGACACGCGCATGCGCATCATCCGCGCCTGCAGCGAGGAGGTGATCGCCGACCACGAGCACGGCGGCGGCCGGCCGCACTGGGCGATTCTCGAGGACCTCGGCGTGCGCATCGGCATTCGAAGAAAAGAAATTCGAAGTGCCAGGCCGCTGCCCTCGACCGAGCTGTGCTGGGCCGCCTGGGACGGCCTGATGGCCAACCGCCACTGGCTCGAAGGCATCGTCGCCAACACCTGCGCCGAGCGCGCCAACGTGCCCGGCTACGGCAAGGGCGCGTTCCGCAGGCACGGCTGGTTCGGGCTGGAACGACGGCGCTGGAAGAACCTGTTTGATCTATCGGATGCCGAATTGGAGTTTTTCGAGCTGCACACGGCAGCCGACATCGAGCACTCGAACACCGGTTGGCGCGCCGTCGAAAAGTTCGCGCGGCAGCTGAAAATGGAGGACGCCGCGGTGGCGGCGTGCGAGCGCAATCTCTACGTCTGGGAACACTATCTCGACGGCATTGCGGCGGCTGGCGATGCAGCGCGCCGTTAGATCTCTTTTCTGCATCGCCATTGCGCTTTGCTGGTCAGCCGCGGAAGCGCAATTCCCTTCGAAACCCATCCGCCTTCTCGTTCCCATCCCGCCGGGCGGCGGTCCCGACATCGTCGCGCGGCTCCTCGCGCCGCGCCTGGGTGACGCGCTCGGCCAGCCGGTGCTGGTGGAGAACAAGGTCGGCGGCAACGGCAGCGTGGCGGGCGAGCTGGTGGCGCGCGCCGCGCCCGACGGCCACACGCTGCTGCTCGGCATGGACAGCCTGATGGCCATCAACCCGCATCTGTACGCGCACATGCCCTTCGACCCGCTCACCGAGCTCGCGCCGGTGGCGAGCCTGGTGTCCAACGGCTTCTTCCTCGTCGTGCACCCGCAGGTGCCGGCGCGCACGCTCGCCGAATTCGTCGAGCTCGCCCGGCGCGCCGAGCCGCCGCTCGCCTACGCCTCCGGCGGCAACGGCAGCCAGCACCACCTCACCATGGAGCGCCTCAAGCAGCGCGCCGGTATCGCGCTGGTGCACGTGCCCTACAAGGGCGGCGCGCCGGCCACGGCGGCCACCGTCGCCGGCGACGTCGCGGCGATGATGTCTGGCACGTCTACGGCGCCGCAGATCCGCGCCGGGCGGCTGCGGGTGCTCGCATACACCGGTCCGCGGCGCTCCGCCGTGCTGCCCGAGGTGCCGACCATCGGCGAATCCTATTCCGGCTTCGAGATGACGCAGTGGTATGGCCTGTTCTCGCCGTCGGGGACGCCCGAGCCGGTGCTCGCGCGCCTGCGCGCCGAGGTGGGCCGCATCCTGCAGGACGCGGAGATCAGGGAGCGTCTGCACAACGCGGGCGGCGTCGAGCCCTGGATCACGACGCCCGAGGAATTCGCGCAGTACATCCGCCAGGACTATGCGAAATATTCCCGGCTGGTACGCGACGTCGGCGCGAGGATAGACTGACGGTCATGGCAACCCCCGAACGCCGCCAGGCGGCCATCCTGTACACCGAGCTGCGCAACTTCACGCGCCTCTCCGAGGCGCTGGTGCCGGAAAAGGTGCTGCAGCTCGTTGCCGAGTTCTTCGCGCTCGCCGGCAAGGTGGTGACGGCGAATGGCGGGCGCGTGGTCTGCGTGCACAACGACGCGTTGCTCGCGGTATTCGTGGGCGACGACGCCAAGC
>DASWEU010000161.1:0-10681 GCA_036394595.1 Burkholderiales bacterium | reverse complement strand
ACGCCTCGCCGCAGGCTTTTTTCGCGGAGATGGGCAAGCCGGTCAATCAAGCCAGCCCGACATCGAGCCTGGGCCGCTTCAAGCCGCTTTCGCACAGCGCGCGTCCTGCGCCGGAGAAGGGCGACCTGTGCGTGCGCATGCATACCGTTTCGGAGGACCAATCGCCCACCCGCTTCTCCGGCAGGACCGAGCCGATGATCCTCGAGGGCTATACGCTCCTCTGCGCCCACCCCAAGGACCGCAGGATCGGGCTGGTGATCTCGTACTCGCAGCGCTACTACCGCGGCAATCGCGATCCGCAGCTCGAGAAATCCGCCGATACGCTGCTCGGCAGCGTCACCGTCTCCGACCTCTGAGGGCCCCATGCGCCGTCTGATTTTCATTGCCGCCGTATTCTTTTCCTGGACGGCGTTTGCCGAGGATTTTCCCAGCCGCCCGGTGAGGATCGTCGTGCCCTGGCCGCCGAGCGGCAACGTCGACATCACCGCGCGCACGCTGGCGCCGGCTTTTTCCGAGGCGCTCGGCCAGCAGGTGATCGTCGAGAACCGCGCCGGCGCCGGCGGCACCATCGGCACGGCGGCGGTGGTGAAGTCTGCCGCCGACGGCTACACGCTGCTCCTGGGCTCGAGCGGCACCGTCACTTCCGGCCCGGCGGTGTTCAAGCACCTGACCTACGACCCGCTGAAGGAGCTGGTCGCCATCGGCCCGATCCAGTCGGTGCCGATCGTGCTTACCGTCGCGCCGAAAACTCCTGTTTCTTCTTTTCAGGAGTTCTCAGCTTTGGCAAATTCAAAACCGGGACAGCTGAGCATCGCTTCGGCCGGCAATGGCTCGTCGAATCACCTGGCCATCGAGCTGCTGATGCGCACGGCGAACCTGAAGCTGCTGCACGTGCCCTACAAGGGCAGCGGCCCGGCGATCACCGATCTGCTCGGCAGCCAGGTCGAGTCGATGATGGACCAGCTCACCGCCTCGATCGGCCACATCAAGGAGGGGCGCATCCGGCCGATCGCCATCTCCTCGCCGCAGCGCTCGCCGCTGCTGCCCAACGTGCCGACGCTGGACGAGTCGGGCGTGAAAGGCTACGAGGCGGCGACCTGGACCGGGATCTTCGCGCCGCTCGGCGTGACGCGCGAGGTGATCGAGACGCTGAGCGTTGCCCTGAAGAAGGCGCGGTCCAATCCGGGCGTGCGCGAGCGCTACCTCGGCATGGGCGTCGAGGTCATGGACATGGACCAGGCCGATTTCGCGGCCTATGTGCGCGCGGACTTCGAAAAATGGAAGAAGGTGGCGCGCGAGGGCAACATCGTCATCGAGTGAGCGGCGCCGACGTCCTGCCGCCCGACGCGCGGCTGCGGAAGCCGAAGCGCGCGCTACCTCCCGGTTCTGTCGACTGCCACGCGCACATCTTCGATCGGTTCGACAAATACCAATTCGCTGGAAATAGAAAGTATTCCCCACCGCTTTGTTCGCGTGAGGCGTGGATGGCGCTGCACGCGGCCCTCGGCGTCGAGAAAGGCGTGCAGGTCCATGCCACGCCCTACGGCTTCGACAACTCCATCACCTACGATTTCCTCAAGGAGCACTTAGGTCGCTTTGTGGGGGTTGCAGTTGTTGATTCGCAAATAAAGGAATCTGATCTTCGTCGTCTTGATGCCGTGGGTTTCCGCGCGGCGCGCCTGATGGACCAGTTTCCCAACGGCGCTACCACCGCCATGCTCGAAGACATCGCGCGCAAGATCGCGCCGCTCGGCTGGCATATCGAGATCAATATCGCCAAGTGCTCGGACTGGGTCGACCTCGAGCCGCGCCTGCGCCGCTGCCCCGTGCCGCTCGTCTTCGACCACCTCGGCCGCCCGCGCGGCGGCGAGGGCATCGACCAGCCCGGCTTCAAGGTGATCCGGCGCCTGCTCGCCGAGCGCGACGACTGCTGGACCAAAATCTCCAGCTTCTACCGCCTCAGCGACTCCGGCCCACCACACTTCGACGACATGCGCCCCTTCGTCCAGGCAGTGCTGAAGGATCGCCCCGACCGCTGCGTCTGGGGCACCAACTGGCCGCATCCCGGCATGACCTCATTCATGCCGAATGACATCGATCTCGTTGATCTCCTCGAGGCCTGGCTTCCAGGCGAGGCCGCGCGAAGGCCGCTGTTCGCCGCGAATGCTAGTCTTCTGTACCGATTCGATGGATAGAGCGCCAACTACGGAGCCGCTCGCGCGCAATGTGAAGCGCGTGTCGCATCTCGACCTGCCGGGTGCGGGGCAGGTGTACGTGGCGGGCGGGTACGCCTACGTCGGCCACATCACCAACAAGCAGCGGCTCGGCACGTCGATTGTCGACGTCTCCGATCCGCGCAAGCCGAAGGTCGTATCGCAAATCTTCCTCGACGACGCCGATTCGCACAGCCACAAGGCGCGCGTCATCGGCGACCTGATGATCGTGAACGTCGAGCAGAACATGGGGGCGCTCGGCCGCAAGGCGGAGAACCTCACGACGGAAGAGCGTAAACCCTACGGCGAGGGCGGCTTCAAGGTCTACGACGTTTCCAACCGGGCCGCGCCGAAGCTGATCACGCATTACCGGACTTTCGCACGCGGCGTGCACCGCTTCGACATGGACGCGAACTACGCCTACATCTCGACGGAGATGGAAGGCTATGTCGGCAATATTCTCGTCGTCTACGACATCCGCAATCCGGCGAGGCCGCTCGAAGTGTCGCGCTGGTGGATGCCGGGCCAGCACGTGGCCGGCGGCGAGACGCCGACCTGGCGCGGGCGCCGCAACCGGCTGCATCATGCGCTGCGCTTTGGCGACGAGTTGTGGGCGGGCTGCTGGCACGCGGGGCTGCGCGTGATCGACGTATCCGATATTCGCGCCCCGCGCACCATCGGCGAGTACAACTACCATCCGCCGTTCCCCGAGCCCTCGCACACCTTCATGCCGGTGCCGGAGCGGATCGACGGCAGGCGCATCGCGGTGGCGATCGACGAAGAAGACCACGCGTACAGCGCGGAGGAGATGGAGCGCCGCCGCGGCCGCCCGCACGGCTGCCTGTGGGTGCTCGACGTGACCGACCTCGCGCGCATCCAGCCGCTGTCGATCTACGAAGTGAGCGAACTGGATTCGCCGTGGAGCCGCGCCACGCCCGGGCGTTTCGGCGCGCACCAGTTCCAGGAGCACATGCAGGGCACGCTGGTCTATTGCGCGTGGTTCGCGGGCGGCCTGCGCATCGTGGACGTCGCCGATCCGCATGCGCCGCAGGAAGTGGGTTACTTCATTCCGCAGCCCGCCGCGGGGAAATCCGCGCCGCAGACCAACGACGTCGACGTCGACGGCCGCGGCCTGGTCTACCTCGTCGACCGCTACGCGGGATTCGACATCCTGGAATTCACTCGGCCCTAGCGCCCGAGTCCCGCACCACCTTGCTCCACTTGGGAATTTCGCGGGCGATGTAGTCCGCGAAATCGCGTGGCGTGCCGCTCGCCACTTCGGCGCCGAGTCCGGCAAACCGCTCGCGCAGGTCTTTTTGATTCAAAACAGAATTTATTTCCTCATTAAGGCGGCCCACGAGGGCGGCAGGCGTCCCGGACGGCACGACCACGCCGTGCCAGGTGGTGGCCTCGAAGCCTGCAAGCCCGGCCTCGGACACCGTCGGCAAATCGGGAACGCTCGCCGAGCGATGGGCCGTCGTCACCGCGAGGCCCCGCAGGCGCCCGGCCTTGATATACGGGAGCACGGACGCCGAGGTCGCGAACATGAGCTGCACCTGGCCGGCGATGACGTCGGTGAGCGCGGGCTGCGCGCCCTTGTACGGCACGTGCACCATCTCGACCCCCGCCATCGCCTTGAACAGCTCGCCCGCCAGGTGCGCTGCCGCGCCGCTGCCCGAGGAGGCGTAATTGAGCGTGCCCGGATTTGCCTTCGCAAATGCAATCAGGTCTTGCACGGAAAAGACCGGGAGACTTGGGTGAACCACAAGAATATTCGGCTGGATAGCGACCAGAGCGACCGGCGCAAAGTCTTTCACCGGGTCATAGGCCAGCCGCGAATACAGGCTCTCGTTGGTGGCAAGGATGCTGTTGTTGCCGAGCAGCCAGGTATGGCCGTCCGGCGCGCTGCGGGCGACGGCCTCGGCGGCGAGATTGCCGCCCGCGCCGGGACGGTTCTCGATCACCACCTGCTGTCCCCACCGTTCGCCAAGCTTCTGGCCGAGCGCGCGTGCCAGGATGTCGCTCGGCCCGCCCGGCGTGAAGCCGACCACGAAGCGCACCGGCTTGTCCGGGAAAGCGTCCGCGCCCGACGCGAATACGAATAAAACTGCTGCCAGTACCCGAAGCACGAAGTTATTCTACGGGTGCAAGGAGAAGCTCATGGCCAAGCTGCGCCACATCGCAATCACGGTTCCCGACCCCTGGAAGACGGCGGAGTTCTACATGCGTGTCTTCGGCATGAAGAAGGTCGGCGAGACCGATTGGGAGAACGCCAAGGGCGTCTACCTGAGTGACGGCGTGATCAATCTCGCGTTGCTTAACTACAAGACAGAGCAAGCGGCGGGGGAACGGGGACGGGAATTCGTGGGCGTGCATCACTTCGGCTTCTGGGTCGACGACGTCAAGGCGTCGCAGAAGGCGATCGAGGCGGCGGGCGGCAAGCACTGGATGGGCGAGCCCTCCGACGATGGCGAGTTCTACGAGGTGAAGTTCCACGACCCCGACGGGCTGGTGGTGGACATCACCGAGAACGGCTGGACCGGCGCGACGAAGGAGCTCTAAACCGCCCTGTTGGTCCAGAGAAGCGACAGGCCGCCCGCGAGCATCATCAGGAATGCCGACGCCGCGGCGAGCAGCATCGCGATCTCGGTGTATTCCTTGTGCAGGACGATGCGGCTCGAGAGCGTGTCGTAGACGCGCTTCAACTCGTCGCCGCTCGAGGCGTGGTAGTACTCGGCGCGCGTCAACTCGGCCACGGCTCGCAGCGTCTCTTCGTCGAACATCATGTAGATGGAGTAGCCCTCGATCGGCACCGAGGCGCCGGCGGCGGTGCCGAAGCCGACGGTGTAGACCTTGACGCCGCGCTCGGCGGCGAGGCGCGCGGCATCGGTCGGCAGCGGCCCGGTGGTGCGGCGGCCGTCCGTCAGCAGGATGATCGCCTTGGAGGGGTTGGAGCCGGGCTCGACCGGGCGGAACGCTTCCTTCCTCGCGCCCTTCTTGTCGTCGGCCTTCGTCGCGCTCGGGCCGGAGCGGCGGCCGAGCACCCAGGGCTCGAGGTCGATGCCGTCGTCGGGAAAGAGCGTGGCGAGCGAGACGAGGATGCCGCTGCCGATGGCGGTCTGGCGGTCGAGCTGCAGGCGCTCGACGGCGGCCACCAGGTCGTCGCGGTCGCGCGTCGGCGCCTGCACCAGCGCCGCGGTGCCGGCGAAAGAGACGATGCCGACGCGCACGTCGGGCGGCAGCTCCTTAACGAAGGCCTTGGCGGCCTCTTTCGCCGCTTCGATGCGGCTCGGTTGCACGTCGCTCGCGCGCATGCTGAGCGAGACGTCGATGGCGAGGATGATGACGCGCTCGTGGTAGGGGAGCGTCATCAGCGCGCTTGGCCGCGCGGCGGCGACGATCGCGGCCATCAGCGCGAGGAGGAACACCGCCGGCGGCACGTGCCGGCGCCACGCGCCCTGCTTGCCCATGGCGGGGCGCACCAGGCCAAGGCTGGGGTAGCGCACGGCGCCGAGCTGGCGGCGCCGCAGGATCCAGAGGTAGAGGGCGACGAGCAGCGGCGCCAGGGTGAGCAGCCAGAGGAATTCGGGCCAGACGAACTTCACGCCGGAAGTTTATCCCTGCCAGACGCCGAAGCCACGCGCCTTGAGGCTCAGCGCGAGCTCGACCTCCATTTCGCGCGCCGCCTCGTAGGGCATGGGGTTGTAGACCTCGTACAGCTGCGGCAAAAGTCTCAGTCCGTACTTGGTGACGAAGCGCGCCGCCTGGATGCCGGCCATGTGCTTGTCGAACCTGACGTCGGGCGACAGGCCGGTCATGCCGACGTAGACGCAGGGCTTGGTGATGTCGTAGTGCTCATTCGCGCGTCGGAACTTGGGTTCCCCCCAGACATCCCGTGAAAGTTCCACCACGTAAACGCAGTGATGGTGCTTACGTTTTCCGGAGCGCCGATTTGGGGCGGAAGGCTTTGCAGACCGCTTCATGGGTCTCGATGTAGGGGCCGCCGATCAGGTCGATGCAGTAGGGCACGGCGGCGAACACGCCGTCGAGCGTCTCGCGGATCGCTTTCGGCTGGCCCGGCAGGTTGATGATCAGCGCGTGGCCGCGCACCACCGCCACCTGGCGCGAGAGGATCGCGGTCGGCACGTACTTGAGGCTTACCGCGCGCATCTGCTCGCCGAAGCCGGGCAGCACCTTCTCCGCCACCGCGAGCGTCGCCTCCGGCGTCACGTCGCGCGGCGCGGGACCGGTGCCGCCGGTGGTGAGGATGAGATGGCAACCGTTCTTGTGCACCAGTTCTTTCAGCGTGTTCTCGATGACGTGCAGCTCGTCGGCAATCAGCCGGGTCTCCGCGCGCCAGGCGGGCGAGGCGATGGCGGCGGCGAGCCACTCGCGCAGCGCCGGGATGCCCTCGTCCTGGTAGACGCCCGACGAGGCGCGGTCGCTGATGGACACCAGGCCGACGACCAGTTCCTCGCTCATTTGACCTCGTAGAACTCCAGCTTCACAGCGTTGGGGAGCCGCGCGCCGGAGCCGACGCAGACGATGCTGTTGAGCCAGTCATAGCGCGGATCGCCGGTCTCGAAGCAGGGATGCGTCCTCATGTAGTAGAGGCTCGGATCCACCGTTTCGCCCTTCATCAGATTCTGCATGACGCCGGGCGGGCCGCTGCGCAGGCCCCTGTTCTGCACGTAGATCAGCGCGCCATCGTGCGTCTCGAGCGTGTAGCGGGTATCCAGCACCGCCACGCCGTCTGCCCGGATCAGCTGCCAGTCCGCGCCGCCGGGCAATACGCGCCCGCGCAGGCGCGCGCCGCTGAAATTCCCGCCGGTGATGGCGATGATGCGCCGGCGCCCCTGCGGCGTGGGGCCGAATTCCTGCGCCGGCGCGAGCGTGACTTCCGCGCTCAGGAGGGGTTCGAGTCGGAGCATTGCTTGATCAGGCGGAACAGCTCGCGATAGGAATGTGGCGGTTTGCCAGTGTCACGTTCCCGTTTTGCGTTTCGAATGAGAGTTCTTATTTTTTGAAGATCAGAACCGGGAAAGGCAGAGGCAAATTCCGTCAGCGCCCCATCATCGGCGAGCAGCTTCTCGCGCCAGGCCTCGAGCCGCTTGTGCGCGGCGGCCGACTGCGCCGAGCCGGAATTGACCGACTCGAGCAGCGCGCGGATCGGCGCCGCATCCACATCGCGCATCAGGCGGCCGACGTACTGCATCTGGCGGCGCTTCGCCTCGTGGCTCCTGATCTTGTTGAAGGCGACAATGGCGGTCTTCAGATTGTCCGGAATGCCCAGGCTTTCCAGCTGCGTTAGCGGCAGCGCCGCCAGCTCGACCCCCATCTTCTGCAGGTCGGTCATTTCCTTTTTCTTCTGCGTCTTGCTGACGAATTCCCCGTCCATGGCGCTGTTATCATAGCGCCCCCATGAAAAAAGGCGGCGGCTTTTCCTTCCGGCCGGACGATCTGCGCGAGCTCGCGGCGCTGGTCCTGGCGCGCGCGAAGCGCGCCGGCGCGAGCGCCTGCGACGTCGACATTTCCGAGGGCTACGGCCTCGCGGTGTCGGTGCGCAAGGGCAACACCGACACCATCGAGCACAACCGCGACCGCGGCGCCGGCGTGACGGTGTACTTCGGCGAGCGGCCCCGTGCGACCCGCGGCCACGCCAGCAGCTCGGACCTGTCGCGCGCCGCGCTCGAGCAGACGGTGGACGCCGCGGCGGCGATCGCGCGCCACACCGCCGAGGACGACTGCGCCGGCCCGCCGGACGCCGAGCTGCTGGCGCGCGACTTCCCCGAGCTCGATCTGTTCCACCCCTGGGCGCTCGAAACCGAGGAGGCGATCGACATCGCGAGGCGCTGCGAGGCGGCGGCGTTCGCAGCGTCGAAGAAGATCCGCAATTCCGAGGGCGCCACGGTCTCCGCGCACCAGACGCAGTTCGTGCTCGCCAACAGCCTTGGCTTCATGGCCGGCTACCCGGGCTCGCGCCACTACATTTCCTGCGCGGTGATCGCCGAGGAAAAGGGCCTGATGCAGCGCGACGACTGGTACAGCGCCTCGCGGCTGCCGGGGCAGCTCGCCGATCCGCGCGCCATCGGCCGCTACGCCGGCCTGCGCGCGGCGGCGCGCCTCGGCGCGCGCAAGATCGCGACCTGCCAGTCGCCGGTGCTCTACGAGGCGCCGGTGGCGCTGTCGCTGGTCGGCAATTTCGCCGCCGCGGTGAATGGCGGCAATCTTTATCGCAAGACCACCTTCCTTGCCGACAGTCTCGGCAAGCAGGTGTTCTCGCCGCAGGTGCGGCTGGAGGAGCGGCCGCTCGCCAGGCGCGGCACCTCGAGCGGCGCCTTCGACGAGGAGGGGGTGGCGACCCGCGACCGCGTGGTGGTGCGCGACGGCGTGGTCGAGGGTTACTTCCTCGGCAGCTACTCGGCGCGCAAGCTCGGCATGAAAACCACTGGCAATGCCGGCGGGACTCATAATCTGATTTTAAAAAGCGGAAAGCTGGACTTTCGGGGCATGCTGCGCGAGCTTGGCCGCGGGCTGCTGGTGACCGAGCTGATGGGCCACGGCGTGAACCTGGTCACCGGCGATTACTCGCACGGCGCCGCCGGCTATTGGGTCGAGGGCGGCGAGATCCGCTATCCCGTGGAGGAAATCACGATCGCCGGCAACTTGAAGGACATCTTCCGCGACATCGCGTCGATCGGCAGCGACGTCGTCGAGCGCGGCGGCCGCTCGAGTGGCTCGATCCTGGTCGAACGCATGACCATCGCGGGAAATTGAACGACGTCGGTTGAACTAATGCCGGCTGGAGGCGGTCAAATCCCCATGCGGCGCTATTTCAGTGGTGAGCACCCGGTAACCGCAGTCGTCGCGGTCGTCGCGATTGTCGGGGTCATGCTCCTCATCCTCTGGGCACGCTACGCGGTGCTCTGCGCGGAGTCGCATAGCAGCGATGGCCGCGAGATCGAAGCGGCGGCGACTGCGGCGCGCTTCGCGACCGGCCTTTCCCCCTAGGGCATAATGGGTTAGTGCGGATCGAGATCGTCTCCGACGTCATTTGCCCCTGGTGCTACATCGGCAAGCGGCGCCTGGAAAAAGCCCTGCAATTATTAAACGGGGAAATCCGCCCCGAGATCCACTGGCTGCCCTTCCAGCTGAACCCCGACATGCCGCGCGAGGGCATGGCGCGCGCCGACTACCGCCGCGCGAAGTTCGGTTCGGTCGAACGCGGCCGCCAGCTCGATGCGCGCGTCGCCGCCGAAGGCCAGGGCGAGGGCATCGCCTTCGCCTTCGACCGCATGCCGCGCACGCCCAACACCATCGCCGCCCATCGCCTGATCGCGCTGGCGCAGAAGCAGGGCGTCGGGCAGAAGGTCGTGGATGCCCTTTTCAAAGCCTATTTTGAAGATGCTTTGGATGTAGGAAATGCAGAAACACTGAACAGCATTGCACTTCAATGCGAAGTTCGGGGCTGGCCGGAGCAAGCCGACGAGAAAGAAGTCACCGCGCTCGAGGCCAGCATGCGCGGCTTCGGCATCTCCGCGGTGCCTACCTTCATTTTCGACCGCAAGTTCGCGGTGTCCGGCGCCCACCCGCCGGAGTCACTTGCTGCGGCCATCCGGGAGGCTGCCGCCGCGCGGCAGCCCTGAGGACTCTCAGCGGCAGGCCCGGCGCGCCGTGGACGTGAACCTGATCGGTGGGACCGTCCTCGCGCTGGTCGGCGCGGGCTTTCTTGTCGCGGCGGCGGTGTTGGCCCTGCGCAGCCGCGCCTTCATGCAGCGCGCCACGAAAGCTGTCGGAACGGTCGTCGACCTCGTCGCCGAGGCGAGCGAGGATGAAAACGGAAATCCCACGACCACTTTTTATCCGCGAGTGCGCTTTCGCACTTCGGGCGGAGTGGACATAGAATTTCGGCCCCAGGTCGCGTTGGAAGCGGAATTCGCCAAGGGCCAGAAAGTCGAGGTGCTTTACGAGCCAGCGGACCCGAAGGCGGCGCGGATTCGCTCGGTCATGGAACTCTGGTTCCAGCCTCTGTTGATCGGAGCCATGGCGCTGATCCCCGTCATCATCGGCGTCGTCATGGCGGTGCGAGCGCTATGACTTTGGCGCTACTCAGGTGAAGTCGAGGCGGTCCTCGACCACCATGCCGTAGATCGGGATCGGCGGCCGCTTGTGGATCTCGAGCGGCGGCAGCTCGTTGGCCGGCAGCTTCTGCACCGCCGCCCCCAGCCCTTTCATCAGCTCGAGCGACATCACGATCTCGCCGGCGCGCGCGCGGTGCACCATGCGCTCGGCGAGGCTGACGGCGTCGCCGAGCGCGATCGGCGCCTGGCCGACAGCGCCCAGCACCACTTCGCCGACGTGCAGGCCGCCGGAGGCCGCCGCGGCCAGGCCGAATTCCGTCTTCCAGCGCTCGCCGATCGGGGCGAAGCTGCGCTGCACATCCTGCGCGGCCTTGAGCGACTGGGCGG
>DASWEU010000160.1:0-7692 GCA_036394595.1 Burkholderiales bacterium | reverse complement strand
CGTCCCCGGCGTCGAGCGAGAGCGAGAAGCCCTGGAAATTCGGCTTGCCGGAAGCGAATCCGTCGGAGGCCATCACCGTGGCCTCGCCGATGCGGAAGCTCGCATGCATCACCTTGTCGCCGGGAATCGGCGGGTGGCCCGCCGGCGGCGGCTCGGGGCTGTCCTTGTAGCGCATCAGCATGTCGACTTTGGCGCCGAGCGACTTCTCGTAAAAGCGGATCGCCTCCTCGCAACGCCCCTCGAAGAACAGGTACGGTTGGATTTGCATGATTCAGCCTTTCGCCAGGTAGGCGGTCAGTTGCTCGAAGGTGCCGGTCCAGCCCTGCGTCATGCCCGCGCGGCCGGCTTCGAAAACCTTCAGCTCCGCCGCGGTCGCCTCGATCGGCTCCCAGTTTATGGTGAGCGTGGTACGGCCCGCCTTTTCATCAAAGGTAATGGTGGAGAGCATCTGCGCCGGCCAGTCGGGCGCATACGGGTGGCGCGTCAGCCCGCCCTGCGGATCCGAGAAGGTATTGACGAACACCAGGCGCGAGGGCGCCTTGACCTCGCGGATCAGCCACTTGCCCCACATCTCCTTGCCGTCTGGCGTGCGCATGCCGTAGTGGTAGGTACCGCCCGGACGCAGGTCGAGCTTGGCGGCGAGCACGCTGAAGCCCTTGGGACTGAACCATTGCTGCAGGCGCTCGGGTTCGGTCCAGGCCTGCCAGACCCGCTGGCGCGGCGCGTTGAATTCGCGGCTGATGACGAAAGGCTTCACAGGTCCACCATCACCTTGAAGCCGCCGTAGATCATGCGCTTGGCGTCGAACGGCCAGCTCTTCGGGTCCATCATCGGCGCCATGCGCTTGTCCTTCATCATGCGACGGTTCACCTGGTCGCGGTGCGTGCGCGATTTGAACACGACATAGGAAAAGAACACCGTCTCGCCGGCGCGCTGCTTGACCGCGCGCGGGAACGAGGTGCGCTTGCCCCACTTCACGTCGTCCGCCGCGCACTCGCGGAACTCGAGCGCGCCGTATTCGCGCAGGATGCGGCCCATCTTGTTCGAGACCCGCTTGTAGGCGGCGATCTTTTTCTTCGGTACCGGGGTGACAAATCCGTCGACATAGGCCATGTCATTTCCTTTTCGATAAAAATCAATCGGTGGAAAGGAAAACTTCCAGACGTTTGAACGCCCCCCGCCAGCCATCGGCGGCGCGCGGATCGAACACCGGGTCGAGCGTGAATTCGAGCTCGGTGCCGTCGTCGACCGGCGACAGCAGCACAGTGACTGTCGAGGCCGCATCGGGCGGCGCGTCGTGGATGTTCCAGGTAAATACGAGCTTCCGGTTCGGCTCGACTACGCTGTAGACACCGCGGATGTCGTGGTAGTTGCCTTCCGGATCGCGCAGCATGAGGCGGTAGCGACCGCCGACACGCACGTCGAGCTCGGCGATCCAGCCGGGAGACTCAGCCTGGTTCCACCACTGGCGCAGCGCGGCGCCGTCGGTCCAGGCGCGGTACACCTTCTCCGGCGACACTGGGTAGACGCGCTTCAGCGTGAGCTTCGGCCGCTCGGCAAGCAGCGCCTTCTCCAGGATGGCGAACGCGGCGCTCCAGCCGCGTTGATGGTCGTTGCGCGCCTTCTCGTCGAAGAAGTTCTCGTGGCGGAAGACCATCTCGGTGCCGCGCGGCACCGCATTGAATTCGATGGTAACCAGGGATTCCCGCTCCGGCGTGCTGCGCGGCCAGGTCCAGGTGAAGCTCAGGCGCCGGTGCGGCGCGACTTCACGGTAGGAACCCTGCACCTCGTTCTCGTTGCCATCCGCGCCGCCGAAGCAGATACGGTAGCGCCCGCCGGCGCGCAGGTCCACCTCCGCGCGCGAGACTTTCCGCTCCGGGCCGCCGCCGAACCAGCGCGTCAGCGCCTGCGGCTCGGTCCACGCCCGCCAGACCTTCTCCGGCTCGACGGGGAAGAAGCGGATGAGGCGGAGTGAGGGTTGCTCCTTGACGCGGGCTTGTTCCATGACTGCAATTCCTCCTGCTGGTAAAGGTAACGGGCCAGGGCATCGAGCTTCTCGGTCCAGAAGCGCTCGTAGTGCGACATCCAGACGGCGGCATTCTTCATCGGCGCGGCGGAGAGCTCGCAGCTCACCACCCGCCCCTCCTTGCTGCGCGCCACCAGCCCGGCGTCCTCCAGCACCCGCAGGTGCTTGAGGAAGCCCGGCAGCGACATGTCGTGCGGCGCGGCGAGCTCGGACACGGCGAGCTCGCCGCCGCTCAGCGAATTGAGGATGCCGCGCCGCGTCGGGTCGGCCAGCGCCGCGAACACGCTGTCGAGCTGATCCTCCTGATACTTAACCATAAGGTTTAGTATTAACCAAGGCCGCCTTTTTTGTCAAGCGTGGTAATTTGGCGACATGGCGCGTAGAGCAATAGCGACACGCGAGGCCCTCGGGCTGACCCGGGCCGAGTTCGCCCTGTTGCGGCGGCTGAACTCGCCGCGCAAGATCCAGCAGTTCCTGCACGACCTGGGGCAGAACTTCGAATTGAAGGGCGACACCTGCCGCCCGGTGCGGGTGGTGCTGCGCACGCGCACCGCGCACTGCATCGAGGGCGCCATGCTCGCCGCCTGCGCGCTGTGGATCCAGGGCGAGGCGCCGCTGCTGATGGACATGCGCGCGCATCGCGACTTCGACCACGTCATCACGCTGTTCCGGCGCAACGGCCACTGGGGGGCGATTTCCAAGACCAACGGCATCGGCCTGCGCTGCCGCGACCCGGTGTACCGCACGCTGCGCGAGCTGGCCATCTCCTACCTGCACGAGTACACCAACAAGCGCGAGATCAAGACGCTGCGCGAATACTCGCGGCCCTACGACCTGCGCGGCTTCGATCCGAAGGTCTGGGTGACCGGAGAAAAAAACGCCTGGGACGTGGCCGAGCGACTCGATGACCTTCCCCACTTTCCGCTGGTGCGCGGGCGCCAGCTCAAGGCGATGCTGCCGCGCGACCCCTTCGAGCGGCGAGTCGGCGCCATGCTGCAGTACCGCCGGCCGCGGGCGCTGATCGAGAAGCTGGAGCGGCGCAAGCGGCAGCGACAGGGGAAATGATTATTTTTCTTCGACTTTCCCGATTTTTTCCAGAGCGACTTTCAAGCGCGCGGCGTCGGCTTCCCAGTACTTCCTGAACTCCGGCGCATCGAGGTAGGCGACCGGCGTCGAGACCTTTTCCATCGCCCCGCGGAACTCGGTCGAATTGGCGGCTTCCCTGACGGCGTCTCTTAACTTATTAACTATTGGGGAAGGCGTAGAGACCGGGACGAAAACCCCCGACCAGATGTAGAACTCGGCGTCATAGCCCAGCTCCTTGAAAGTCGGGATTTCGGGCAGCAGCTCGAGGCGTTTGGTGCTCCAGCTCGCCAGCGCGCGCATTTTGCCGGCCCTGATCTGGCCGATGGCAGCCGCCGGACCGGAGGCGAGCGCCTGCACCTGGCCGCCGAGCAGCGCGGTCACCGCCGGGCCGCCGCCCTGGTAGGGCACGTGGAACAGGCGGATGCCCGCGGCGTTGGCAAAGATCTCCATCGCCACGTGCAGCGTGCCGTAGACGCCCGAGGACGAGTAGTTGATCTTGCCGGGATCAGCCTTGGCGGCATCGACGAAATCCTTGAGCGTCTTGTAGGGGCCGTCGGCGCGCACCACCAGTACCGTCGGGTCGGCGGTGACCAGCGCGATTGGCGCGAAGTCGCTCATCTCGTAGGACGGGGTCTTGCCGTTGATGCGGTCGGAAACGGGGAAGATCGAGATCGACGAGAGTCCCATCAGGATGGTGTAGCCGTCGGGCGCGGCTTTCGCGACCGTCGCAATGCCGACGGCGCCGCCGGCCCCGGGCCGGTTGACCATCACCACCGGCTGCCTGAGCGACTTCTCCATGAAGGCCGCGAGCGGCCGGCCGACGATGTCCACCACCCCGCCGGGCGGGAACGGGTTGATCATGGTGATCGGCTTCGAGGGGTAGCTGTCCTGCGCCGGGCAAGCAATGGCTGCCAATAAAAGAATTAATCCGCTGAAGCGCAACATGATGGCCTTCCTCCTGCCGCGGGAAAGTAACACGCAGTTACACATGTTGCACTTTATCGGTTCACTCGCCGGACCGACGCGCGTCAAATGGACAGGCACTCAACGAAAGGAGCCTGCCATGCTGAAGAAGATCGCTCTTGCTGCTGCCGCCCTCGCCTTCGCCGCGCCGGCCCTCGCCGACGGCTGGCACGGGCATCCCGGCCGCCACTACGGGCACTTCGAGCACCGTGCGTATGCCGGGCCGTATTTCGGCCACTACCGGCCGGTCTATGTCGCGCCGCCGGTGTTCTACGCCCCGCCGCCGGTGTTCTACGCGCCGCCGCCCTCGCTCTACATCCAGGGCCGGTCGAACGGCATCGCGTTCAGCCTCGGCCTGCCGCTGTAGACTTGTCAGGTCCGGCCCTTCCGTCCGACCAACGGGCGGAAGGGCTTTTTACGAGGGCACCATGGACCGACGGACATTCACTCTCGCGCTCGCGGCATTGCCTTTCTGCGCGCACGCGCAAAAAGGCACGAGGACCATGAAAGACATCGACGCGATGCAGAAGAACTGGAAAACCTACCTGGCGGCCGGCACCGCCGAAGTGTCCGCCAGCGAGCCGCTGAAGCTCTCCGACGAGGACTGGCGCAAAAAGCTGCCTGGCGAGTCCTACCAGGTACTGCGGCGCGAGGGCACCGAGCGCGCCGGCACCAGCCCGCTGAACGACGAAAAGCGCGCCGGCGTCTTCGCCTGCGCCGGCTGCGGCCTGCCGGTATTCACTTCCGAGATGAAGTTCGACTCCGGCACCGGCTGGCCGAGCTTCTTCACCAGCATTCCTGGCGTGTTCGATATCAAGAAGGACTTCTACCTCATCTACCCGCGCTCCGAGTACCACTGCAAGCGCTGCGGCGGCCACCACGGCCACGTCTTCGACGACGGCCCGCCGCCCACCAACCAGCGCTGGTGCAACAACGGCGTCTCGCTCAAGTTCCTGCCGAAGGACGGCGGCAAGGCCTAGCGCCCGGGCGGCGCGTTATGCGCCGCCCTTCTTTGTCAGCGGCACGAAGTCGTAGTCGCCAATTCCCTGCAAGACAAGAAACGTCGCCGAGCTGTTGCCGGCATTGACCACCAGATGCGCGCGCCGCGGCGGAACGGAATACGTTTCGCCCGGCTTCAGCGTGACGTTCTCTTTGGGTTTCTGCAGGAAGATGCGGATGCTCCCCTCGAGAACGTAGAAATGGTCCTGCACGTTCGAGTGGTAGTGCCACGGCACCTGCTGCTTCGCGGAGATCTTCAGTTCGTTGATGCGGAATCCCGGCCGCTGCGCGTGGAACTGCCGGTGCTCGACCTCGTAGAGATGACTTCCGTCTTTCATGCTTGATTTGCGAGGTGCAAGTCTTCTTCGAGCGGCGGGCCGGGGAAGTGGAAGCGCACCGGGCCGTCGGGGAGCGCGTTGAGGAATTGCTTGAGGAAGGGGTTGTCGGAGGCCTTGAGCTCGTCGGGCGTGCCCTTGGAGAGCACCGTGCCGTCGTAGATGACGAACACGTAGTCGGCGACCTTGAGCGCCTCGACGATGTCGTAGGTCACGAGCACCGAGGTCAGGCCGAGCGCGTCGTTGATGGTACGGATCAGCGTGCCGACCTGGTTGAGCGAGATCGGGTCGAGTCCGGCGTAGGGCTCGTCGTAAATCATCAGCTTCGGGTCGGTGGCGAGCGCGCGGGCGAGCGCCACGCGGCGGGTCATGCCGCCGGAGAGGTCGTTGGGCATCATGTCGCGCGCGCCGCGCAGGCCGACGGCGTGCAGCTTCATCAGCACCAGCCGCCGCACCAGGTCCTCGGGCAGGTCGAAATTCTCGCGGATCGGGAAGGCGATGTTCTCGTAGACCGTGAGATCGGTGAAGAGGCCGCTGGTCTGGAACATCATCCCCATGTCGAGGCGCAGCTTGAACAGCTGGTCCGACGTCAGCTGGTGGACGTTCTTGCCGAATACCGTGACGTCGCCCTTCTCGGGGAAGAGCTGGGCGCCGATCAGCTTCAGCAGCGTCGACTTGCCGCTGCCGCTGCCGCCGAGGATGGCGACCACCTTGCCGCGCGGAATGGCGAGCGACAGGCCGTTCAGCACCTTGCGGCCGCCGTAGGAAAAATGCAGGTCCGAGACTTCGACGACGGACTCCATGGGCGACAATTCTAACCGTGACCTCGCATCCCTACTCGACGCTTACGCCGGACGCGGTGCTCGACGCGATTGCCTCGGCCGGTCTGCGCCCCGACGGGCGGATGCTGGGGCTCAATAGCTACGAGAACCGCGTCTACCAGGTGTGGCTGGAGGAAGCCGAAGGCGGAAATGAGGCGGTGGTGGTGAAGTTCTACCGCCCCGGACGCTGGACCGAGACGCAGATCGACGAGGAGCACGACTTCGCGCGCGAGCTCGCCGGCCGCGAGATCCCGGTGATCGCGCCGACCCACAAGGGGCATTTCGGCGGCTTCATCTTCGCCGCCTACCCGCGCCGCGGCGGGCGCACCCCCGATCTGGACAATGCGAAGACGCTGGAATGGATCGGCCGCTTCATCGCGCGCATCCATGCCGTGGGGGCGGTCAAGCCGTTCAAGGCGAGAGAAACGCTGAGCGTTGAGACCTTCGGGCATGCGCAGCGCAAATGGCTGCTGGAGCACGCGCTGATTCCGGCGGAATTGCTGGAGGCATGGAAGGCGGTTACCGAACAAGCTCTTTTTTCAATCGAAAGGTCTTTTGAAAGAGCGGGGTCGACAAAATCCATCCGCCTGCATGGCGATTGCCACCCCGGCAACATCCTGTGGACCGACGCCGGCCCGCATTTCGTCGACCTCGACGACGCGCGCATGGGGCCGGCGGTGCAGGACCTGTGGATGCTGCTCTCCGGCGACCGCGCCAGCCAGACGCAGCAGCTCTCGGCGGTGCTGCGCGGGTATCGCGATTTTGCCGAGCTCGATCCGCGCGAGCTCAACCTCCTGGAGGCGCTGCGTACGCTGCGCCTGATCAACTATTCGGCGTGGATCGCGCGCCGCTGGGACGATCCGGCCTTCCCCGCCGCCTTTCCCTGGTTCAACACGCAGCGCTACTGGCAGGACCGGATCCTGGAATTGCGCGAGCAGATCGCGCTGATGGACGAAGCGCCGCTCAGCCCTGCATGAACTTGTTGAAGTCGGGCGTGGCGATGGTGCGCTCGAGGTAGCCGAAAGTGCCCTTCTCCTTCACCTCGGTCGCCGCCTCCAGCAGCCCGCTCATCGCCGCGCGATAGAGCGAGGTGGCGAGGCTGATGCGCCGCACGCCCGCTGCCTCGAGCTCGGCGACGGTGAAGGATTTTCCCTTGATGCCCGCCATGAAGTTGAACGGTCTCGATAGAGAAGAACAAACCTTCTTGATAGAAACCAAATCCGGAAGTCCTGGCGCCATCAGCACGTCGGCGCCCGCCTTCTCGTAGGCCTGCAAGCGGCGGATGGTGTCGTCGAGATCGGGTTTTCCCCGGAGGAAATTCTCGCTTCTCGCCGTCAACACAAAACCGAACTTTTTTGAGACTGCAGAAGCGGAAACAATTCGCTCCACCGCGTGCTCGAAATCGAACAGCGGCTTGTCCTTGTCTCCGGTGGCGTCCTCGATCGAGCCGCCCACCAGTCCC
>DASWEU010000159.1:0-11078 GCA_036394595.1 Burkholderiales bacterium | reverse complement strand
ACTTCTTGGTGCCCTGCGTACCGACGCCGCCCGGCGTACCGCCGATACCCTGGCCGAACGCGGGTGCGCACAGAATCCAGAGCAGCAGCCCAACCCGGATAGGGCGACGAGTCAACGCGTGGTCTCTTCGCTTTCTACGCCCGGCGCACCATCGCCGGCGTCAGCTGCTTCAACGTCGGCGCACCGACCTGCTGCATGATCGCGCGCAGCTCGATGCGCAGCAGCTCGAGCACGCGCTCGACACCGGGCTGGCCGAATGCGCCGAGGCCCCAGATGTAGGGCCGGCCGACGCACACGCCCTGCGCACCCATGGCGAGCGCCTTGGCGATGTCGGTGCCGCGCCGAAAACCGCTGTCCACCAGCACCGGCATGCGGCCGCGGACCGCCTCCAGGATCTCGGGCAGCGCGTCGATGGTCGAGCGGCCGCTGTCCTCGCTGCGCGCGCCGTGGTTGGAGACGATGATGCCGTCCATGCCGCGCTCGACCGCCAGCGCGGCGTCCTCGTGCGCCAGGATGCCCTTCAGTACGATCTTCATCTTGGTCGTGTCGCGCAGCCGCTTGAGGAAATCCCAGGTCATGTTCGACGACTGCAGGTGCGTCAGGCCATCCAGATCGACGCCGGTGAAGAACGACCGGCGCGCCTGGTTCGCCTTCAGGCTCGAGCGGTCGTGGCAGCCTTTGCAGTCGCGGTTGTCGCCCTGCGTCAGCCGGAACAGCGTTTCCTGGTTGCGCCCGCCGTTACGGTCGACGGTCACCGTGACCACCGGGCAACCCGCCTTCTCGGCGCGCAGTACGTGCGAGCGCGCGACCTCCCACTTGTTCGACGCGTAAAGCTGGAACCACACCGGCGCGCCGCGCGCCTTGGTCACGTCCTCGACCGAGCTGGTGGTCTGCGTGGACAGGATCATGGCGTGGTCGCCGGCCTTCGCCGCCCGCGCCACCGCCATCTCGCCCTCGGCGTGGAAGGCCTTCTGGCCGCCGACCGGCGCGACGATGATCGGCGAGGGGTAGCGCGTGCCGAAAAGGTCGACACTCATGTCCACCTTGCTGACGTCCACCAGTCGGCGCGGCCGCAGTTGGAATTTGAGGAAGCCCTCGCGATTGGCGCGCAGCGTCACTTCGTCGTCGATTCCCGACGCCATGTAGCCGAAGTGCGCCGGCGGAATGTTCTTGCGCGCCACCGGCTCGAAATCGAACACGTTGATCGCCTCCTTCGGTGAGGCGATCAGGTCCTCGGTCTTCATCGGCGCCCACAGGATCGGGTCGGGCAGCTTGCTGGGGGCAAGCGGGCCGTCGCCGGTCGATCCGGCGAGGCCGGGATAGGCGAGCAGCGGGCTGCCGGACAGGAATTTCAGGAAGCGGCGGCGGCTATCGGCATTGGGTATCATTCGCCCTCCCCTAGAAACGATTCGACAGGAGAATTCTGCCATGGCGATCAAGGTTGGCGACAGGCTGCCCGACGGTAAATTGATGGAAAGCACCGAATTCGATACCGCGACGCAATGCGCAATGCCCCCCAAGGAAGTCAATGTCGGCGAAACGGTCAAAGGCAAGAAGATCGCCATCTTCGGCCTGCCGGGTGCCTACACGCCGACCTGCTCGGCGAAGCACGTGCCGGGCTATGTGCAGAACCTGGACGCGCTGAAGAAGAAGGGCGTGAACGAGGTATGGTGCGTGGCGACCAACGACGCCTTCGTCATGGCGCACTGGGGCCGCGACCAGAAGGCGCTTGGCAAGATCCGCTTCCTCGCCGACGGCAGCGCGGGGTGGGCCAAGGCGTTGGGACTCGAGCTCGACCTCACCGGCCGCGGCATGGGCACGCGCATGAACCGCTTCTCGATGCTGGTGGACAACGGCGTGGTGAAGAACCTCAACGTCGAAGGCCCGGGCAAGTTCGAGGTGTCCGACGCCGGGACGATGCTCAAGCAGCTCGGCTGAAACAAAGCGTTACATCTTCGCGGTCGGCGCGGAGAGGAAAGGCGCGTTAATGGATGGGTCTTCCCCCATTGGAGGCAGCACCATGAAACTCGCCGTTTCGATTCTCGCCGCCGGCCTGCTCGCCGCCAGCACCGCCCTCTACGCGCAAAGCTCGACGACTGCCCCCGACAAGGGCAGCAAGTCGGAGCGGCACGAAAAAATGAAGGCGGCGGTCACGAAGGCGCGCCAGGCCTGCGAAGGCCAGCAAGGGCAGGCGCACCGCGACTGCATGCGCAAGGAAATGTGCGCCCAGTCGAAGGATGCGGCGAAGTGCGAGGAGCATTTCAAGGAACGCTCCGCGGCCTTCAACAAGGCCTACGACGCGTGCAAGGGCAAGAACAGCGGAGATGAATTCCGCTCCTGCATGCGCGAGCAGCGCGTCCGCGAGAAAAAGTAACCCCCGCAGCCGGAAGCGCAAGGCCGGGACGCCGTAGAATCCGGCGTCCCGATGTCTTTTGATCGTTCAGCTGTCGCCGCCGGCGTGCGGGCCGCGTTACCCGTGCTGCTTGGCATCGTTCCTTTCGGCGTCATCACCGGCGTGGCCATGGTGGCGAGCGGCATTGCGCCGCTCGCCGCGATGCTGATGTCGGTGGTGGTGTTCGCCGGCGCCTCGATGGTGGCCTCGGCGCAACTGCTGGCCTCGGGCTCGCCGGAAGCGCTGGTGATTCTCGCCACGCTGTTCGTCAACCTGCGCTTCGTCATGTACAGCGCCTCAATGCGCCTGCATTTCGCGCAAGCACCGCTCGGCTGGCGCCTGCTCATCGCCTACCTCACCGCGGACAACGTCTACGCGCTGATCCTCGGGCGCTATACCGATCGTGCGGACGACCCGTCGCAGCTCGGCTATTTCCTCGGCGCCGGCATCCTGATCTGGGTCGCGTGGCAGCTCGCGGTGCTGGCCGGCGTGATGATCGGCGCCGGCGTGCCGGCGGCGTGGCGGCTGGAGTTCGCCGCGCCCCTCGTCTTCATCGCGCTGTCGGTGCCCTTCCTGCGCGATCGTGCCTCGATCGCCGCGGCGCTCGCCGCCGGCATGGTGGTGATCGCGGCGCACGACTTGCCGTTCCGGCTGTACATCGTCGCCGCGGCGCTGATCGGCATCGCCGCGGGCCTGGCTTTCGAGCGGCGGGCCGCTTGAGCATCTGGATCACCATGTTGGGCATGGCGGCGGTGACTTTCCTGCTACGCGCGTCGTTTCTCGTGCTGCCCCCGGGCGTGCGCACGCCGCCGCTCCTCCGACGGGCCCTGCGCTACGTACCGGCGGCGGTGTTGACGGCGATCTGGGCGCCCGAGCTGCTGTTCAGCGGCGGCACGCTGGCCATTTCGCTGCACAATGAACGCCTGCTGGCCGGCGCCGTCGCAATAGCCGTGGCTTGGCGCTGGCGCGAGACCTTCGCTACGATTGTCGTCGGCCTGCTGGCCCTGCATCTGTTCGACTGGCTGCTATGAGAAAACTGATCGCCGCGCTTCTTTCCCTGCTCCTCGCTGCCTGGGCCGCGGCGTCCGCTGCCGCGCCCGAGAAGCTTCATGCGGTCGAAGGCGTCACCGAGTATCGGCTGGCCAACGGCCTGCGCGTGCTCACGGTGCCGGACGCCGCCGCCAGCACGGTGGGCGTGCACATTACCTATTTCGTCGGCTCGCGCAACGAGGGCTACGGTGAAAAGGGCATGGCCCATCTGCTGGAGCACATGGTGTACAAGGGCACTTCGCGCCTCGGCGACATCAAGGCGGAGCTGGTGCGGCGCGGGGCGCGCTTCAACGGCACCACCTCGGAAGACCGCACCACCTATTACCAGACCCTGAGCGCGAGCGCCGACAACCTAGACTGGATGCTCGGCATGGAAGCCGATCGCATGGTGCATTCGACCATCCGAAAGTCGGACCTCGATAGCGAAATGAGCGTGGTGCGCAACGAATTCGAGCGCGGCGAGAACGACCCCAACCGGGTGCTGCGCTTTCGCATGGCGCGCCTGGCTTTCGGCGCGCACAACTACGGCAACCCGACCATCGGCTACCGCTCCGACATCGAGGCGGTGCCCATCGAGCGGCTGCAGGCGTTCTACCGCACCTGGTACCAGCCCGATAACGCGCTGCTCACCATCGGCGGCAAGTTCGACGAGGCACAGGCTTTGCGCCTGGTGGAAAAGCACTTCGGCGCGATTGCTCGGCCGCAGCGCGCGCTGCCCGCGCTCTACACGGTCGAGCCGGTCCAGGATGGCGAGCGCAGCGTGACGCTGCGCCGCTCCGGCGACATCCAGATCGTGGCGGCGATCTATCGCATCCCGGCGGCGGCCGACCCGGGCTACCCGGCGATCGACCTGCTGGCCCAGATCTATGGCCGCGCGGCCACCGGGCGCCTGCATCGCGCGCTGGTGCAGAAAGGCCTTGCCAGCTCGGTGTGGGGCTACGAGCAGATGATGCGCGACCCGGGCATCGCCACGTTCGGCGCCGTGCTGCCGAAGGACGGCGATCTCGACGCCGCGCGTAACGCGCTGCTCGCGGCGCTGGAAGGTGCGGGGCGCGAGCCGGTGCGCGACGCCGAGGTCGAGCGCGCCCGCACCGCCCTGCTGAACGACATCGAGAAATCGCAGCTCGATTCCGCCGCTATGTGGCAGCTGCTGCCGGAATACGCCGCGCTCGGCGACTGGCGGCTGTTTTACCTCTACCGCGATCGCGTTCGCGCGGTCACCACCGCCGACGTGCAGCGTGCCGCCGACGCCTATCTCAAGCCCGCCAACCGCGTGCTCGGCCTATTCGTGCCGACGGCGCAGGCCGACCGCGCGGAAATCCCGGCGGCGCCCGACCTGGCCGCGGCGCTCGAGGGATATCGTGGCAGCGACGCGACCGACGCCGGCGAGGCCTTCGAGCCGTCGCCGCAGAATATCGAGGCGCGCGTGGTGCGCCGGACCCTGGCGAACGGCATTCGCGTCGCGCTGCTGCCGAAGAAAAATCGCGGCGGCACGGTGGTCGCCGACCTCAGGCTGTACTGGGGAGATGAGAAATCCAAGAGTGGACGCGGCGCGGCCTGCGGGTTGGCCGGCGGCCTGCTGATGCGCGGCTCGCTCAAGCACACGCGCGCCGAGCTGCGCGACGCCTTCGACCGCCTGCAGGCCGACGTCGGCGTGAGCGCCGAAGGCGCCAGCATCGAGGTGCGGCGCGCGCGGCTGGAGGAAACGCTGCGCCTGGTCGCCGAGGTGCTGCGCCAGCCCGCCTTTCCGTCCACCGAGTTCGAGGAGCTCAAGCGCAGCTCGCTCACCGCCGTCGAGGCGCAGCGCGGCGAGCCCGCGGCCCTCGCCGGCGAGCGCCTGGCGCGTTACCTCAACCCCTACCCGCGCGGCCACTGGCTGTATCCCGAATCGGTCGAGGAGCGCGCCGCCGAACTGAAGGCGGCGACGCTGCCGGATGCCGAGCGCTGCTATCGCGAGCTGGTCGGCGCCAGCGGCGCGCAGTTCGTCGCCGTCGGCGATTTCGACGCAGAGGCGCTGGCGCGCGTGGTCGAGGAGCTGTTCGGCGGGTGGAAGAACCCGGCGCCGTACGCGCGCATCCCGCAGCGCTATTTCGAGCGCGCGCCGCGCGAGGAGACGGTGGTCACGCCGGACAAGGCGAATGCCGTGCTGCGGGCGGCGCTCAACCTGCCGTTGCGCGACGACCATGCGGACTTCCCGGCGCTGATCCTCGGCGCCTACCTGCTGGGCGGCACGCCGAGCGCCCGGCTGCCGGAGCGGGTACGCGAGAAGGAAGGCCTGTCCTACAGCACGCGCAGCCACCTCAGCCTCGGCGCGCTGGACGCCGTGGGCAGCTTCGAGATCTCGGCGAGCTACGCGCCGCAGAACCGCGACCGCGTCGAGCGCGCCATCCGCGAGGAAATCGCGCGCGCCTGGCAAGCGGGATTCAGCGATGCCGAGGTCGCGGACGCGAAGCGCAGCTACCTGCAGGCCCGGCTGTTGCAGCGCTCGCAGGACCGTGGCGTCGCCGGGCGGCTCTCGAACTACCTCTACTACGGCCGTACTTTCGCCTGGGACGTCGAATTCGAAAAGCGCCTCGCCGCGCTCACGCCTTCGCAGGTGCGCGACGCGCTGCGCCGGCACATCGATCCGGCGAAACTCTCGGTCGTCAAAGCCGGCGATTTCCGCTAGCGCTTTTTCAGCAGGTCGCGGATTTCTTCCAGCAGCACTTCCTGGCGCGGCGGCGCCGCCGCGGGCTTCTCTTCCTCGCTGCGCTTGAGCCGGTTGATCAGCTTGACGGCGAGGAAGATTGCCCAGGCGATGATGACGAAGTCGACGCAGCTCTGGATGAACTTGCCGTACTGGATCTTTGATTGCCCGATCTGCACCGCGAGGCCGCTGAAGTCGATGCCGCCGAGGAACGTGCCGAGCAGCGGCATGGCGAGGTCGCTCACCGCCGAGGCGACAATCTTGCCGAATGCCGCGCCGATGATCACGCCGACCGCCAGATCGACGACGTTGCCCTTGACCGCGAATTCGCGGAACTCCTTGACGATGCTCATGGGTAGCTCACCTCCAGGATCTCTATTTTTTCCTCGCCCGCCGGCGTGCGCAGCCGCACCACGTCGCCGGCGCGCGCCTTGAGCAGCGCGCGCGCCATCGGCGAGATCCACGACACCCGGCCGTGCGCCGCGTCCACCTCGTCGACGCCGACGATGGTGACGCTGCGCTCGCCGGCGCCGGAGCGCAGCCGCACGCGGGCGCCGAAAAACACCTGGTCGCTGTCCCGGCCGGAGGCATCCACCACCTCGGCCGCCTCGAGCCGCTTGATGAGGAAGCGCACACGGCGGTCGATCTCGCGCAGCCGGCGCTTGCCGTAGATATAGTCGGCATTTTCCGAGCGGTCGCCGAGCGCGGCCGCCCAGGATACGGTCTTGACCACTTCGGGGCGCTCGACCTCGACCAGCTGCTTCAACTCGGCCTTCAGCCGCGCGTAACCCGCGGGGCTGATGTAGTTCTTTCCGCCTGGAACCGGCGCGGCACGTTCTTCCGCTTCCGGCTCCTCGTCTTGCCCGCCTTCCTTGACAAATGCCTTGGACATGCGCTCTCCAGGCGATTCTAGCGCCCCTTGCAAGACGCCCTCCAAGCTCTCAAAATTGCGCGACCGCAAAGCATTGGGGAGAAAGTCGAATGGCTGGCAAGAAGGAGGGCGTCGATTTCCTGACGCGGTTGCGCATCCGCGAGCTGATCCTGATGGGCCTGATGGCCATCAGCGCGGTGCTCGCCAACCTGCCGCCCGAGTACGTCGAGGAGACCCTCGGCATCAGCCGCGGCGGCGTGCTGGGCGTGCTGGGGATCATGATCATCATCGGGCTGTTCCTGTACCTGAAGTTCGGCCTGTTCGTGGTGGTGCTGCTGTTGATCGCCGGCGCCAACATGCCGGCACAGATCGCCGAGGGCCTCAACATCTCCAAGATCCCCATCGTGCTGTCGCTGATCGCGCTGGTCGGCGTCGGCCTGATCAATTACGTCGTCAAGCTGGTGCCGACCGGCCTCGAGCCGCAGCCGAAGGAGAAGAGCCCGGAAGGCGTCACCGCGCTGTTCTACGCCATCGAGAAGAACAACTCGGTGTACGCGCAGAAAGTGCTGACGATGAACTTCGACCCCAACCTGCACCACGAAAACGGCTACACGCCGCTCGCCTACGCGGCGATGAAGGGCAGCGTGCCGATGATCGAGCTGCTGCTGCGCAATGGCGCCGATCCCGGCATGGTCACCAAGGAAGGCGACACGCCGGTGGAGCTCGCGCTGCGCATGGGCCATGCCGAGGTCGCCGACCTGCTCAAGCAGGCGCGCCGCACGCAGGAAGCGCCGGCCGCGGCCGGCCAGCCCGTCGCGCAAGCAAGCGGCTGATTCGTCGTTAGATTCGGTTTTTTGCGGCAACGCCCGATTGGGCGGATAATCGCTATACTGTATGGAAACCCAGTAACACATGGAACACCTAGCCGACGCCCCTCGCGTCGCGGAGCAGTCGATCTGCCGCGACACCCTGCTCGAGAAATATGCCAAGGGCGATGAAGCGAGCGTCGAGGCCGTGCGCCGTCGCGTGGCGCGCGCCCTCGCCCAGGCCGAGCCCGAGGAACGGCGCGCCACCTGGGAGCGCCGCTTCCTGCAGGCGCAGGAGGACGGCTTCATCCCCGCCGGGCGCATCAATTCGGCTGCGGGCGTCGCCCTGCAGGCCACCCTGATCAACTGCTTCGTGCAGCCGGTCGGCGACTCGATCTCCGAACTGGTCGATGGCAAGCCGGGCATCTACAGCGCGCTGCAGGAGGCCGCCGAGACCATGCGCCGCGGCGGCGGCGTCGGCTACGATTTCTCCGCCATCCGGCCGAAGGGTGCCGAGGTGCGCGGCACGCAGTCGCGCGCCAGCGGCCCGGTGTCTTATATGCGCGTGTTCGACCGCTCCTGCGAGACGGTGGAATCGGCCGGCTCGCGCCGCGGCGCGCAGATGGGCGTGCTGCGTTGCGATCACCCGGACATCGAGGAGTTCGTCCACGCCAAGGACCAGGGCGACCTCGCCAACTTCAACATCTCGGTCGGCGTCACCGACGAGTTCATGCGCGCGGTGGAGAAAGACCAGCCGGTCGAGCTGACGCACAAGTCCAGGCCCTGGCCGAGCGCGGAGAGCTACCAGCGCGCCGACGGCCTGTGGGTGTACCGCAAGCTGCGCGCGCGCGAGCTGTGGGACCAGATCATGCGCTCGACCTACGACCACGCCGAGCCCGGCATCCTGTTCCTCGACCGCGTCAACCGCGACAACAACCTCTACTACTGCGAGACCATCGAGGCCACCAATCCTTGCGGCGAGCAACCGCTGCCGCCGTACGGATGTTGCTGTCTGGGGTCGATCGATTTGACGCGTTTTATCAAGGATGTTTTTTCTGAAAAGGCATCTTTCGACTTCGAGAAATTCGGCAAAGTCGTCGCCGTCTCCATTCGCATGCTCGACAACGTGCTCGACGTGACCGCCTGGCCGCTCGAGCAGCAGCAGAAGGAAGCGATGGCCAAGCGCCGCGTCGGCCTCGGCTTCACCGGCCTGGGCGACGCGCTAATCATGCTCGGCCTGCGCTACGACACGCCGGAGGCGCGCGCCATGGCCGCACGAATTTCGGAGGCCATGCGCGACCATGCCTACCGCGCCTCGGCCGCCCTCGCCGCGGAGAAAGGCGCCTTCCCGCTCTTCAATGCCGACCTCTACCTTTCGGGGTCCAGCTTCGCCACGCGGCTGCCCGAGGACATCAAGAATTTAATCCGGAAAAATTCCCTGAGAAATTCGCATCTGCTCTCGATTGCGCCCACCGGCACCATCAGCCTGGCGTTCGCCGACAACGCGTCGAACGGCATCGAGCCGCCTTTCTCCTGGACCTACACGCGCAAGAAGCGCATGCCCGACGGCCGGCTGCAGGAATTCCCGGTCGAGGACCACGCCTGGCGGCGCTACCAGGCGATGGGCGGGGACATGCATGCGCTGCCGCCCGCCTTCGTCACCGCGCTCGAGCTTTCGGCGCGCTCCCACGAGGAGATGGTGGCCGCGGTCGCGCCCTGGATCGATACCAGCATCTCGAAGACGGTCAACGTCCCCGAGGACTACCCCTACGGCGAGTTCCAGGACCTCTACTTCCTGGCCTGGAAATCCGGGCTCAAGGGCCTGGCGACGTATCGGCCGAACAAGATTCTTGGTTCTGTTTTACAAATTAATTCTCCCCAGGATTTCGTGCAGGACGATTTCAATCGGCGCATTTCCATCAAGAGCGTGCCTGCACCCGTGCTCGCTAGCCTGCGCTGGCCGGGCCGGCCGGATCTCTCCGCCGGCAACCCGGCCTGGACCTACATGGTGGAGCACCCGCACGGGCGCTTCGCGGTGTTCGTCGGCCACGTCGAGAACGGCAACCGCCACCCGTTCGAGGTGTGGGTCAACGGCGCCGAGCAGCCGCGCGGCCTCGGCGCGCTCGCCAAGACGCTGTCGATGGACATGCGGGCGAACGACCGCGCCTGGCTCAAGCTCAAGCTCGACGCCCTTGCCAAGACCGGCGGCGAGCCCTTCGACATGCCCTGCCCGCCGCACGGCGAGATGAAGCGCATGCCCTCCGTGGTTTCAGCCTTCGCGCAGGTGGTGCGCTGGCGCGTCGAGCAGCTCGAGCTCGGCCTCACCGAGGAAAAATTCATGCTGGAAGGCGAGCACGGCTCGTCGCCCGTGATGGACGCCATGTTCGCGCTCAAGGAACCCAAGACCGGTACCGACGGCACGCTGTCGTGGACGGTCGATGTGCTGAACGCCCGCACCGGCGACGATTTCGTCCTCGGCCTGAAGGAAATCACGCTGCCCGACGGCGTGACGCGCCCCTATTCGGTGTGGCTCGCCGGCGAATACCCGCGCGCCCTCGACGGCCTGTGCAAGCTGCTGTCGCTCGACATGCGCGTCATCGACCCGGCCTGGATCGGCATGAAACTGAGGAAGTTGCTCGAGTTCCCGGAGCCGCTGGGCGACTTCATGGCCTTTGTGCCGGGCAGCCGGCGCCAGCAAACCTTTCCGTCGACCATCGCCTACGTCGCGCGACTCATGCTGCACCGCTACGCCATGCTCGGCCTGCTCGACGAAATGGGTCTGCCGCGCACGCAGATGGGCATAGTTGATTTTCCGTCGGAAAAATCTTCTCCAATGCTGGCGGGCGCGAAATGCCCCGAGTGCGCCAACACCACGCTGATCCGCAAGGACGGCTGCGACTACTGCACCGCCTGCGGCTTCGTCGGCATCTGCGGCTAGCGTCGTGAAGGTCATCCGCCAGTCGGTGGTCCTGCCCGCACCGGTGAAAACGCTGTACGCGATGTACCTCAGCCCCCGCCAGCACGCTGCGATCACGGGTCACCGGGTCCGCATCGGGTCGCGGCCCGGGGCGAAGTTCAGGGCATTCAACGGGGCGTTGAGCGGGCGCATTCTGCAGGCCGTCCCCGGCAGGCTGATCGTGCAGGCCTGGCGTTCGACCGCGTTCCGAAAAGGCGACGGCGATTCGACGTTGATCCTGCGCTTCACGCCGAAGGGCCGGCGCGGGCGCATCGAACTGACGCACGTCAACGTGCCGGCGCACGACTACGGCGGGG
>DASWEU010000158.1:0-3959 GCA_036394595.1 Burkholderiales bacterium | reverse complement strand
AAATACACCATCAACTACGAGCGCGAAGGCGGCGCGAAGAAGCCATGAAGTGGACCGACACGCGCGAGATCGCCATTGCACTCTACGAAAAGTTTCCCGACGTCGACCCGAAGACCATCCGCTTCACCGACCTGCATGCCTGGGTGCTGTCGTTGCCCGGCTTCAGCGACGATCCCAATCGCAGCGGCGAGAAAATCCTCGAGGCCATCCAGATGACCTGGATCGACGAGGCCGACTAGGCGCTACTTGGCGCGCAATGCGCCCCACAGGTTGTCGAGGCGCGCGTAGCGCCCGCAGCCGGTGACGTAGAAGCGGTATTGCAGCGGGTTCTTCTGGTAGTAGTCCTGGTGATATTCCTCGGCCGGCCAGAACTCGCCCGCCGCCGTCACCGGCGTGAGCAGGGGCTGGCGGAAAGGCTTGAGCTTCTCCCACTTGGCCTTGGAGGCCTCGGCGAGGCGCTTCTGCTCTTCGGAATTGACGAAGATCTCCGGGCGGTATTGCGAGCCCGCATCGCAGAACTGGCGGTCGCGCACCGTCGGGTCGTGGTTCACCCAGAAAACGTCGAGCAGCTTCTCGTAGCTCACCTTGGCCGGATCGAAGGTCACCTGCACTACCTCGGCGTGGCCGGTGATGCCGCGCGACACCTGCTCGTAGGTCGGATGCTTCGCCGTGCCGCCCATGTATCCCGACACCGCGGCGATCACCCCCGGAACCTTCTCGAAGGCCTCTTCGGTGCACCAGAAGCAGCCGGCGGCGAAGGTGGCTTTCTCGGTTTTTTGCGCAGTCGCGGTAAAAGAAAGTAATAAAAAGAAAAGGAGGGCGGTAATTCTCATTGGTTCATTTCCTTGAGGACGGCATCGATAGTGGCTTGGTCGCGCAAGCATAGCCGGACCTTACGCAGTCCGGAGGCGCGCGCTGCCCGCACGTAGGCGCGGGCGCAAATATCGAGCGGCACGGCGAAGATGCCGCTGGAGACCGCCGGGAAGGCGACCGAGGTCCAGCCACGGCTGCGCGCGCAGGCGAAGGCGGCCCCCAGCGCCTTGACCAGCAGCCGCTCCTCGTCGCCCTCGCCGCGGCGGGGACCGACGGCGTGGATTACGCCTTTGAAGGGCAGGCGGCCGGCAGTGGTGACGACAGCGCTGCCCGCTGGGAAAGCACCGTTCTTTTCGACCAGGGCATCCGATTCTTCCTGCAGCGCCGGGCCCGCGGCTCGCGAGATGGCGGCGGCGACTCCGCCGCCGTGGGCGAGGCGGCCGTTGGCGGCGTTCACGATCGCCTCGACCGGCTGAGCCAGCAGGTCGTCGCGCACCACCTGAAAGCTGAATCCCGGCGTCGCCTCTTCCTGCCGCAGGATTTCTATTCGACCTTCGCCTTCGCGCGCAGCGCCTGGATCAGCTGTTCGACCTTGCCCTGCATCAGCTGCTGCTGGATGCGCGGCTTCACCTCGGCGAGCTCCGGGAACTTCACTGCGCGCACGTCGTCGAGCTGGATGATGTGGAAGCCGAAACGCGTGCGCACCGGCGTCTCGCTGAACTTGCCCTTTTCGAGCTTGGTCATGGCGTCCGAGAAGGCCTTGTCGTAGGCCGTCGGCACGTTCCAGTCGAGGTCGCCGCCGCGGTCGGCGCTGCCGGTGTCGCTGGAGTTCTTCTTCGCCAGCTCGTCGAACTTGCCGCCCTTTTTCAACTCCGCGATCAGGCCCTTGGCCTTGTCCTCGCTCTCGACCAGGATGTGCCGCGCGCGGTACTGGCGGTCGCCCTGCAACGCCTTGACGCGCTCGTACTCCTTCTGCACGTCGGCGTCCGCCGGCGGGTTCTTGCGCGCCCACTCGCGCAGGTAGGCGCTGACGACGATCTCCTGGCGCGCCAGGTCGACCTGCATCTGCACTTCCTGGGTTTTCGCCAGGCCGCTGCGCGTCGCCTCCTGCGCGATGACCTCGCGGTTCACCAGCTCCTCGCGCACCATGGCGCGCGTCTGGTCGTTGTCCGGCGCGCCGCGCGCCATCTGCTGGTTCAGCAGGAATTCGCCGCGCGCGCGCGATATGCCGACGCCGTTGACGGTGGCGATGGGGCCGGTCGCCCCTTTGGCGGCGGGCTTGTCCTTGGCAACCTGGGCGGACGCGAGCAGCGGCACGGCAAGCGCCGCGGCGGCTAGGAGACGGTATTTCATCTGCTTCCTTTCGTTTCTTCCGGGGCGCGCGCCGTGATGGCGAGCGCGTGGATGGGATTGTGCATGAGATCGCCGAGCGCCTGGTAGACGAGGCGGTGGCGTGCCGGACGGCCCAGCCCGGAGAACTTTCCTGAGACCAGAGTCAGGTTCCAGTGCGTGCTACCGCCCGGGCTGGCGCCGGCGTGGCCGGCGTGCCGGGCGCTCTCGTCCACCAGGTCGAGCGACAGCGGATCGAGCGCCGCCAGGCGCCGGCGCATCTCGGCTTCCACGCTCAAGGCTTCTCCGTGACGTGCCGCGCGAGGTAGAGCGACTGCGCGATGACGAACAGCAGCATCAGCCCCATGCCGCCGAACAGCTTGAAGTTGACCCACAGGTCGGTCGGGTAGTTGTAGGCGACGTACAGGTTGGCCGCGCCCATGAAGGCGAAAAAGGCGACCCAGCTCAGGTTGAGCCGCGCCCATATTGCGTCGGGCAGCTGCACCTGCTCGGCGAGCATCGCCCGCACCAGGTTCTTGCGGAAGCCGAGCGCCGAAGCCGCGAGCACCGCGCCGAACAGCCAATAGAGCACGGTGGGCTTCCACTTGATGAAGGTCTCGTCCTGCAGCGCGAGGGTCGCGCCGCCGAACACCACGATGATGGCGAGGCTCGCCCACAGCATCGGCTCGACGCGCCGGCGGCGCAGCTTGAGCCAGGCCACCTGCAGGATGGTGACGGCGATCGCCACTCCGGTCGCGACGTAGATGTCGGCGAGCTTGAAGGCGACGAAGAACAGCACGACCGGGAGGAGATCAAACAGAAACTTCATGAGTTGGCGGCATTCTACTTAAGATGCGAAGATTCTCCAGAGGGTAATGCCAGCATGACGCGTTTTGCCATCATCGTCGGCGTGATCCAGTTCTTCTTCGTCACCACCTGGACCGCGTACGTCATCTACCTGCCGCAACTCGCGGCGCAGGCCGGCATCGACCGCCAGTGGGTGCCCTGGATCCTGGTCGCCGACCAGGTGATCTTCGCCGTCACCGACGTCGTCACCGGCTTCTGGGTGGACCGCATGCGCGCGGGAATCGCGCGCCTCGGCGGCTGGATCCTCGGCGTCACCGCGCTCTCCTGCGCCGCCTTCCTCGCCATGCCTTTCGCCGGCGCGAGCGCGGGGTTCCTGCTCGCGGCGATCGTGGTCTGGGCGCTCACCTCGTCGGCGCTGCGCTCGCCGCCCTGGGCGCTGCTCGGGCGCCATGCGGCGAAGCCGAGCGTCCCCTGGCTGTCGACGCTAGTGCTCACCGGCACCGCGATCGCCTCCGGGCTCGCTCCCTATCTCGGCATCGCCTTGCGCGGCGTCGACCCCAAGGTCCCGTTCGTGGTGTCGACCTTGACGCTCCTGGTCGCCGTCGGCGTTCTGGTCTATGCGGAACGAAGGGTCGTTTCGAATTCCCGGACGGAAGAGAAAGAAGCGGACGACCCCCGCAACATCCTGCCGGTTTTTATTGCGCTGCTGATCCTGGCGGTCGGCTTCCAGATTCATTTCTCGCTCAACTCGGCGCCGCGCTTCCTGCAGTTCGCCAAGCCCGACGAGCTGCCGCTGCTGATGCCGGTGTTCTGGATCGGCTTCAACCTGATGATGTTTCCCGCCTCGATGGCGGTGAAGAGGATCGGCGCCGCGGACCTGCTGACCCTCGGCGCGGCGCTCGGGGCGCTCGGCACGCTCGCCTCGGCCTTCGCGCCGGGCAAGGACTTGCTGGTGGTCGCCCAGTTCGTGGCGGGCGGTTGCTGGGGCGCGGCCTGCGTTGCCGCCTATA
>DASWEU010000157.1:0-30057 GCA_036394595.1 Burkholderiales bacterium | reverse complement strand
CCCGCCAAAATCAAGCAGCCTCCCATCGAAATATTTTGAGATGAAGCTGGCGGCGCGGGCGGCGATGTTGACGTACTTGCCGACCAGGTCGCTGTTGACGCGCGCGACGAAGTCGTCGGGGTTGAAATCGAGGTCCTCGACGTTGGCGTTGAGCTTCGCCGCAATGTAGTAGCGCAGCCACTCGGGGTTCATGCCGAGCTCGAGGTAGCGGAGCGGGCTAATGCCGGTGCCGCGCGACTTCGACATCTTGTCGCCCGACACCGTGATGAAGCCGTGCACGTAGACGTGGTCGGGCGTCTTGTAGCCGGCGTATTCGAGCATCGCCGGCCAGAACAGCGTGTGGAAGTAGATGATGTCCTTGCCGATGAAATGGATCATCTCGACGTCGCTACCGGGACGCACGAAGGCGTCGAAGTCGAGTTTCTTCTTCGCGCTGTAGTTCTTCAGGCTGGCGAAATAGCCGACCGGCGCATCCAGCCAGACGTAGAGGTATTTCTCCTCCTTGAGGTCGGGGATTCGAATACCGAAGTAGGGTGGGTCGCGCGAGATGTCCCAGTCACCGAGCGCCTTGTCGCCCTCGCCGTCGATCCATTCCCAGGCCTTGTTGACCACCTGTGCTTGCAGGCGCCCGGGCACCTCCAGCCACTCGCGCAGGAAGGCGACGCACGCCGGGTCGGAGAGCTTGAAGAAGTGGTGCTCCGAGGTCTTCAGCAGCGGCGCCGCGCCCGACAGCGTGGAGTAGGGATTCTTCAGCGCGGTGGCCGAATACACCGTGCTGCAGTTCTCGCAGGCGTCGCCGTACTGGTCCTTGGCGCCGCAGTTCGGGCACTCGCCCTTGATGTAGCGATCGGCGAGGAACATCTTCTTCACCGGATCGTAGAACTGCTCGACCGGCTTGGTGTAGATCAGTCCCTTCGCCCTGAGTCGGCGGTAAATTCCCTGAGACAGCTCGGTGTTCTCGGGCGAATGCGTCGAGTGCCAGTTGTCGAAGGCGAGGTGGAAGCCATCCAGGTAGGCTTTTCTCCCCTTGGAAATTTCTCCAATAAAGGCTTCCGGCGTTTTTCCGGCCTTCTCCGCGGCGAGCATGATCGGCGCGCCGTGCGCGTCGTCGGCGCCGACGAAATGCACCTCGTGGCCTTGCATGCGCTGGAAGCGCACCCAGATATCGGCCTGGATGTATTCCATGACGTGGCCGATGTGGAACGGCCCGTTGGCGTAGGGCAGCGCAGTGGTAACGAAAAGCCGTCGGGAAGCCATCGGGAAGGGCGGAATTTTAGCTTACACTCTGAAGATGCCCTTCAGCGAAGCGGACGTTCAATCCGTCCTCAGGCAGCTCATCGACCCGAACACCGGCAAGGATTTCGTCAGCGGGCGCGCGGCGCGCAACATCAAGGTGGCCAATGGCGCGGTGTCGCTCGACGTCGAACTCGGCTACCCGGGCAAGAGCCAGCACGAGCCGATCCGGCGCCAGCTGATCCAGGCGCTGAAACAGGCCGGCGCGACGAGCGCCGCCGTCAATATCGGCTCCAAGGTGGTGGCGCACGCCGTGCAGCGCGGCGTGAAGCTGGTGCCGGGCATCAAGAACATCATCGCCGTCGCCTCGGGCAAGGGCGGCGTCGGCAAGTCGACCACCGCGGTCAACCTCGCGCTCGCGCTGGCGGCGGAGGGCGCCGCGGTCGGCGTGCTGGACGCCGACATCTACGGGCCGTCGCAGCCGATGATGCTCGGCATCGCCGGCCGGCCCGAGTCGAAGGACGGCAAGTCGATCGAGCCGATGGAGGGTCACGGCCTGCAGGCAAGCTCGATCGGCTTCATGATCGACATCGACACGCCGATGGTGTGGCGCGGGCCGATGGTGACCCAGGCGCTCGAGCAGCTGCTGAAGGACACCCGCTGGCGCGAGCTCGACTATCTGGTGGTCGACCTGCCGCCGGGCACCGGCGACATCCAGCTCACCCTCGCGCAGAAAGTGCCGGTCACCGGCGCGGTGATCGTCACCACGCCCCAGGATATCGCCCTCATCGACGCGCGCAAGGGCCTCAAGATGTTCGAGAAGGTCGGCATCCCGATCCTCGGCATCGTTGAAAACATGTCTTTCCACGTCTGTCCGAAGTGCGGCCATGAAAGCCATATCTTCGGCTCGGGCGGCGCGGAGAAGATGTGCAAGGACTACGGCACCGAACTCCTCGGCCAGCTGCCGCTCGACGAGTCGATCCGCGTGCAGGCCGATTCGGGCAAGCCGACCGTGGTCGCCGACCCGGACGGCAAGATCGCCGAGATCTACCGGCGCATCGCCCGGCGCTGCGCGGTCAAGATCGCCGAGTCGCAGCGCGACATGACCGCCAAATTCCCGAACATCGTCGTCCAGAACACATGACGATCAAGTCCGACCGGTGGATCCGGCGCATGGCACGCCGCCACCGCATGATCGAGCCCTTCGAGGCCGGCCAGGTCAAGGCGCGCCGCGGGCGCAAAATCGTCTCCTACGGCACCTCGAGCTACGGCTACGACGTGCGCTGCTCGACCGAGTTCAAGATCTTTACCAACATCAACTCGAGCATCGTCGATCCCAAGGCCTTCGACGAGAAGAACTTCGTCGAGTTCAGCGGCCCGGTGTGCATCATTCCGCCCAATTCCTTCGCCCTGGCGCGCACGGTCGAGTACTTCCGGATCCCGCGCAACGTGCTCACCATCTGCCTTGGCAAGTCGACCTACGCCCGCTGCGGCATCATCGTCAACGTCACGCCCCTGGAGCCGGAATGGGAAGGGCACGTGACGCTGGAGTTCTCCAACACCACGCCGCTGCCGGCCCGGGTCTACGCCAACGAGGGCGTGGCCCAGGTAATCTTTCTGGAGTCTGACGAGGTGTGCGAAATCTCCTACCGCGACCGCCGCGGCAAGTACCAGGGCCAGAAAGGCGTCACGCTGCCCCGTATTTAGGGCTCGCTGCCGGGGGCTCACTACCGGTTGTGGTTTGCTCCCCCCGGGGGCGCTATAGGCGTGATAAAAAAGTGTGTGACGGCTCTTGACTCCGGGGGGGTCATCCCTATAATCGGCCGCAAGAATCACCGGCCTGGGGAGAGAGAGAATATGGGCGACCGCCCTCCGAGTAGCATCGCACGCGCAAGACAGACCGCAGTAGCCAAGCAGCAGCCGCAAGAGCAGCTCTTCGACACGCACCCCGAAGTCAGCCTTGACTTCGAGATCGTGCGCCAGGCCGCCCGCCAGAAGTACACCCGGCCGTTCCTGATCATCGACACCGCCATCGTGCGCGGCAAGGTGCACCGTTTCCGCGCCGCGCTGCCGCGCGTGCGGCCGCACTACGCCGTCAAGGCGAACCCCGACCGGCGGGTGCTCAAGGTGCTCGCCCAGGAGGGCTGCGGCTTCGAGATCGCCTCGGTGGCCGAGCTCGACATCTTGCTCGCGCTCGGCGTGCCGGCAGCGGAAGTGTTCTTCTCCAACCCGATCCGTTCGCGCGAATCGATCGCCTACGCCGCCGCCAAAGGCGTCGAGTGGTTCGTCATCGACAGCGTGGACGAGCTGCGCCGCGTGGTCGAAACCAGGCCCGATGCGAAGCTCTACCTGCGCATTGCCTCCCCCAACATCGGCAGCGACTGGCCGCTGTCGGGCAAGTTCGGCGCCGGGGCGGCCGATGCGCGCGAAATCGTGGCGCTCGCCGCCAAGCTCGGCGCAGACCTCGCCGGGGTCACCTTCCATGTCGGCTCGCAGTGCCGCAACCCGGAAAACTGGCGCGTGGCGCTGGAGAAGACGCGCACCCTGTTCGACGTCATGACCAAGGCCGGCCTCAAGCCGCGGCTGATCAACATCGGCGGCGGCTTTCCCGTGCGTCACGTCAAGCCGATTCCGTCGATCGAGGTCATCGGCCAGGTCGTCAACGAGAGCCTCAAGGCTTTCCCCGAGGACGTGCAGGTGATCGCCGAGCCCGGGCGCTATCTGGTTTCGGACGCCGGCTACTTCGTCTGCCGCGTGCTCGGCACCGCCACCCGCGCCGGCAAGCGCTGGATGCACTGGGACGCGGGCCTGTTCGGCGGCGTCATCGAGGCGAGCGAAGGCCTGCGCTACCGTATCCGCACCGACCGCTCCGGCCCCGACGTCAGCTGGACCGTCGGCGGCCCGACCTGCGACTCGGTCGACATCGTGATGCGCGACGAGCCGCTGCCCTCCGACCTCCAGGAGGGCGACTTTGTGTACCTGCGCAACGCCGGCGCCTACACCACGGCCTACGCGAGCCAGTTCAACGGCTTCCCGCTGCCCGAAGTGAGGGTGTTCGAGTCTACGAAGTAGGCTCGTAGAGGACGAAGTCGAACTTCGTCCCGTCCGCCGCCGTATGCCGCTCGCGCTGGGTTTCCCTCCAGCGCGAACGGTCGTACGCCGGGAAGCGCGCATCCCCGGTGTAATCTTTGTGGATCTCCGTCATCACCAGCCCTGAGGCCACCGGCAGCGCTGCCGCGTAAAGCTCGGCGCCGCCGATCACGAAGGCCACCGATTCGCCCGCGCACAGCGCGAGCGCCGCGTCGAGCGAGCTCGCCACCGCCGCCCCCGGCGCCTCGTAACCGGCCTGGCGCGTCACGACGATGTTTTCGCGGCCCGGCAGCGCTTTCCCCAGCGATTCCCACGTCTTGCGGCCCATGATCACCGGGTGGCCCAGGGTGAGGTTCTTGAAGTGCTTCAGGTCCTCCGGCAGCCGCCAGGGCAGCCCGCCGTCCTTGCCGATGATGCCGTTCGCTGCCACGGCAGCGACGAGATAGATCGTGGTCATTTCTTCGCGAACGCCCATTGGCGCATGAAAGCTAGTGCTATGGCGGTAGCTAGCGCGAGCCCGCCGAGTAAATAGAAGCCGTTAATCAGCCCGATCCTGTCGGCGAGGTAGCCGAGGAGCAGCGGCGTGCTGAGGTGGGAGACGCTCCAGCCTAGGCCACCCAGGGCGAGGGCAGAGCCGCGCAGCTCGGGCGGGCTCGCCTCGGAGATGGTGATCTGGAAGTAGAGGGTCATGGCCGCTGAGCCCGCCCCCAGGATCAGCATCCAAAGGCCGATCGGCAGGGCATGGTTGATCGTGGGCATCAGACCTACAGCGGCCGCCACGGCGAGGCCGCAGCCGACCGGCCAGAAGGTCTGGGGTCCGGTGCGCACGAAGCGGGCGCCCAGGAGGCTGGCGGCGATCGAGCCCACGGCGCGCAGGGCGACCAGGATGCCGGAGGTCTCCTCCCCGAACCCATATCCGGCAAGGAACAGCGGGTAGAACGAGATCGACAGCGAAAACGGCAGGGCCGAGAGGTAGGCGCACGCCACGGCGTAGACGATGATCGGCCGGCCGAAGAGCGGGCGGTAGCCCGCCAGCAGCGAGCGCGGCGCGGAGGAGGGCTTGTGCGGCGTGTGCTCGGCCGCCAGCCCGGCGAGGAAGGACAGCACCCCGATGGCGGAAAAGACGATGAAGGTAACTTGGAAGCCGCCCAGCGCCAGCAGGAAGCCCGAGGAGACGGTGCCGCCAATCTGGCCGAAGTTCGTGACGGCATTCAGCTCCCCGAGGGTGCGGCCGCGCCCCCCGGGCAGCTCGCTCGCCATGGCCCAGGTGGCGGGCCAGAACGCGGCGCGCGAGACCACCAGGCCGAGCTGCCCGGCGAGGAGCATCCAGAAGCCGTGGGCGAAGAGGAACCACAGCCCGGCGGCCACCGTGACCACGCAGGAGCCGAGCATGATGCGCCGGCCGCCGATGCGGTCGGTATAGGCGCCGCCGATCAGGTTGAGAACGGCCTGGGCGAGCACCGGCGTGGCGAACAGGAGCCCGATGTCCGCGTTGGACAGCCCCTGGGCGTGGGCGTAGAGCGGCACCACCAGCCAGGTCATGCCGAGGCCGAAATTCCACACCGCGGACGCAAGGAAGAAGAAGGGGTGTTGCATGCCAGCCTAGGGGTGGGCGATGGCTGATTATGGTTCCCCGGGCGTAAGCTCGCCTTGCCCGTTTCGACCAATGCCCATGCGCTCCCTATTTGCCCTTCTAGGTTGTTTTCTTGTGAATCATGTTCTTGCCGCGCAGTGCGTCGCGCAGTCCGGACCTCGGACTGCCGCGCTCGTCGAGCTCTATACCTCGGAGGGCTGCAGCAGCTGCCCGCCGGCCGATCGGTGGCTTTCTGGCCTCGCCCCTGCCGGCTACGCCCCCGACCGGGTGGTGCCGCTCGCCCTGCATGTCGATTACTGGGACTACATCGGCTGGAAGGGTCCCTGGGCCAAGCGCGAGTTCTCCCTGCGCCAGCGCAAGCTCAGCCAGCTGCAGCGCATGGCGCTCGTCTATACGCCGCAGGTGATGCTGCAGGGGCGGGACTTCCGGGACTGGGGCGGCAAGGCCTTCGACGACGCGGTGGCGAAGATCAACGCCCGCCCGCCCAGGGCCCGCATCCGGCTCGAGATCCACGCGGCCAAGGGGACGCTCCTCGATGTGGCTGCCGCCGCCGAGCTTGTGGCGCCCGCCGCAGACAGCGACCCGGCCCTCTACCTCGCCGCCTACCAGAACCGGCTCGAAAGCCGCGTGAACGCGGGCGAAAACCAGGGCCGGACGCTGGCGCACGACTACGTGGTGCTCGAATGGCAGGGGCCGTTCGCCTTTGGCGCCGGCCAGCGTGTCGCCGAGCGGCGCGAGCTGCCGTTGCTGCCGCGGGCGCTCGCCGCGCACTCCGGGGTCGTCGGTTTCGTGCAGGATCGGCGCACGGCGGAGGTGCTCCAAGCCTTGATGCTTCCAGCCTGCTCGACCTAGGCCTTTCCGGTATAGTCGCGCGGTTCGCCCATCCAGGGAGGGCCGGGCTCCCACCCGGCCCGGGGCAGGGTACTGTAGGGGAGCACTAACTAATGCAAGCAACGCAGATCCGGCAGAAGGACGGGGTTTTTTACTTCGTCAGCTACCGTGCCAAGGACCTGCTGGCCAAGGTGCGCTTCATCAGCCGTTTCTACGGCGAGGGGGAGGAAATCAACCCCGGGCGGGTCTCCCAGGACGACGACATCGCCCAGTTCATCGCCCGGATCGAGCGCACCGACAAGGCGTTCCAGCGCTCGCTGTCGCGCTCCAAGGTGCGCCAGCTGAAGAACTTCTACGAGACCGCGGTGACGCAGCCGCCGATCCCCGGCACGGTGCTGCTGTTCACTTCCGAGCGGCTCGTTTTCCGCGGCGACGGGCAGGGCGGCACCGGCACCATCGCCGAGCCGGCGACGAAGTACCTGATCATCGACGGCCAGCACCGCCTGGCCGCGCTGCAGTTCTACCTGCACGAGCGTCCCGACGACGCCGCCAGCATCAACGTGCCTTGCATCATCTTCGATGGCCGCAGCGAGGACTTCGCCACCGAGATGTTCGTCATCATCAATTCGACGCCGACGCGCATCAACAAGAGTCACCTGGTCGATCTGTACGAGCACGTGTCGTTCGCGGCGCCCGACCGCAAGTTCGCGGCGCGCCTGGTCGAGCGGCTCTATGGCGAGGGCGACAGCCCGCTGCGCTACCGCATCAACCGCCTGGGCGGTCGCAGCCAGCGCGACAAATGGGTGCTGCAGGCGGAACTGTTCAACGAGCTGCACCGCTGGGTGCGCGGGCGCTGGCGCTCGATCCAGCTCGCCGGCGGCAGCTCCAAGGAAGTGCCGCGCTACTACGGCATCGTGCGCGATTTCTTCAAGGCGGCGCGCGCCGTGTTCGGCGACGCGGTCTGGGGCAAGGACAATTACATGGTGACCAAGCCGGTGACCATCAAGGCGATGGTGCGCGTGTGCGCCGATCTGGCGCGCGACGACGCCGAGCCCGAAGCCGGGCGCGTGGCGCGCTGGGAAGGCCGCCTTGCGCCCTGGTCCGAGCTGGCGCGCCAGTTCCGCGACGAAGGTTTCTACGAGCGCTTTCCCGCCAAGGGCGAAGTGGAGCGCGTGGCGCGTATCCACCGCGACCTCGGCCGTGCCGCCGGCATCGAGGCCAGTCGCCCGAAGGCGCCCTAAGCGCCCAGGAATACTCGCGGCACCCCGCCTGTTCGCGCAGGCATGCAATATCTTCTCGTCCTGTCTTTCGCCTTGCTGACGCTGGCAGGTTGCGCCGGCATGGACGCGACGCAATGCCGCAGTGCAAACTGGTACGACTTGGCGTTTCGCGACGCGATTTTCGGGCTGCAGCCGCAGGACGAGATCTACGCGCGGCAGTGCGATCCCCACGGCGTCCAATTGGACCGCGCGCGCTACCGCGAAGGGTGGATCCATGGCTACTACGAACAGCAACGACGCATATCGCAATCGGTGGACTAGGACCCTGATCGGCGCCGCCGCGGCTCTCGCCGCAGGATGCGTCGCGATGACCGAGCCGGAGTGCCGCAGCGCCAACTGGTACGACTACGGCTGGCGCGACGCGCTCGGCGGCCTGCGGCCGATGTACGAGGTATACGCCCATCAGTGCGACGCCCTCAAGGTGAAAGCGAACGAGGGCGACTACATGAAGGGCTGGCACGAAGGCAAGTGGGAGTACGACCACCGCGTCCACAGCTCGGATTGCTGCGGCCCCTAGATCGCGCCGTTCGCCGCCAGGGCGTCGATCTCGCTTGCGCCGTAGCCGAGCTCGCCAAGGATGCCGCGGGTGTGCTCGCCGAGGGCGGGCAGCGGATCCATGCGCGGCTCGACCCCCGAGATATTGAAGGGCGGCTTGAGCGCGTCGAGCTCGCCCGCCGGCGAGCCGACCTTCACCCAGCGGCCGCGCGCCCGCAGTTGCGGGTGGTCCCAGAATTGCTGCATGGAATTCAACCGGGCGTTTGCAATACCGGCTTTCTCGAGGCGGTCGAGGACTTGTGCGGCGGTCAGTTTCGCAAACACCTTGCCGATTTCAGCGTGCATGGCGTCGCGGTGGCCGGCCCTGACCGGCCCGCTTGAAAATCGTGCATCGCTCTTCAGGGCGGCATTCATCAGCACCACATCGCAAAACCGCGCGAACTCGCGCTCGTTTTGCACGCTGAGGAAAATCGCGCCGTCGCTTGTTTGGAAGGGCCCGTAAGGAACGATGGTGGCGTGGTGGGCGCCGGAGCGCGGCGGCGCGGCGCCGCCGTAGGCGGTGAAGTAGGCGGGAAACCCCATCCATTCGCCCAGCGACTCGAACATGGTGATGTCGAGTGTGGCGCCTTCGCCAGTGCGGCCGCGCTGCAGCAGCGCGGCGAGCACGCCGGAGAACGCATACATGCCGCTCGCGATGTCGGCGACCGGGATGCCGGCCTTGGACGGCGTCTCGGGCGTCCCGGTGACCGCAAGCACCCCGGTTTCGCATTGCACCAGCAGGTCGTAGGCTTTTTTCTCGGCGTAGGGCCCGGTGGGCCCGTAGCCGGAGATGCCGCACCACACCAGCCTTGGAAATTGATCTCTGATGGAAGGACCCAAGCCAAGGCGGTCGGCGGCCCCCGGAGCGAGGTTCTGCAGGAAGACGTCCGCTTTTTCAAGCAGCCTGTCCAATACCTGCTTCGCGGCGGGATGCTTGACGTCCAGCGCCAGGCTTTCCTTGGAGCGATTGGTCCAGACGAAATGCGAAGACAGGCCGCGCACCGTGCGGTCGTAGCCGCGCAAAGGATCGCCGCTCCCCGGCCGCTCGATCTTGATGACGCGCGCACCGAGCTCGGCGAGCTGGCGCGTGGCGAACGGCCCGGCGATCACCTGCTCGAGCGCGACGACCGTGATGCCGTCGAGCGGCCTCATGCGAAGCGCAGCTCGAGCCCCGCGAGCGGCAGCCCCGCAAGCTCGGTGCGCCAAGTCTCCCCCGGCGCCACCGGATGCGCGTCGGTCATGGTCCCGGTGCTGACGATCTCGCCGGCGGCGAGCGGCGGCGCGCCGCGCTCCTTCGCCAGCACCCGCACGAGGTGCGCTAGCGCGAGCAGCGGGCTGTCCAGAACATTGGCACCCGTACCACGGTCGACTTCGACGCCGTTTTTCATGAGCATGACTTTGATCGCTGGAAGCTTTGCGTCAAGCCCGGCAGAAATCTTCAACGGATTACCCACAATCAAGCGCCCATGCAGCCCGTTCTGGGCGGCGCAGTCGGCGAGCGTCACTTTCCAGTCGGCATTGCGGCACTGCACGATCTCGATCGAATGCGCCACCCACTCGATGGCGCCGAGCAGTTGCGCCGGGTCATCGGTGAGCGGCGGCGCGGCGAGCTTGAAGCAGATTTCGGGCTCGATGCGCGGGTGAAAAAGGCCCTGCAGCGGCACCCGCGCGCTGCCGCCCTCGGCCAGGATCAGCGTGTCGTCATAGACCGTGCCCCACATCGGCTGGTGCACGCCGTATTTCTGCCAGATGCCGCGATTGGTGAAGCCGATCTTGCGGCCGACGCACTTCCGCATCAAACGATTCTAGCGTGCTAAATTAGCCGCCCCATGGATCCCGCGCTCGCCTGGGCCATCCTCGGCCTTGCTCTGGTGATCACCGAGCTGGTGACCGGCACCTTCTATCTGCTGATGCTCGCGCTGGCGTCGTTCGGCGCCGGCGCGATGGCCTGGTTCGGGCACGCTTTCCCGGTGCAATCGGTCGTCGCGGCGGTGGTCGCGGCCGCCGGCTGCTACGGCGTGCACCTGTACCGCGCGAAGACCGGCGCGCAGAAAATGGCGCCGATCGATGCCGGCATGCCGGCAAACTTCGAGAGCTGGATCGACGCTGGGGCGCGCCGTGCCCGCGTGCGCTACCGCGGCGCGAGCTGGGACGCGCGCGTCGAGGGCGCCGAGGCACTCGAGCCCGGCGCACCACTTTACGTTGTCGCGACCGAGGGCAATACGCTCAAGGTCGCAAGCAAGCACCCCTAGGGGAGGGACGCACATGTTCTGGAAACTTGCCGTTGTGGTGGGCGCTACGGTTGTAGCGGCGACCTTGCCAATGCTGCGCGATTATTGGGGCTGGGTCTTTCTAATTGGCGCGGTGGTGGCCTTCGTATTCGAAGGGGTGCGTATCGTGCCGCAGCAGAGCGCCTGGGTGGTGGAGCGCCTTGGCCGCTTCCAGAGCACGCTCGAGCCAGGCCTCAATCTCATCATCCCGATCTTCGATAAAGTCGCTTACGTCCACTCCCTGAAAGAAGTGCCGCTCGACGTCCCGGAGCAGGTGTGCATCACCAAGGACAACACGCAGCTCGCGGTGGACGGCATCCTCTACTACCAGGTGACCGATCCGCGCCTCGCCTCCTACGGCTCGGCCAACTACATTGCCGCCATCAGCCAGCTGGCGCAGACCACGCTGCGCAGCGTGATCGGCAAGATGGAGCTCGACAAGAGTTTCGAGTCGCGCGAGGAAATCAATCGCCACATCGTCCAGGAGCTCGACGAGGCGGGGCGCAACTGGGGCATCAAGGTGCTGCGCTACGAGATCAAGAGCATCACGCCGCCGGAGTCGATCCTGCGCGCGATGCAGGCGCAGATCACCGCCGAGCGCGAGAAGCGCGCGCTGATCGCCAAGTCCGAGGGCCAGCGCCAGCAGGAGATCAACCTCGCCGACGGCGAGAAGCAGGCCAAGGTGCTGCGCTCGGAAGGCGACAAGCAGGCGGCGATCAACAAGGCTCAGGGCGAAGCGACGGCTATCCGCGTGATCGCCGAGGCGAATGCAGCAGGGGTGCGCGCCGTGGCCGAGGCCATCGGCGACAAGGGCGGCATGGAAGCGGCCAACCTCAAGGTCGCGACCCAATACGTCGAGGTCTTTGGCAACCTCGCCAAGACGTCCAACACCCTGATCGTGCCGGCGAGCGCGAGCGACGTCGCCGGATTCATCGCCACCGCGATGACGGTGCTCGACAAGACCCGCCAGGCCCAGGCCGCGGCCAAGGGCTAGCGCATTTCCTAATGCGGTGTACGCTTCCGTCGCGTGTGTAGCGCGAGGATAGCTTCCGCGAGCAGCTCCAGGTCGGCATTGCGCGCGCTTGCCGGGCGGGCAGCGAGCGCGAGGGTGCGCGAGGGCACCCGCACCGAGAACGGCCGCGCCACCAGCTTCGTGCTATTGAGCAATCCGGCCTTGAGCGCGATCTCCGGCAACAGGGTCACGCCCAGGCCGCCTTCGACCATCTGCAGCAGCGTGGGGAGGCTAGTCGCCTCGACGCGCTGGCGGCCGGCTTCCGCCCGCGCGCCGCAGGCGGCGATGGCGTGCTCGCGCAGGCAATGGCCTTCCTCGAGCAGCACCACTTCGGCCAGATCGAGATTCTCGACGGCCACCGCCTTGCGGTGCGCCAGCGGGTCGTCCTGGCGCGCGACGAACCAGAATTCGTCGCGAAACAGCTCGCGCACCACCAGATCCCCGGTGTCGTAGGGCAGGGCGATCAGCGCTAGGTCGAGCTCGCCGCCGCGCAGGCGCTCGAGCAGGCGCGCTGTCAGGTCTTCGCGCAGGAAGAGCTTCAGCTTGGGGTATCGGCTGCGCAGGGGCGGCAGCAGGCGCGGCAGGAGGAAGGGCGCCACCGTCGGGATCACGCCGAGATGCAGCGGCCCCGATAGCGGCGCGCGCCCCGCCGCGGCGCGCTCGACCAGGTCGGCGGCGCCCGCCAGCAACGCGCGGGCGCGCCCGACGGCTTCGCGGCCGGCGGCGGTCAGGCGCACCGCGCGCGTGTGCCGCTCGACGAGGCGCGCGCCGAGCGTCGACTCGAGCTCCTTGATGCCCGCCGACAGCGTCGATTGCGTGACGAAGCAGGCCGCCGCCGCGGCGCGGAAATTCAGCCGCTCGGCGAGGCTCACCAGGTACTGCAGCTGGCGCAGGGAGGGGAGGGAGGCCGTGATTGATCGTATTTATCGAACAGTATTGATATTTTAATTCATTGGACCGATCAATAGGCCGCGGCCAGAATCGCACCTCGATATTCCGCACTCAGAGGAGAAAACCTTGTCAACCGAGGCGAAGTGCCCGTTCAACCACGTTGCCGGCGTCGGCAGGACGAACCGCGACTGGTGGCCAAACCAGCTGCGGCTTGAGCTGCTGCACCAGCATTCCTCGAAATCCGACCCGATGGGCAAGGGCTTCGACTACGCGAAGGAATTCAAGAGCCTCGACTACAAGGCGCTAAAGAAGGACCTGGTCAAGCTGATGACCGACTCGCAGGACTGGTGGCCGGCGGACTTCGGCCATTACGGGCCGCAATTCATCCGCATGGCCTGGCACGCCGCCGGAACCTACCGCGTCCACGACGGCCGGGGCGGCGGCGGCCGCGGCCAGCAGCGCTTCGCCCCGCTAAACAGCTGGCCCGATAACGTGAACATCGACAAGTCACGCCGCCTGCTGTGGCCGATCAAGCAGAAGTACGGGCAGAAGATCTCCTGGGGCGACCTGTTCATCCTCGCTGGCAACGTCGCGCTGGAGTCGATGGGCTTCAGGACCTTCGGCTTCGGCGGTGGCCGTGCGGACGTGTGGGAGCCGGACGAGGACGCGAACTGGGGCGGCGAGATCGCCTGGTTGGGCGACGACAAGCGCTTCAGCGGCGAGCGCGAGCTGGTTCCGCCGCTTGGCGCCACCCACATGGGCCTGATCTACGTCAACCCCGAGGGCCCGAACGCCAGCGGCGACTATATGGCCGCCGCCAAGGACATCCGTGCCACGTTCGGCCGCATGGCGATGAACGACGAAGAGACCGTCGCCCTCATCGCCGGCGGCCACACTTTCGGCAAGGCGCATGGCGCCGCCCCGGAATCGCACAAGGGTCCCGAACCGGAAGCCGCGCCGCTGCAAGCGCAGGGCCTGGGCTGGATGAGCACCTACGGCAAGGGGCACGGCGGCGACGCGATTTCGAGCGGCATAGAAGTGACGTGGACCAAGACCCCGGCACTGTGGAGCAATAACTTTTTCGAGAACCTGTTCAAGTACGAATGGGAGATGACCAAGTCGCCGGCCGGCGCCAAGCAATGGGTGGCCAAGAACGCGCCGGAGATCATTCCCGACGCGCACGACCCGTCGAAGAAGCACAAGCCGACCATGCTGACGACTGACCTGACGCTGCGCTTTGATCCGGAATTCGGCAAGATCTCGCGCAGGTTCCTCGACGACCCGCAGGCCTTCGCCGATGCTTTCGCCCGCGCCTGGTTCAAGCTGACGCACCGCGACATGGGTCCGCGTGCCCGCTACCTCGGGCCGGAAGTGCCGAAGGAAGAGCTGATTTGGCAAGATCCGCTGCCCGCGGTCAACCACAAGCTGATCGGCGAGAAGGAGATCGCCGACCTGAAGAAGAAGATCCTCGCCTCGAAACTGTCCGTGGCGCAGCTCGTGTCGACGGCCTGGGCATCGGCCTCCACCTTCCGCGGCTCCGACAAGCGCGGTGGCGCCAACGGCGCGCGCATTCGGCTTGCGCGGCAGAAGGACTGGCAGGTCAACCAGCCGGCGCAACTGGCAAAGGTGCTGAAGGCGCTCGAAGGCATCCAGGCGGACTTCAACCAGAAGGCCAAGGGCGGCAAGAAGGTTTCGCTCGCCGACCTGATCGTGCTCGCGGGCTGCGCGGGCGTCGAGCAGGCCGCGAAAAAGGCCGGCGTCGCCGTGAAGGTGCCGTTCAGCCCGGGCCGCATGGACGCCTCGCAGGCGCAGACGGATGTCGGGTCCTTCGCGGTCCTCGAGCCGTTTGCCGACGGCTTTCGCAACTACATGAGCAGTCAGATGCGGGGCAAGAACACGATACCGGCCGAGGCTTTGCTGGTCGACCGGGCGCAGCAGCTGACGCTGACGGCGCCGGAGCTGACGGTGCTGATCGGCGGCCTGCGCGTACTGGGTGCCAACGTCGGCGGCAGCAAACACGGCGCCTTCACCAAGAAGCCCGAGACGCTCACCAACGACTTCTTCGTGAACCTGCTCGACATGGGCACCGAGTGGAAGCCGGCCGGCGACACGTACGAAGGACGCGACCGCAAGACGGGCAAGGTCAGGTGGACCGGCACGCGCGTCGATCTCGTCTTCGGTTCGAACTCGCAGCTGCGGGCCCTCGCGGAAGTCTATGCGTGTAGCGACTCGCAGCAGGCGTTCGTGCGTGACTTTGTTGCGGCCTGGAACAAGGTGATGAACCTTGATCGCTACGACCTCGCGTGATCTCAGAGGGAAATTCTTAATGGCCCCAATGGCATCGCCCCGGCTTTGGGGATCGCATTGAGCAATCTGCCTGCTTAGGCGAAACACGCAGCGCATGCAGGTGCACGAAAAGAACGCCTGGAAGCTGCGCAGCCTGCTCGGCTAGGCGCCGAAGACGCGGTGCCAGCCGAAGGCGGCGCAAACCGCTACCCCGGCGCCGAGGTGGAGCCAGGTGCTCCAGTCGCGCAGCGTCTCGCTGCCCGCGTAATAGAGCAGGTAGCCGGTCGCCGCGAGCAGGATCGTCGCGACCACCAGGACGAGGCCGGAGGCACGCCGCGCGCTGGCCGACCAGCCCGTCGGCACGTGGATCGCCAGCGCCGAGCCGAAGGCGGCCAGCGCCAGCATGGCGAACGCGCCGTGCACGCGGCCGAGCCAGGACTTGGCGGATTGCACCGCGGCATCCGGGCTGGGGCCAAAGCCGTTGACGAGGTCGAGCCCCGCCCAAGCGAGGCCGGATATCGCGATCCCGGCAAAGGCGAGGACCAGCAGCCAGCGATGGACCGTCGAGAAGCGCATTCAGCCCGCGGCGCCCCAGCGGCGCCAGCGGCCCGCCGGGTCCAGGCACAGCGCCTGCGCGCCATACGCGAAAAGCAGCGGCGCACTATGCGCGCCGAGCGCAGCGACCGCCTTGGTGAGCCCGTCGGCGAGCGCGCAGCTCGCGGCAAAGACGCTCGCCACCTGCGCACCGCGCGGCCGACCGCCGCGGCCGTCGAGCAGCGGCAGCCCGAGCGGCGGGTCGATTTCGGCGCTGGAGGTGGCGAGCGCGCCTCCGGCGATTTCGCCGATGCCCATCAGACCGCCGCCCGGCAGGCGCAGGTGCACCGGCTCTGCGTGCTCGCCGAATACGCGCAGATCGCCCCCGGCATTGACCACGCCCGCGGGGACACCCGCGCCCTGGAGGACCTCGACAGCCCGGTCCACGGCGTATCCCTTGGCGATGCCTCCGAATTCGACTTGAAGGGGCCTGCGGTAGCGCACGCGCCTTTGCGTGCAAAGCTCGATGTCAGCGCTCGTGGCTTGCGTACCCGGCGCCCGTGCGCCGACGGTGCAATCGAACGCGCCGGCCGAGCGGCGGAAAAGCTCGAGCGCGAGCTGGAATACCTCGAAGGTCCAGGCGTCCACTTCGACCGGCGCGTGCTGTGCGGCGCGATTGACGGCGCTCAGCTCGCTCGACGGATCCTGGGCGCTCATCAGCCGCCCGACCCGAGCGACGGCGTCGAAAGCGCACTCCACCGCGCGCGGTTCGCCGCCCGGCGCGACGCGGATCTCGACCAGCGTGCCGAGCAGGGGCCGGGCGCGCGCGCTAGCGCAGGGCGAATTCATGCAGGGCCAGCAGGCGCTTCACGCCGTTGGTGACGTTGCGGCAGGAGAGCGTCGCGCCGCTGATGTTGCGGATATCGGCATCCAGCTTCAGCGCGGCGCCGAGCTTCTTCCCGGCGAATTGCTGGCGCCACCGCGGATCGCGTATCTGGCCGCCGTAGGTTTCGCGGTAGTCGAGGACCTCGATGCCGCGCACGCTGCCATCGGGATGAAGTCCGACGGCGTAGGTAATGAACTCGTGCTTGCCCACGACCTCGTCGAGGATGAACCAGCCGAGCGGCGCGCCCCCACGCTCGCTGCGCCAGACGCTTTGCACGTCGTTGCGCACCGGCACGCCGCTCGCTGCTTCGATGCGGCGCTTCAATTCCGGCGTCAGGCTGACGTCGGCGCGAGTCATTTGCTCAGCGTCGGGAAACATGGCCTTTTGCGCCTGTTCGACGGTCAGATACTGGACCGCGTAAGCGGGAGCGCAGATCGCCGCCGGCGCAAGCAGTGTCGGGAGGATCGTCCAGCGGGCCATCAGAACGGAACGCCGACCCGCAGGCGCAGCTCGCTGCGCTCGTGGTGCTCGCCGTAGAAACGGCCGTCAACGATGTCGGCCTGCGCGGCGGCGGTGTAGGCCTTGGCGTTGCCGAGCTGCTTCAGGAACGTGAGCGTCATCCACCAGGAGGCCTGCGCGTAGTGCAGCGAAGGGCCGAAAAAGTTGGCGGAATACTCGCGCTTCGAATCGGAAAAGCCGTGGCCGGCGTAGTTGCGGTGAGTGCGGTATTCGAGGCCGGCGTGCCAGCGTTGCGCGAAGCGCCAGGCGAGGCCGGTGGTGAGCTCGACCTCGCTTTCCTTCTCCCATTCGCCGTGAAAGTTTTCCTTCTCCAGCGCGGCCGACAGGTTGGCGGCCCACACCAGGCGATCGTCGAGGAAATTCTTGTGCAGGATGATCTTGCCCTCGAGCTCGCGCTTGTTTTCGCCGATGCTCGGCTCGACGTAGAGCGCCAGCCCGATGATGTCCTTGTAGGGGCTGAAAACGCGCCAGATCCACTCGTTGGAAATCGACTCGACGAAATTCCGGTTGTAGGGCGAATTCGGATCGGCGCTGTCGTTCACGAAGGCGCCGGGGCCGGTGGTGCCGCCGGGCTGGTTGCCCGAGGCGCTCACGCGTCCGTAATTCAGGTAGAGCGAGGTCTGCAGGTCGTCGCGCACGCCGTATTCGATCTCCGAGCGCAGCTGCCAGGCGTCATAGCGTCCGGTCGACTGGTCGTGACGCCGCGTGACCCACTGCTCGAATTCGCGCGCGCCCTGCGGATGGGTATCGGTGGTGTAGACGTAGCCGAACGGCGAATCGCCGGCCGCCGCCGGCAGGCTCAACGACACGAATAGTGCTCCGAGTGCAACGATGCGAATGCGCAAGCCGGATCTCCATTGCTGGTGCGATTCAAGGCTGGCTTGCGGGGACACTTCCCGGCGCGGTGCCGGGCGCCGCTGGCGGGCGAAAACGGGATTAGTGCGTTACGCGGGCGTGCGACCGCGCCGGGCGGGAGCCCCAGGCGGCAACGACCAACCAGCCCGCCGGAATCAGCACCAGCGCGTAGGTCAGCAGCGCGCCGTACTCGCCCTCGGGTCCGTACGGCTCGGTCGCGAGATGCCAGTAGGCGTTGTCGATCGGCAGCAGGTTGGCCTCCGTCGCCTCGTGAAACGCATTGAGCACCAGCTGGCCGGCAAACAGGATCAGGAACACCGAGGTCACCTTGAAAAACAGCGCCAGGTCGACGCGGTGGCCATGGCGCGACCAGGCAAAGGCCAGCGCCGCGGCCAGCGCAAGCCCGCATAGCGCGCCGAACACGAACGGCGCGGCCTGGGTCTGCTGGAAGAGCGAAGCGGTGATGAACGCGGTCTCCACGCCCTCGCGCACGATCATCAGCACGACGAACAGGAAGACGCCGAGCCAGGCGGCGGTGCCCTGCCGGGTAGCCGCGCTTTCCAGGCGGGTGTCGATGTCGCGCCGCATGGTGCGCGCCGCCTTCAGCATGTAGATCACCATGGAGATCACGAGTACCGCCGCCACCAGCGAGAGCACGCTCTCCCAGAGCGGCGAGACGGCGCTTTCGGCGAGCCACACGCCAAGGGCGACCGAGGCGACTACCGCCGTCGCGGTGCCCCAGCCGACCGCGGTCAGCAGGCCGGCCCGGCCGGTCTTGCGCAGGTAGGCCGCGGCGATGGCGACGATGAGGAACATCTCGATGCCTTCGCGTAGCGTGACGAGGAGCGTCTGGATCATGGCGAAGGAGGGGGCCTCAGGCGGTCAGAATCAGTTTGCCGTACTGCGTCAGCCGCAGGCGGTATTCGCGCCCCGCGTGCTCGATGACGACTTCGCGCTTGCCGCCGAGCAACGACTCGCTCGTCAGCGGTTTCGGTATCGAGCCCCCATTGCCGGGAGCCGTCGGATTGACCGGGTTGGCTGAGCGGCTATGGTCAGTAGGCATTCAGCAACGATAATTGTTCTCAATTGATTAGTCAATTTGAAGTTTCTATATTAATTATATAAATTTCATATACTTATGTGTTTGCAACCACTGACTATTGTGGCCGCATATCGAAACTGACTATCAACTGGAGTGAAAACAGTTCTTTTCTAAACGACGCGCGTCCGGACCGGCCGGCCCGAGAAGTGCAGCCGCAGGTTTTCGATCTGCAGGTCGCCCATCGCCTTGCGCGTTTCCTGGGTAGCGCTGCCGACATGCGGAAAGAGCACCGCGTTTTCGAGGGTGAAAAACTCGGGCGGCACGCGCGGCTCGTCGACGAACACGTCGAGCCCGGCGCCGGCGATCTTCTTTTCCTGCAGGTAGCGCAGCAGCACCGGCTCGTCGATCACCGAGCCGCGGGCGATATTGACGACATAGCCCTGCGGCCCGACCGCGTCGAGCACTTTGGCATTCACCAGCTTCAGGGTCTCGGGGCCGCCCGGTGTCACCACCATCAGCACGTCCGAATTCTTCGCCAGGGCGACCGGATCCGGGTCGTAGGGGTAGGGGACGTTCTTCCTGTTGCGGTTGTGGTAGCGGATGGTCATGCCACAGGCCATGGCGCGCCTGGCAATCGCTTCGCCGATGCGCCCCAGGCCGAGGATGCCGAGCGTTTTGCCGCCGATCGAAGTGGTCAGCGGATAGGGGCCGGCTGCGGCCCATTTGCCCGCGCGCAGGTGCTGCTCCGACTGCGGGAATTTGCGCACCGTATTGAGAATCAGCGCGATGGCGGTATCGGCAACGCACTCGTTGAGCACGTCGGGCGTATTAGTGACGATGATCTTGCGCGCCTTGGCGTCCTCGAGGTTGATCTGGTCCACGCCGACGCCGAAATTGGCGATGATCTCGAGCTTGGGCAGCGCGTCCATCAGCGCACCGTCGACCCGCAGGTGGCCGAAGCTCGCGATGCCGCGCACGCGGTCGGCCCGCTCCTTCAGGAATCGGTCTTTTTCCTTCGCCTCGTAAAGCTTGTGCACGGCGAATTCCATCTCGAGGGTCGCCTGCGTGCCGGCGTGGCCTTTGCCCGTGAAAATGATCTCTGGTTTCATGATTTGAATTTTGCCGCGAGTGCCTCGGCGCCGCGCGCCAGGATGCCGACGTCGGCACCCACCGCCACGAACAGCCCGCCGCACTGCAGCCAGTGGCGGGCGTCGGATTCGTTCGGCGTCAGGATGCCGGGCGCCTTGCCGCCTTTGCGGATGCGGCGGATCGCCTCGTCGATCAGCGGCTTGACCTTGGGGTTGGCGATTTCGCCGGTATGGCCGAGGGAGGCGTGCAGGTCGGCCGGCCCGATGAACACGCCGTCGACGCCCTCGACCGCGCAGATGGCCTCGATGTTGTCGAGCGCCTGCTGCGTCTCGACCTGGACCAGCAGGCAGATTTCCTCGGCAGCGCGCCTGGCGTAGTCCTTGACGCGGCCGAAGCGGCTGGCCCGCGTGGTGCCGGCCACGCCGCGCACGCCTTCAGGCGGGTAGCGCGTGTAGGACACCGCGGCGCGCGCTTCCTCGGCGGTCGAGACATAGGGCACCAGCAGCGATTGCGCGCCGATGTCGAGCAGGCGCTTGATGCTCACCATGTCGTTCCACGGTACCCGCACTACAGGGTGCGTGGGGTAGGGCGCCGCCGCCTGCAGCTGGGCAAGCGCGCTTTCCAGGTCGTTCGGCGAGTGCTCCATGTCGAGCAGGATCCAGTCGAAGCCGGCGCCGGCGATGACTTCGACGGTGTAGTTCGACGACAGGCTCGACCACAAGCCGATCTGCGCCCGGCCGGCCCGCAGTGCCCGCTTGAAATGGTTGAGTGGCAATTCCATCTCAGTGGATCTCCGGTTCGGCGGTCGGCGCCGTGCCCTCGAGGAAATCGAAATCGCAGCCCTCGTCGGCCTGCTTCACGTGCTGGGCGAAGATGGCGCCGTAGCCGCGCTCGAATTTGCGCGTCGCGGGCTTCCAGGCGCTCTTACGTTTCTGAATTTCTTCCGGGGAAATTTTCAGGTTCAACAGCTTCTTTTCGACGTCGAGCTCGATCAGGTCGCCGTTTTTCACCAGCGCGAGCGGCCCGCCGATGAACGACTCCGGCGCGACGTGCAGGACGCAGCAACCGTAGCTCGTGCCGCTCATGCGCGCATCCGAAATGCGCACCATGTCGCGCACCCCCTGCTTGAGGAGCTTTTTCGGCACCGGCAGCATGCCCCATTCCGGCATGCCGGGGCCGCCCAGCGGGCCGGCGTTGCGCAGCACCAGCACCGAGTCGGCGTCGGCATCGAGATCATCGCGGTCGATGCGCGCCGCCATGTCGTTGTAGTCCTCGAAAACGACCGCTTTACCGGCATGCTTCAATAATTTCGTCGCCGCGGCCTTGATCACCGCGCCGTTGGGCGCGAGATTCCCGTGCAGCACCACCAGGCCGCCGGATGCTTGCAAGGGATTTTGTCTTTTCCGGATCACATCCTCGTTGTAGATTCGCGCGCCCTGCAGATTTTCTCCAAGCGTCTTGCCGTTGACGGTCCGGCAATCCAGGTGCAGGAGATCTTTCAATTCATTCAAAAGCGCCCGGAGTCCTCCCGCATAGTAGAAATCTTCCATCAGGAATTTGTCGCCGGATGGACGCACATTCGCCAGCAGCGGGACCTTGGCCGAGAATTCGTTGAAGCGCCCGAGCGGCAGCTTGATCCCGGCGCGCCCCGCCATCGCCACCAGATGGATGAGCGCGTTGGTCGAGCCGCCCATCGCCATCAGCGTGACGATGGCGTTATCGAAGGATTCCTTTTTCAGGATATCCCTGGGTTTCAGGTCTTCCCAGACCATCTCCACGATGCGCTTGCCGGTGAGAGTCGCCATCTTGGCGTGGTTGGAGTCGGGCGCCGGGATGGACGCCGCCCCCGGCAGGCAGAGGCCGAGGCTCTCGGCGAGCGACATCATGGTCGCCGCCGTGCCCATGGTCATGCAGGTGCCGGGCGAGCGCGCGATGCCGTCCTCGATTTCCTGCCAGTCGCGCTCGCTGATGTTGCCGGCGCGCAGTTCGGCCCAGTATTTCCAGGTGTCGGAGCCCGAGCCGAGCGTGGTGTCGCGCCAGCGGCCCGACAGCATCGGCCCGGCCGGCATATAGATGGCGGGCAGGTTCATGCTGACCGCCCCCATCACCAGCGCCGGCGTGGTCTTGTCGCAGCCGCCCATCAGCACCGCGCCGTCGGCGGGGTAGGAGCGCAGCAGCTCCTCGGTCTCCATGGCGAGGAAGTTGCGGTACAGCATGGTGGTGGGCTTCTGCATCGGCTCGGCGAGCGACATCGCCGGCAGCTCCACCGGGAAGCCGCCGGCCTGCCAGACGCCACGCTTCACCTCCTCGACGCGCTGCTTGAAGTGCGTGTGGCAGGTGTTGATGTCCGACCAGGTGTTGATGATCGCGATGACCGGCTTGCCGGCGTAGTCGCTGCGGTCGTAGCCCATCTGCGCGGTGCGCGAACGATGGCCGAACGAGCGCAGGTCATTCACGCCGTACCAGCGGTGACTGCGCAACTCCTCGGGCTTTTTCTTGCGGGTCAACTCGTTACTCGAACTTTTCGCCCGACTCCCTGACCACCTTGGCCCAGCGCGACTGCTCGGCGCGCAGCCACTGGCCAAGGCTATCGGGCGTGCCGGTGCGCACTTCGGTGCCGAGCCTTGCGAAACGCTCCTTCATGTCCGGTGCGTTCAGCGCCTTGATCAGCTCGCCGTTCAGCTTCGCCAGCGTGTCCCGCGCGATGCCAGCCGGTCCGACCACGCCCTGGAACGAGCCGGTCTCGAAGCCCGGCATGCCGCTCTCGGCGACGGTCGGCGTATCGGGGGCCGAGGCAACGCGCTGCGCGCCGGAGATGGCGAGCGCGCGTAGCCGGCCGCCCTGCACCGTGGGCCAGGTGGCGAGCATGCCGTTGAACAGCACATCGGCCTGTCCGGCTGCCACTGCGGACACGGCATCCGAGCCGCCCTTGTAGGGGATGTAGGTCCATTGCACGCCGGCGCGCTGCGCGAACTCGATGCCAGCGAGCTGCGGCGCGCCGCCGATGCCGGAGACGGCGAAATTGAGCTTGCCGGGCTGGGCCTTGGCGAGCGCAATGAGCTCGCTGACGTTCGTCGCCTTGACCGACGGGTGCACCGCCAGCACGTGCGGCGAGTAGGACACCATCACCACCGGCGAGAAGTCCTTCGACGGATCGAACGGCAGCGTCGAGTAGACGCTGGCGCTGATCACCAGGCCGCCGAGGTCGGTCAGCAGCAGCGTATAGCCGTCGGGCGCGCTCTTCGCGACGAAATCCGCGCCGACGTTGCCGTTGGCGCCGGTGCGGTTTTCGACCACCACCGGCTGGCCCCAGGTCTCGGAGAGCTTGGGGCCGATCTGGCGCGCGAGGATGTCGGAGGTTCCGCCCGCGGCGTAGGGCACGACGAGGCGGATAGCCCGCGACGGGTAGGTCTGCGCCTGCGCGGCCAGCGCGAGCGTGCCAGCCAGCAATACGGCGAAAGTCTTGAGCACGGTGCCGCCTCCTCAGGAGGCGACACTTTACCGCAAAGCCACCGCGCCGCTCAGAAGTACGGCGAGTTGTACGGGTAGGTGAATTCCGGCGCGCTGGCCCGGTCCCGATCGATGCCGTCGGCATTCGCCGACGACGCAAACAGCGCGGTGGTGGCCGCCAGAGCGGCGACCAGCGCTTGCAGCGGTTTCATGGCGTTTCCTTTCGAGAAGTCCTGCGCGTTTGTCTAGAATGGCGGCTGCAAGTTCCCATCGCCCTTCTCCGCGGAGAAAAAAAAGTGCGCTGCACTCGAATCGCCGCCGTTGCCGCCGCCGTCCTGCTCGGCGCCGCGCCCGCCGCTCAAGGGCAGGCGTTCCCGTCAAAGCCGATCCGCATCGTGATCCCCTTCGTCGCCGGCGGTTCCTCCGACATCGTCGGGCGCGCCATCGGCTCCAAGTTCCAGGAAATCCTAGGCCAGCCGGCGGTGGTGGAGAACAAGCCCGGCGCCAACGGCGCGATCGCCGCCGAGTTCGTCGCCAAGTCCGACCCCGACGGCTACACCGTGCTGGTCGGCTCGATCGGCGTGTTCTCGATCAACGCGGCGCTGTTCAAGGACCTGCGCTACAACCCGGTGCGCGACTTCGCGCCGATCAGCCTGGTAGTGACGACGCCCAACGTGTTGATCACCAAGCCGGCACTGGCGGCCAATTCGATGAAGGAGCTGGTGGATGAGGCCAAAAAGTCCCCGGGCAAGCTCTCCTACTGCTCGAGTGGCACCGGCTCCTCGGATCACCTCACCGCGGAACTGCTCAACCAGCTGGCCGGCATCTCGGCGCTGCACGTACCCTATAAGGGCGGCGCCGCCTGCCAGACCGACATCATGGGCGGTCAGGTGGATGTCTCGTTCCAGAACCTCGGCGCGGTCACCAACTACATCAAGGGCAACCGCATGAAGGCGCTGGCGGTTACGGCAAAGACGCGCCACCCGCAGCTGCCGAACGTGCCGACGGTAGGGGAGGCGGGCTTTCCGGGCCTGGTGGTGACCTCCTGGCAGGCTGCGGCGGCGCCGGCGAAGACGCCGCGCGAAGTGGTGGCGAAACTCAACGAGGCGACGGTAAGGGCGCTACGCTCGCCGGACGTGAGCGAGCGCATGAACCAGATCGGCTTCGACGTGGTGGCGAGCTCGCCGGAGGAATTCGGCCGCTTCATGAAGGACGAGGTCGAGCGCTGGACGACGGTGGTGAACCGCGGCGGCATCAAGCCGGAATGACGGATCAGGTTTTCCGCAAGGAATCCCTCGAGCACGCCGTTGCCGCCATCGCCGCCGCGGGCGGTAGCGAGCCGGGCGAGGCGCGGCTGGTGGCCGAGAACCTGGTGATGGCCAACCTCAGCGGTCACGACTCCCATGGCGTCGGCATGATGCCGCGCTACGTCGAGGCGCTGCTCGAAGGCGGGCTGCGCGCCAACCGCCAGCCGGCGGTCAAGCTCGACGCCGGCGCGATGCTGGTGCTGGACGGCCAGGCCGGCTACGGCCAGTCGATCGGCTTCGAGGCGACGCGCATGGCCATCGCGCGCGCGAAGCGGCATGGCGCGGCGACCGTCGCGCTCGGCAATTCGCACCATCTCGGCCGTATCGGCCACTGGGCCGAGATGGCGATCGCCGAGGGGCTGGTCTCGATGCATTTCGTCAACGTGCGCTCCTTCGCGCGCGTGGCGCCGTTCGGCGGCGCCGACCGGCGCTTTGGCACCAATCCGGTTTGCATCGGCATCCCGCTGCCGGGCGAGGAGCCGTTCCTGCTCGACATGGCGACCAGCGCCGTGGCGCAGGGCAAGCTGCGCGTCGCGCACAACAAGCGAAAAAAAATCCCGCTCGGCTGGCTGATCGACGACCAGGGAAGGCCGACCGACGATCCGCGCTGGGGCGTGGTGTCGCCGCTTGGCGCCATGCTGACCTTCGGCGAGCACAAGGGCTTTGGCCTCGCGGTCGCCTGCGACCTGCTCGGCGGCGCGCTCACCGGCGGCGGCGTCGACGACTATGAGAACAAGACCAAGCGCCGCGTGCTGAACGGCATGCTCTCCATCCTCATCGACCCCGCCCGCATGGGGACGCAGAAGAGTTTTGCCAAAGAGGCGAAGAACTATCTGGCGTGGCTGCGCGCATCGCGTCCCGCGCCCGGCTTCGACCGCGTGCGCATCGCCGGCGAGCCCGAGCGCGAGTGGCGGGCGAAGCGGATGAAGGATGGCATTCCGGTGGACGGCGAAACCTGGACCGAGATCCTCGCCGCCGCGGCGAAGCTGAAGCTCGCGCCGGCGAAGGTCGAGGCGCTGGCGCGCGGCTAGAGCGCCGCGACGCCGAGCTCGCGCGCCAGCGCGTTCAACTCGCCGAGCGCGCCATCGCCGAGCGGCACGCCGTCCTTCGAGCGCCGCTCGACATGGAGGCGTTCGGGCTCGCCGGGGGCGAGCGCGTTCTCGCCGTGAATCTCCTGCAGGAGGAGATCGATCTGCGCGCGAAATACGGCGGGATCGGCGAATCTTGCGATATCCAGCGCGAGCATAAAGTGGCCAAGGTTCCTCGGTCTGTCGAGCTCGCCGTACATTTTCGTCACGTGCAGGCCGAAGGGCACGCCGGCGAGGTGCGCGCAGAGGATTTCCACCATCATCGCCAGCGCATAGCCTTTATGCGCGCCGGTGGGCGCAAGGCCGACCACCGCAGCGGCGTCGGTGGTGGCGCGGCCGTTGGCGTCGACGCCCCAGTCGAGTGGTATGGGCTTGCCTTCCTGCCGCGCGACGATCACTTTGCCCCAGGCGGCGTGGGTGGTGGACATGTCCACGATCACCGGCGGGCCGTCGCCGCCGGGTGCGCCGAAGGCAATGGGATTCGAGCCGAGGAAGATGCGCTTCATGCCCGGGGGCACCATGATCGGGTCGGTATGGGTGAGCGCAATGCCGACCATGCCTTCCTTCACCGCCATCTCGACGAACCAGGCGCAGGCGCCGCAGTGCGAGCTGTTGCGCGCCACGACGGCACCCACGCCGCTCGCTTTCGCCAGGAGAATTGCTTCCTGCATGGCGCGCGTGGCGACGAGCTGGCCCATGCCGGCATCGCCTTCGACGATCGCGGCCGACGCTCCCGTGCGGCGCAGCGTGATGTCGGGACGCGGCTTGACCGACCCATTACGCAATCGCGTCGCGTAGTGCGGGAGACGCACCACGCCGTGGCTGTCCACGCCACGCAGATTCGCCGCCACCAGCGTTTGTGCGACCAGGTTCGCGTCCGGCGCGGCCAGTCCCAGTTTTTCCAGGCACGCGGCGCACAACGACACGAGTTTCTGCTGCGGAACCAGCCTCTCGCTCATGCGGGAATTCTAGTTAGAATCGTTGCACGAGGAGGATCGGATGGCGAAAAGGAGCCGCCGCCCGGAGCCGCGCATCGTGCGGCCCGACGACGTCGACCCAAAGCATCGCTGGGACCGGCCGCTGCAGGCGCCGGGGCGCACGCAGGTCGACTTCGAGGAGCGCATCGATTTCCGGCGTCTGCACGACTACCGGCTCGCCCGCACGCGCGCGGCGCTGGCGCAATCGGATCTCGGCGCGTTGCTGTCCTTCGACCAGCACAACATCCGCTACACCACCAGCACGGTGATTGGCGAGTGGGCGCGCGACAAGCTGACCCGCTATTCGCTACTGACCGGCAACGGCGACCCTTATGTGTGGGATTTCGGCAGCGCGGCGCGCCATCACAAGCTGTACGCGCCGTGGCTGCGCCAGGACCATTGCCGCGCCGGGTTGCTTGGCATGCGCGGCGCGGTCGGTGCGGACCTGACGTTGTTTCGCGATGCGGCACGCGAGATCAAATCGATCCTGAAGGCCGAGGGCGTGGCGAAGATGCCGCTCGGCGTCGATGTGGTTGAGCCGCCGATGCTCTTCGCCTTGCAGAAAGAGGGCATCGAGGTGCGCGATGGGCAGCAAGCAATGTTGCAGGCGCGCGAGGTGAAGAACATCGACGAGCTGACGCTGCTTAACATGGCGGCGGCGATGGTCGACGGCGTCTACACCGACATCGCCGAGGCGCTCAAGCCCGGCATCCAGGAATCGCAGATTGTCGCGCTCGCCACCAAGCGCCTCTATGAGATGGGCTCGGACTGTGTCGAGGCCATCAACTCGATTTCCGGCGAGCGCTGCAGCCCGCATCCGCACAACTTCACCGACCGGCTGATCCGCCCGGGCGACCAGGCCTTCTTCGACATCATCCAGTCGTTCATGGGCTACCGTACCTGCTACTACCGCACTTTCAACGTCGGGCGCGCGACGTCGGCGCAGCGCACCGCCTACCGCAAGGCGCGCGAGTGGATGGACAGCGTCATCGACTTGCTCAAGCCCGGCATGAGCACCGACCGGGTCGCCGCCAAGCTGCCCAAGGCGCAGGCGGCGGGCTTCGCCAGCGAGATGGACGCCTTCGGTCTCAATTTCTGCCACGGCCTGGGACTCGGTCTGCACGAGCGCCCGCTGATCTCGCGGCTCAACTCGTTCCGCGAGCCGATCGAGCTGAAAGCCGGCATGGTGTTCGCCGTCGAGACCTACTGCCCGGCATCCGACGGCGTGTCCGCCGCGCGCATCGAGGAAGAAGTCATCCTCACGCCCAAGGGCGCCAAGATCATTTCGCTCTACCCCGCCGAGGAGCTGCCGATTGCCAACCCCTACTAGCAAGCAGGCGCTCGGCTGGATCGGGGCCGGGCGCATGGGCTACGCCATGGCCGAGCGGCTCGCCAGGGGCGGCTGCGATATTTCGGTCTGGAACCGCACGAAAGCGAAAGCCGACCCGTTGTCCAAGCACGGGGCGAAGGTGGTGAATCTGTTGCCCGAGCTTGCGTCGAAGGACATCGTTTTTTGCATGGTTTCGACCTTTGACGACGTACGCGAGGTCGTAGAAAAACTTCTTTCGAAAAATGCCAAGCCCAAGCTGTTCGTCGAGTGTTCCTCGATTTCTCTGGAGGGCTCCGGGGCGCTGAGAAAAATTCTTTCGGCACAAGGCATCGAGTACCTCGCCGCCCCGGTGAGCGGCAATGCCAAGGTGATCAAGGCCGGGAAACTGACTTTTGTCGTGTCCGGCCCCAAGGCTGCTTACGAGAAGGCGCGCCGCTATCTCGACATGATGGGCACGGGCTCGAGCTACGTCGGCGAGGGCGATCTCGCGCGCATCGCCAAGATCTGCCACAACGTGCACCTCGGCGTGGTGATCCAGTCGCTCGCCGAGATCGTCATCCTCGCCGAGAAGGCCGGCATGCCGCGCCACGCCTTCCTCGACTTCCTCAACAAGAGCGTGATGGGCTCGATGTTCACGCGCTACAAGACGCCGGCGCTGGTGAACCTCGACTTCCACGTCACCTTCACGCCGAAGCTGCTGCGCAAGGACCTCGACCTCGGCCTCGACGCCGGGCGCGAATTCGAGGTGCCGATGCCGCTCACCTCGCTGACGCGCGACCTGCTACAGCAGATGATCGGCCAGGGCATGACCGAGCAGGATTTCTCGACGCTGATCCTGGCGCAGGCGCAGGCCTCGGGCCTGAAGCTGGAACCGGAGAACAAGGAGGTGGGCGATGGGCTCGCGTCGTGACTTTCTCAGAACCTCCGCGGCAATCGGCGCCGCCGCCGCGGGCGGCGGCTGCGCCTCGATGATGGCGAAGGAACCCGCCGACACCCTGATCGTCAATGCGCGCATCGCCACGCTCGACCCGCGCCAGCCGGGCGCCGAGGCGATCGCGATCCGCGGCGAGACGATTCTCGCCGTCGGCTCCGCAGTCGATTTGAATGGCTACAAAAACGAAAAAACCCAGATGATCGACGCCGGGCGACGCACCATCGTCCCCGGACTGAACGACGCGCACACGCACTTCATCCGCGGCGGACTGACCTACACCAACGAGGTGCGCTGGGACGGCGTGCCCTCGCTCGCCGAAGGCCTGCGGCGCGTACGCGAGCAGGCGCAGCGCACGCCGGCGCCGCACTGGGTGCAGGTCATCGGCGGCTGGACCTGGGCGCAGTTCGCCGAGAAGCGCCATCCGACGCTCGAGGAGATCAACGCCGCCACCGGCGACACGCCGTGCATGATCATGCACCTCTACGACCGCGCCTGGCTCAATCGCGCCGCCCTGCGGGTGCTGGGCTGGGAAAAGGAGTCGCCGAAGCTGTTCGGCGGGTTCGTCGAGCGCGACGCCGGCGGCACGGCCACCGGCCTGGTGACGTCCACCACCAGCCTGGCGAGCCTGGTGGCGGTGTGGCTGCGCGTGCCGCGGCTCTCGCCCGAAGAGCAGATCACTTCGACCCGTCATTTCATGCGAGAGCACAATCGGCTCGGCGTCACGAGCGTGATCGATGCCGGCGGCGGCGGGCAGAATTTTCCGGAGAACTACGCGGCGATCGCGAAGCTCGCGGCAGACCGGCAGCTGACCTTGCGCATCGGCTACGAGCTGTTCGCGCAGGCGCCCGGCAAGGAACTCGACAATTACCTGGCCTGGTCGAAGCTGGTGAAGATCGGCCAGGGCGACGATTACTACCGCATGATCGGCGCCGGCGAGTACCTGGTCTATGCGGCCGGCGATCCGGCGAACTTCGCCAAGGACTGGGTGGTGGCGCCGCCAGGAGTGATGGAAAGTCAGTTTACGG
>DASWEU010000156.1:0-9201 GCA_036394595.1 Burkholderiales bacterium | reverse complement strand
CAGCGCATGCACATACCGGGCGTGGAGATCTTCTACGATTCTCTGGGAAGACATTGTTTCAGAGAGACATGTGCTTGCGCCACGCCTGCCAAAGACCGCGCACGGCGGTCTCGGTGATGCGCGAGTCCTGCGAGCCGACGGCATCGCCGCCCATGGCGATGACCGAGGCGCGGTCGGGCGAGCCGGCGACGCCGCGCTGCACGAAGCCGGTGGCTGCGCCGTCTTCCATCGAGATGAATCCCGCCGGCCCGACCAGGTTGGCCTGCAGCAGGCGCCGGCGGGTCATCGCTTCGTCGTCGTCTTCGAAACCGAACAGCGTCCAGTGCAGCTCGGTGCGGTCGATGCCCCGCGGCACGACCTGGCGCGCGGCGAGCGAGTTGCGGATCTGGTGCAGCACGAAGCCCGGAAACAGCGAAAGGATCTGGATCGAGACCTGGTCGCCGAATTCGTCGACTTGGTCGAGGATTTCCGGGCTTTCCAGGGCAAACGCCGTGGTACCGGCTGAGCGCATGCCGCCTTTCTCGTAGGCATCGCCCTTGTCTTCGACCATCTCGGTGAAGGTGCAATGGTGCGCGCCGTCCTTCGAGACGAACACGCCGCCCTTCTGCGTCAGGCGGTTGATGCGAAAGCGCGTGAAGAACAGATGCAGGAGGCTCGCGTGGTACGTGTCCTTCACGTTGTCCAGGTAAAGCTTCCAGTTGTTCGGCAGCACCTGGGTGTAGCAGCCCAGCAGCTTCAACGGTTTCACCAGGACGCGTTGCAGCCGGGGAAGAACCTCCGGGCCGATATAGGTTTTCAAATCCGGAACTTCCTTGGAAAGCGTGCCGAAGACCAGCCCGCCGATCGCTTCCACCCTGAACTGCTTCGGCGCCTGGCTCTCCGGCCTCGCGTCCGCGGGCATGCCGCCCTTGCCGGCAATGCCCTTGCCGAAGGCGACGTTGGTCAGGTTGCCGGCGTGATCGTAGGTCCAGTTGTGGTAGATGCAGCTGAAACGCTCGGCCTCGCCTCGCGCTTCCATGCAAATGAGCGCGCCACGATGCGCGCAGCGGTTCTCGAAGGCCCGCACCTCGCCGCGCGGGTCGCGCGCCACCACCACCGGCATGTCGCCGACCTGGGTGGTGAGAAAGCTCTTCGGCGCGGGCAGCTCGGCTTCGAGGCAGAGGTAGCTCCAGGTCGGGCCGCGAAAGATTCGCTCCTGCTCGGCACGGTAAATGTCCTCGTCCTGGTAAACCCAGTAAGGAACGCGTGTGGCGCCTTCGACGGGCCAAGCCCTCTGCATCGCCTGATTATAATGAGGAGGTGAATTGCCTCCTGCGTTTCTTGACGTGTTTCATTTTTCTGACGGGAAACGCGTTCGCACAAGAATGGCCGTCGAAGGCGGTGCGCATCGTCGTGCCGTTCCCCGCCGGCGGCAGCGCCGACCTGCTGCCGCGCGTGGTGGGCGAGAAAATGAGCGAGAAGTGGGGCCAGCCGGTGGTGATCGAGAACCGGCCCGGCGCCGCCGGCAACATCGGTGCCGATGCCGTGTTCAAGGCCGATCCCGACGGCTACACGCTGCTCTCGGCACCGCCGCCGCCGCTGGTCATCAACCGGCTGCTCTATCCGAAGCTATCGTACGATTCGACGCAATTCACGCCGATCGCGGTGATCGCCGCGATTCCCAACGTGCTGCTGGTCAATCCGAGGGTCGGGGCGAACACTGTTGCGGAATTGATTTCCTACATCAAAAATAATCCGGGGAAGCTGAATTACGCCTCGCAGGGCGGCGGCACCACCTCGCACCTCACGGCGGAGTTGTTCAAGTCGATGGCCGGCGGCCTGGAAATCACCCACGTACCGTATAAGGGAACCGCGCCGGCGCTTACCGACTTGCTCGGCGGCCAGGTGGACATGATGTGCGACAACCTCGGCGTGTCGCTGCCGCACATCCGCTCGGGAAAGCTCAAGGCGCTGGCCGTCGCCAGCGCGAAGAGAGTCGCCGGCCTGCCGGACATTCCGACGCTGGCGGAGACGCTGCCGGGCTTCGAGGCGGTGGCCTGGTTCGGCATCGTCGGCCCGCCGAACACCCCGGCGGCGATTGCGGACAAAATTTCCCTTGCCGTGAGAGAAGCGCTTAATTTCCCGGAGGTGCGAAAGCGCCTGGCGGAGATCTCCGCCGAGCCGATGGGGCTGGGGCCCGCCGAGACCGCTGCCTTCATGAAGCTCGAGACCGAGCGCTGGGGCGCCGTCATCCGTTCCGCGGGCGTGAGGCTCGATTGATCCCGCGCATCGCCATCGCCTGCGGCGACCCCGCCGGCATCGGGCCGGAGGTCGCCCTCAAGGCGGCGCTCGATCCGCGCGTGCGCGCGGTCTGCAGGCCGGTGCTATTCGGCAGCCGCGAAGTCCTGTTGATGCATGCGAAGCCTGCAGGCCTGTCCCTGCAGGGAATAGAACTTTTTGAGGTCAGGCAGGAAAAGCCGGAAATTGGAAAAATCGCCGCCGCGCACGGACGCGCCATCATCGCCACCGCGGAAGCCGCAATCCGCGCGGCGCTGGCGGGAGATTTCGACGCCGTCGTTGGCGCGCCCCACACCGAGGCGGCGATCCACGCCGCCGGCATCGAGTTCGACGGCTATCCGTCGTTCGTCGCGCGCGTGGCGGGCCTGCCGCCCGAGGACGGCATCCTGATGCTGTGCTTCGAGCACCAGGGGCGCGAGATGCGCATCGCGCACGTGACGTTGCACATGAGCGTCGGCAATGCGCTGAGAACCATTTCCAAGGAAAGAGTTCTAAGAACCATCAGAGCCGTGCACAAATTCCTGAAAAATCCGCGTATCGCGATCGGCGGCGTCAATCCCCACGCGGGGGAGGCGGGCGCCTTCGGGCGCGAGGAGATCGAGATCGTCGCGCCGGCGCTCGAGCAGGCGCGGAGCGAGGGCATCACGGTGGACGGACCGATCGGCGCCGACACGCTGTTCCATAAACAGGGCTACGACGCTTTCGTGGTGATGTTCCACGACCAGGGCCACGTCGCGGCGAAGCTCCTGGCGCCGCAGCGCATCGCCGGCCTGACCATCGGCACGCCGGTGACCTTCTCGTCGGTGGCGCACGGCTCGGCGCTCGACATCGCGGGTCAGGGGCGCGCAAATCACGCCGCCATGGTCGAGGCGATCACCCGCTTGGCGGGAATGCGCAGTTGAAGAGGCTGGTCCTCGCCCTTGTCGTCGGCGTGGTATCTCTGGTCGAAGCACAAACCCCGGGGCCCGAGGAACTCGTCCGCCGCGTCACCCAGGAAGTGCTCGATGCCATCAAGAGCGACACCGAGCTTGCCGCCGGCGACCGGCGGAAAGTGCTCAGGCTGGCCGAAGAAAAGGTGCTGCCGCACATCGATTTCGAGGAAGCGGCGCGCCTCGCGGTCGGGCGCTCTTGGGCGCAGGCGACCCCCGAGCAGCGCGCGAAGATCGTCGCTGAGTTCCGCGCCATGCTGATTCGCACCTACTCTTCGGCGATCCGGGCCTACAGCGGCCAGACCTTGAACGTGTTGCCGGTGCGCATGAAGCCCGATGACAACGAGGTCACGGTGCGCAACCGCTATATCCGCCCCGGCGCGCCGCCGGTGACCATCGAGTACCAGATGCGCAAGACCCCGGCGGGCTGGAAAATTTACGACATCGTGGCCGAGGGCGTCAGCCTGGTGCTCACCTACCGCTCGGACTTCGATGCCATCGTGCGGCAGGACGGCATCGACGGCCTGATCCGGCGGATGACCGAAAAGAACGTCCCGCCCAGGCCGGGCTAGCGCCGGCACCTGCGATTAGCGGCCTCCTTCCTGCCGCAGGCTGTAGAAGGTGCCGGCAAAGATGACGATCGCGCCGACGATCACCAGGGGGTCGAAGGCCTCGGCGTAGAACAGCGCGCCGATGACCGCGATCAGCGGCAGTCTCACGAAGTCGATCGCCACCGCGATGGTGGCGTCGACCAGCTGCATCGCGCGCGTCATGCAGTAGTGCGCGGTGAAGCTGCCGACGCCGATGCCGAGGATCCACGGCAAGTCGACGGCCGCCGGCATCACCCAGCCGGGAACGGCGCCGACCAGGGTGATCGGCGCCTGCACCAGCGCCATCCAGAACAGCACCGCCAGCGGCGCATCCGTGGCCGAGAGCCGCTTGGTGAAGATCATGGTGCCGGCGTAGCAGAACGAGCCGAGGATCATCAGCAGCGCGGCGGGGTGGAAGGCGACATCGCCTGGCCGCAGGATGATCAGCACGCCGGCAAAACCGAGCGCCAGCTGCGTGAGGCGCGGCGCAGTGAGCCGCTCGCCGAGGAACAGCGCCGCCAGCATCGCCGTCCACACCGGCATGGTGAACTCGATGGCGAACACGGTGGCGAGCGTCAGCGCGCCGATCGAATAGACCCAGAAATACTGGCCGGCGAGGTGCAGCATGTTGCGCATGACGTGCGTGCCGAGGCGCTGCGTGCGAACTGCCGCCGGGCCGGTGCGCGCGACCAGCAAGCCGACGATCGTGAGCATCACGATGCTGCGCAGGAACAGGATTTCGAACGAGCCCATGTGGCGCTGCAATTCGCGCACCGCGACCGCCATGGCGGCGAACGACAGCACCGCCCCTCCCATCCACAGGGCGCCGCGCAGCGTCGCCGGGTTTGAACCCATGCTATGGTTGGCAAATGAAAAACGAAAAGCGGTTGGACATCTTCCCGCACATCTTCCCGCAGGAATTCTTCGAGCGCATGAAGGAGATCGCAGGGCGGAATCCGTCGCTCGCCGCAGCGTTGAAGCGCTGGATGCACATTCCGGTGCTGTGGGACCTCGAGCGCCGCATCAAGATGATGAAGCGCTGGCCCGGGTATCAGCAGGTCTTGACGCTTTCGATGCCGGCGATCGAGTTTTTGGGAACACCCGAGGAAACGCCGGCGCTGGCGCGGCTGGCAAACGACGGCATGTTCGAGATCGTCACGCGCCACCCCGGCCTGTTTCCCTGTTTCGTCGCCTCCCTGCCGATGAACAACGTGCAGGCGTCTCTCGACGAGATGGACCGCGCCATCGGCAAGCTCGGCGCCAAGGGCATCCAGATCTTCACCAACGTCAACGGCCGGCCGCTCGACGAGCCGGAGTTCTTCCCGATTTTCGAGCGCATCAGCAAAAAGCACGACCTGCCGGTCTGGGTGCACCCGTCTCGCACCGCCAAATGGCCCGACTACCCGACCGAGCAGAAATCCAAGTACGAGATCTGGTGGCTGTTCGGCTGGCCCTATGAAACCAGCGCCTTCATGGCGCGGCTGGTGTTCTCGCAGATGTTCGAGAAGCTGCCCGACCTCAAGATCATCACCCACCACCTCGGCGCCATGGCGCCGTTCATGGCCAACCGCATCGGCTACGGCATGGACCAATTTGGTGCGCGCACTTCAGATGAAGACTATGAGTCTTTATTAAAGAAATTCAAAAAAAGACCGGTCGATTATTTCAAGATGTTCTACAACGACACCTCCATCAACGGCTGGGCGCCCGGCATCCGCTGCGGACTGGAGTTTTTTGGCTCAAAGCACGTGCTGTTCGGCACCGACTGCCCCTTCGACCCCGAGGGCGGGCCGCTCTTCATCCGCGAGACCTTCAAGGCGATCGACGCGCTGAAGCTGAAGAAGGACGACCGCCGGCGCGTCTACTTTGGCAATGCGAAAAGGCTCCTCAAATTGAAGTGAGGCGCGAATGAGAAATTTTCTCTTCCTATTGCTCTTCGCCGTCACGGCTGCAACCGCCCAGGAATGGCCGCGCAAGCCGATCCGCTGGGTGGTGCCGTTTCCACCCGGCGGCAGCCTCGACATCGTTTCGCGCATACTGCAAAACCCCATGTCCGAGGGGCTGGGGCAGCCGATCGTACTCGAGAGCCGCGGCGGCGCCGGCGGCGCCTTGGGCACCGCGGAAGTGGCGCGCGCGGCGCCCGATGGCTACACGTTTCTGTTCACGCTGTCCTCGCACACGATCAACCCGCTGCTCTACAGGCTGAACTACGACGTCGAACGCGACTTCGCGCCGGTGTCGCTCATCGTGAGCATTCCGCAACTCCTCGCCGTGAATCCAGCGACGCCGTTCATGTCGATCAACGACGTGGTCGCCGCCGCCAAGGCTCAGCCCGGAAAGCTCTCCTTCGCCTCGGCCGGCAACGGCACGCCTTCGCATATCGCCGGAGAGCTGCTCAAGCTCAAGACCGGCATCGATCTCCTGCATGTGCCGTACAAGGGTGGCGGTCCGGCGGTGACCGATACGCTGGGCGGCCAGGTGCCGATGCTTTTCCTTACCGCCGCGGTGGTGATGACGCACACCCGCGCCGGGAGGCTGAGAGCGCTTGCCGTCACTACACGCAAGCGTTCGCCGGGCGCGCCGGACATCCCCACGGTCGCCGAAGCGCTCGGCCTGCCTGACTATGAGGTCGATTCCTGGATCGCGATGTTCGCTCCTGCAAAGACCCCGCCAGCGATGATCGCGAGGATGCAAAGGGAGATCGCGCGCGTCGTGCAGATCCCCGAAGTGCGGGCCAAGCTAATAGAGCAAGCCGCTGATCCTGTGGCCAGCTCGCCACAAGAACTCGACCGCGTGGTGAAAACCGAGCTGATGAAATGGGCCGAGGTCATCCGCTCGGCGAAGATCAAAGCCGACTAGGCGACCTTCAGGCCGACCAGGCGCTCCAGGGCTTCGGAGTCCCTGGCGAAGTCCGCCGAACGCGCGCGGTGCGCGATGCGCCCGCGCTCGATGACCACGGCCTCGGCGGTGAGCGAGAGTGCGAGCCCGGTGTGCTGCTCGACCAGGATGTTCGCGACGCCGTCCATTTTCTTGAAGGCTGAAGCCAATTCTTCGACGATGATCGGCGCCAGGCCTTCGAACGGCTCGTCGAGCAGCAGCACGGCGGGGTTGGTCATCAGGGCGCGCGCGATGGCCAGCATCTGCTGCTCGCCGCCGGAGAGCTGGTTGCCGAAATTCGCCCTTCGTTCTTTTAACCGAGGAAATAAATCGTAAATGCTGGCGAGAGTCCAGCGCCCGGGGCACGCGGCAACGGTCAGGTTCTCTTCCAGCGTGAGCGAGGGAAAGATCTCGCGCTCCTGCGCCACCCAGCCCAGGCCGAGCCGGGCGCGGCGGTGGGAGGGGAGAGCGGTGATGCTCTTTCCATGGAAAAGAATTTCTCCCCTGGAAACCCTGGTCATTCCCATCAGCGTCAGCAGCAACGTCGACTTGCCGACGCCATTGCGCCCCAGCACCGCCAGGCTGCCGCCCTCGGGCAGCGACAGGGAGACGTCGTCCAGCACCACGGCATCGCCGTAGCCCGCGCGCACGCCCTGCAACTCAAGCAACATGCGTCTTGCCCAGGTACACCGCGCGCACCTCCCCGTTCCTCGCGATCTCGTCCGGGGTGCCCTGCACCAGGAGGCGCCCGCCCACCATCACCAGGATGCGGCTGGCAAAGCGGAACACGACATCCATGTCGTGCTCGATGAACAGCACCGTCAGCTCGCGTGACAGGCCGTCGATGGCGCCGAACAGCTCCGCGCTCTCGTCCTTCGGCACGCCAGCTGCCGGCTCGTCGAGCAGCAGCACTTTCGGGCGCGTGGCGAGGGCGAGGGCGATCTCGAGCAGGCGTTGCTGGCCGTACGCAAGTTCCTTTGTTTTTTTAAGACAAACTTCTTTCAGACCCAAAGAAGCGAGGATGCCGTGTGCCTCCTCGGCGGCATCCCGGAAATCCGGCAGCGAGCGCCACCAGGTCCTCGATTGGTTTTTCCGCTCGAAAACCGAAATCGCCACGCTCTCGAGCGGCGTGAGCTGCGGGAACAGGGCGTTGATCTGGAAGGTGCGGGCCAGGCCTTGGCGCACGCGCGCTTCGGGGCGCAGCGCGGTGATGTCGCTGTCGCCGAGCAGCACCTGCCCCGCGTCGGGCCGCAGCATGCCGGTGATCAGGTTGATCAGCGTGGTCTTGCCGGCGCCATTGGGCCCGATCAGCGCGTAGCGCTCGCCCTTCGGCACCGCCAGTTCGACGTCCTGGGCAACGACCAGGGAGCCGAATTTTTTATTGAGCTTTTTTGTGGAGAGCACCAAGACCGCCAAGGATGCCGTTGGGCAGGAACATGACCACTGCGACCAGCAGCAGGCCGATCCAGAAGTACCAGTACTGAGGATTGACGCCCGAGAACTGGTCGCGCGCCACCATGTAGACGACCGCGCCGAGAATGCCGCCGTAGAGCCGGCCGGCGCCGCCGAGGATCAGGATCACCAGCACGTCGGCCGAGCGGCCGAAGGACAGCACGTCGAGCGACACCGTCGAGGTGGTCTGCGTCAGCACCGCGCCGGCGACACCCGCCAGCACTGCGGCGAGGGTGTAAGCCTTGCGCAGGTGCGACTGGCTCGGCGCGCCGACGGCCGGCATGCGCATCGCATTCTCGCGGATGCCGCGCAGGGCGAGGCCGAACGGCGAATGGATGATCCGCCGCGCCAGCAGGAAGCAGATGAACAGGACGGCCAGCGCGTAGCCGTAGGCTGCCCGCCCGTACATGTCGAACTTGAAGCCGAGCACCGCCGGCACCTTGAAGCCCTGCAGTCCGTCGGCGCCGCCGGTGAGGGCGCTCGCGCTGTTGGCGGCCTCGTGCAGCAGCAGGCCGAAGCCGAGCGTGAGCATGATGAGCGCCAAGTGCCGGAAGCGCACGATGATGTGGCTCATCGCATAGCCGGCGACGCCCGAAAGCGCGGCTGCGACAAGCAGGGCGGAGAGCGGCTCGGTCCAGTAGTGCTTCGCGATCAGGCCGGCGGTATAGGCGCCGACGCCGAAGAACGCCGCGTGGCCGAGCGACACCAGCCCGGCATAGCCGACCAGCAGATCGAGCGACAGGGCGAAGAGGGCCGTGATCGCCACCTGGCTCGCGAGCGACAGATACGAGGGCGTGAGCACGAAGGGCAGCAGCGCCGCGAGCCACACCGCGTACTCCAGCGGCCGCCAGCGCACCTGCTGCGCGAAGAAGGCGCTAGCGCTTGCCAAAGAGGCCTACGGGCCGCCACATCAGCAGCCCGACCATGACGAGATAGATGAGGAAGGCGCGGTCGACGTCGATGCCGAGGCCGCGCGCCATGCGCTGGTTGTCGACCGCGGCGCGCACCTGCGCGCCGAAGCGCGTCTTCTCCAGCGCCAGCACCAGCAAGGCCGTCACCAGCAGCGCAACCACGAT
>DASWEU010000155.1:0-4669 GCA_036394595.1 Burkholderiales bacterium | reverse complement strand
GGTGATCGCGCACGTGCCCGGCATCACGCAGGAATGGATCGACCGGCTGCAGGCGATCGGCGGCAACCTCTCGCTCACCGGCTGGCAGTACCTGGCCGGCAACCCGACGGCCAGCACCGTCGCGCCTTACGCGGGGCCGCCCTTCCGAATGATCGTCGACAGCGGCAAGCGCCCCGGCGGAATCCACGCCGGCCTGAGCTCGGACGGCATGCAGATCGCGCCGATGAACCCCTGGCTGCACATGTACTACGCCACCACCGGCATCAACGCGAGGAAGGTGCTCATCAACCCGAATCAGCAGATCAGCCGCGAAGAGGCGCTGAGCCTCTACACGCGCGAGAACGGCTGGTTCCTGCGCGAGGAGGATCAGCTCGGCACGATCGAGCCCGGCAAGCTCGCCGACCTCGTGGTCCTCAACAGCGACTACTTCGCGGTGCCGAACGAGGACCTGAAGAAGATCCGCTCGGTGCTGACCGTCGTCGGCGGCAACGTGGTCTACGACGGCGGCGTGCTTGACCTGCGCGGGTAATGGACGCGTCGTTGCTGCTCGATGAGTACCGCGCGCGGCTGAGAGCGCTCAGGCGGCGTCGCTCGCTGCGAGACGGGGAAAATCCGTATTTCGAGCTGATGACGCTGCTCGTCGGTGCGCCCGGGCTTTCGGCGGCGCTCGACCTTGCCGAGCGGCGCCGGGAGCTCGCGTCGCTCTTTTCCTGGGCGATCCCGAACGCGCGGGCCCTCGAGGTTCTCGCCGCGCACGCGCCGCTGGTCGAGTGCGGCGCGGGCATGGGGTACTGGTCAGGGCTGCTGCGCGCTCGCGGCGTCGACGTCCTCGCCTATGATGCCGCGCCGCCGGGCCGCTCGTCGAAGAATGAGTATCACCGGACGGCGCGCGAGCCCTGGACGAAGATCCACAGGCTGTCTTCGGTCGCGGCCGCGCGCCGGCATGGCGAGCGCACGCTCGTGCTCTGCTGGCCGCCTTACGACGACGATGGGGCGAGCTATGCCGTGCTAAAGGCTTACCGTGGCGACACGCTGATCTACATCGGCGAGCCCGACGAGGGCGCGACCGGCTCGGTGCGCTTTCAGCGCGAGCTGCGGCTCAACTGGACGCCGGGCCAAGCCGTTGATCTTCCGCGCTGGCCGCGCCTGCGCGACACGCTGATGGTCTATCGGCGCAATGTCGAGCGCCGCCCCCATCTCGAGCGCGATCACTGCTTCGAGTGCAAGCGCTTCATTCCCACCGGCGCCATCGGCCGGTGCGACTGGTGCTTCGCGCGCCGGCCCTCGGCGCTCGCTCTGCAGGTTGGAAAGCACCGCGTCGAGTACCTGCAGGAGATGCTCGACGCCATGCCGGCTGCGCAGCGCAGCGCGGTGGAGAGAAGCCCAAACAGAATCAGGTGAGGAGCTGAAACGCGCCCGGACCGCAGTCGTATTCCACATTTTTCCATGCCAGTTTTCAATCACCCAAAACATACACAGGAGAGGAGACCCTCGATGATGCAGACAAACGGTCGCGCACTTTCGCGCGCGAGGCGGAGCGCCCTTGCGCTCGCACTTCTATTGCTTTCGCCCCTCGCCGCGCACAAGGCGCGCGCCGAGTCTTTCTGCGTGCCGGGGCCCGAGGACCGGCCCGAGACGGCTCTGCAGGGCGGGCTCCTGGTCGCGGAGCGCGACATCCCGGGGGGCTTCCAGGGACAGTGGTGCGGCATGCGCTCGGTCGGCCACCATCCGTTGCCGGCATCCGATACGGGCGTGAACCGCGGCAGCTTCGGCGACGTGCAGGTGATCGGCCACTGTGCCTACGCCAGCATGCGCGATCCGTCCAATCTCAGCTTGGCGTCGACGGGGACTGCGGTCCTCGACGTGAGAGTGCCGTCGAATCCGATCTGGCTGCAGACGCTGCGGACCCCGGCGATGCAGCGCGCGTATTCGGCACTCGAGATCCAGAAGAACATCATGATCGGCGCCTTCAAGGACTTCGGCCCGAACGGAACCAATCCCTTTGACGTTTATGACGTCTCCGGCGATTGCCTGAATCCGCGACTCCTCGCGACGACCAACACAGCCTCGGGCAATCACGACGGCTGGCTCACGCCGGACACCAATACCTATTACGGAATTCCGTTCGGCGGGCAGACCATCCAGCAAAATGCGAACCGCATCGACGTGCACGTGATGGACCTCACCGACAAGTCCAATCCCAGGCAGCTTCTGAACTGGAACCGCAATCAGCTGCCGCCGGGAATCCGCGACCGGCTGGTCCCGACCCGTAATTTCCACGACGTGAGCACGAATGAAGATGGCACGCGGCTGTATCTCGACCTCTACGGCGGCACCAACGCGCTGGGCGGGTTCCCAGCCGACGGGTCCTCGCGCTGCTCCAACGGCCTGCTGGTCATGGATTCGTCGGACATCGCCCTCCGCCGGCCCAACCCGCAGCTGCGCTACATCAGCTTCCTTTCCTGGTGCGATCCGAAGGACGATCCGGTGTACCACTTCTACGACGCCGACTTCGACGACGGGTCCACAGCCGCCGCGCACGCCACGGAGTACGTGATCCACGAGAACGGCAAGCCATACATCCTGTCGACGGATGAATCTGCCCAGGGCCTCGACGGCGAATGGAACGTCATCTGCAGACAGCGCACCTTCGGCCGCTTCATCGACATCAGCGACGAGACGCGCCCGCGCGTGGTGAGCACGTTCAAGCCGGATGTCGGTAAGCCGGAGAACTGCGCGAGAATCATGGCCGAGCAGATCAATGGCGGCATGATCCATTACATCGGTTTCGACGACCGCTACAAGATGCGGCTGGTGTTCTACGCCGGCGCCAACTACGGCATCCGTGTCGTCGACTTCCGCGATCCGAATCATCCGAAGGAGATCGGGTACTACAAGGCGCCCAATGCGCCGACGACGCGCGCCGGCGAGAACGACTTCACCCGGCCGGATCCGCGCTACGACACCGATAACTGCCTCATCTACACCGGCTGGAACCAGGGCGGACTGAGAATCCTGGAGCTCACCAACCCCGAGTACAACGGCTGCATGCGCAGGGCCGTGAACGGCGGCGGCTGGTTCGCCGGCAGCGGAAAGAACAAGACGAACTTCGGCTTCGAGGCCGCTCGCGCCGACGGCGGCCGCGGTGCGCTCGCAGGCAGCTTTCAGCTCAACGACCGCGACTCCGGCGCGAAGATACACGTGGACAAGCTGACGCTCCTCGGCAGCGTGCGCGACGCGTGCGGCGCAATCCTGCCCGCCGCGAACTCGGTTCAGTTCGACGGCACCGGTACTTTCAACGGGCAAGCCGCGACCTTCCGTGTGTGCGTGCAGGACAACGGCGAGGGCGGCGGCAAGAACAAGAAAGCCGACCGCGTGTACGTGGCCTGCACCGCCGGCTGCACGTACACAGGCGAAGGCGAGCTTGGCGGTGGCAACATCCAGGTGGTGCAGCGCCCGTAAGGTGCGAACAAGGATCGTTTTGAACGTCCTCCTCGTTGCTGCAGCGGCGGCCGCGGCCGCTGCAGCTGCGGAACCCTCGGAGAAAGTGATCGAGATTCGTCTCGTCGACGGACGGACGGCCGCCGACCGGAATACGCTGCGAATCAGCAAAGGCGACAAAGTCGAGCTGCGCTGGACGAGCGACCGGCCGATCCTGCTCCACCTGCACGGCTACGACATCGAGACGACGGTGGCTCCGCAGTCGCCTGCATCCATGGCGTTCACGGCGAACATCGCCGGCCGGTTTCCGGTGTCCGAGCACCGGCGCGGCGGCGGACATGCACGGGCGGTCCTGTACTTAGAAGTCCATCCATAGCCGCCGTTTTGCTCCTCGCAACCCCGCCGGCGGCGGCGCACGGTTTCGGGCAGCGCTTCGATCTGCCGCTGCCGCTGTGGCTGTGGATCACCGGCGCGGGGGCGACCATCGTGTTCACCTTCCTGGTCGTTGCGCTCTTCGTGCGCGACAGGCCCCTCGTCGCGATCGAGGCCGAGCTGAGGCTGCGCGTTCCCGCGGTCTGGTGGATCGGGGCTGCGGCACGCCTGACGGCCGTCTTGCTCTTCGTTCTGACGCTGTGCGCCGGGTTCTTCGGTCTGCAGGATCCGTACTCCAATCTCATCACGGTCATGGTGTGGGTGATCTGGTGGGTCGGATTCGCCTTTGTCTGCGCGCTGATCGGAGACGTATGGGCGGTGACCAATCCGCTGCGCACTCTTTTCCAATGGGCCGAGGGGGCGTACGGGGCGCTCACCGGAGGTGGGCGGCTTTCGCGCGACTTCCCTTATCCTCGGCGGCTCGGCGCGTGGCCCGCCGTCGCGCTTTTCCTGTGCTTCGCCTGGACCGAGCTGGTCTGGCGCGACAAGGAGGTGCCGCTCTACATCGCGCGTATCGTGCTCGCCTATAGCGTGATCGCTTGGACGGGGATGTTCGTCTTCGGGCGCGACGTATGGCTTGCACGCGGCGAGGCCTTTTCGATCGCGTTCGGAATCCTGGGCCGATTCGCGCCCCTCGATACTCGACGCTTGTCCATACGGCCGCCGGGCGCCGGCCTTGCGCGCGCGGAAAACGTGTCGTTCTCGCTCCTGGTGTTCGTGCTGCTCATGCTTTCGAGCGTCACGTTCGACGGGTTTCTCGAGACACCGCTCGCCGAGCGCCTCAGAACGGCGGCCC
>DASWEU010000154.1:0-6941 GCA_036394595.1 Burkholderiales bacterium | reverse complement strand
CGCCCCTCCGGGTTGGAGACCACGCGCTTGAGCATGCCGTCGAGGATGAAGAACTGCTCCATTTCCTCGTCGCCCTGGCGCACCAGCCGGTCGCCCTTGTGGTAGTCGGCCACCGCGAGCAGGGGTTCGAGTTCCGACCATTGCGCGGCGCTCATGCCCTGCAACGCCTGGTTCTGGCGCAGCTGCAGGCGGATACTATGGCGCTGGGGATGTCCGGCCAGATTCGTCATGGGAACACCGGCATTTTAGTCCCTTGACCTGAATCAAGGCCGCGCCGGGCGGGGCGTTCATACCATAGCGCTCCCCCACAGGAGGCAGCTCATGGGTACCGCTGAACCTCAAGTCGCCACTGCACATTCGCCAGTGACCGACGGCTTCCATCTGGTGATCGATGCGCTCAAGCTCAACGGCATCGACACGATCTTCGGCCTGCCCGGCATCCCGATCACCGACTTCACGCGCATGGCGCAGGCTGCGGGCCTGCGCGTGATTTCATTCCGCCATGAGCAGAACGCCGGCTACGCCGCCTCCATTGCCGGCTTCCTGACGCAGAAGCCGGGCATCTGCCTGACCGTGTCCGCCCCCGGCTTCCTCAACGGCCTGACCGCGCTCGCCAACGCCACCACCAACTGCTTCCCGATGATCCTCGTCAGCGGCTCGAGCGAGCGCGAAATCGTCGATCTGCAGCAGGGCGACTACGAGGAGATGGACCAGCTCGCCATCGCCAAGCCGCTCGCCAAGGCCGCCTTCCGCGTGTTGCACGCCGAGGACATCGGCGTCGGCGTGGCGCGCGCCATCCGTGCCGCCGTTTCCGGCCGGCCGGGCGGCGTCTACCTCGACCTGCCGGCGAAGCTGTTCGCGCAGACCATGGATGCCGAGGCCGGCAAGAAATCCCTCATCAAGGTCGTCGATCCGGCGCCGCGACAGATCCCGGCACCGGACGCCGTCAAGCGCGCCCTGGATCTGCTGCGTTCCGCCAAGAAACCGTTGATCGTCCTCGGCAAGGGCGCGGCTTATGCGCAGGCCGACGCCGCAATCAAATCGTTGATCGAAAAAACCGGCATTCCGTACCTGCCGATGTCGATGGCCAAGGGGCTGCTGCCCGACACGCACGCGCAGTCGGCTTCCGCCGCACGTTCCTACGTGCTGCCCGAGGCCGATGTGGTGATGCTGATCGGCGCGCGCCTCAACTGGCTGCTGTCGCACGGCAAGGGCAAGACCTGGGGCGGCAAGGGACACAAGGACTGGGGCGGCCAGAAGTTCATCCAGATCGACATCTCGCCGCAGGAGGCGGACAGCAATGTGCGCATCGACGCGCCGGTGGTGGGCGATATCGGCTCCTGTGTTTCTGCATTTTTGAATGAGATCAATGCGGGCTGGGCGACGCCGCCGTCGGAGTGGCTGAACGCGATCCGCGAGAAGAAGACGGCCAACGTCGCCAAGCTGGCCGACACGCTGGCGAAGAATCCGTCGCCGATGAATTTCCACAGCGCGCTGAACGTGGTGCGCGACATCGTCAGAGCGAACCCCGACGCCATGCTGGTCAACGAGGGCGCCAACGCGCTCGACTTCACCCGCAGCATCGTCGACATGTACAAGCCGCGCAAGCGCATCGACGTCGGCACCTGGGGCGTGATGGGCATCGGCATGGGCTTCGCCGTCGCCGCCGCCGTGGTGACCAAGCAGCAGGTGATCGCCGTCGAGGGCGACAGCGCCTTCGGCTTCTCCGGCATGGAAGTCGAGACCATCTGCCGCTACCGCCTGCCGGTCTGCGTGGTGGTCTTCAACAACAACGGCGTCTACCGCGGCACCGACGTCAATCCGACCGGCGGCGCCGATGCGGCGCCCACCGTGTTCGTCAAGGGGGCGCGCTACGACAAGCTGATCGAGGCCTTCGGCGGCGTGGGGGTGAACGCCACGACGCCGGCCGAGCTGAGGCAGGCGATGGAAGGCGCCATCCGCTCGAAGCAGCCCACGCTCATCAATGCCGTGATCGATGAGACCGCCGGCACCGAGAGCGGTCGCATCACGAGCCTGAATCCCAGCGCAAAGAAAAAATAAACATGGAAGCTCTAAAAGGCGTACGCATCCTGGACATGACGCATGTGCAGGCGGGGCCGACCTGCTCGCAGATCCTCGCGTGGATGGGCGCGGACGTGATCAAGTTCGAAAACCCGCAGGGCGACGCGACGCGCGGCCAGCTGCGCGACGTGCCGAAGGCCGACAGCCTGTACTTCACCATGCTCAACTGCAATAAGCGCTCGATCACGGTCAACATGAAGACCGACGAGGGCAAGCAGGTGTTCGTCGACCTGCTGAAGAAGTGCCACATCATCATGGAGAACTTCGGCCCCGGCGTGCTCGACCGCTTCGGCTTCTCCTGGGAAAAAATCCACCAGATCAACCCGAAGGTCGTGATGGGCTCGATCAAGGGCTTCGGCTCGAGCGGCCCGTACGCCGATTTCAAGGCCTACGAAAACGTGGCGCAGGCGATGGGCGGCGCCATGAGCACCACTGGTGTGCCCGACGGCGCGCCGTTCGTCACCGGCGCTCAGATCGGCGACAGCGGCACCGGCCTGCACCTCGCCATCGGCTTGCTGGCCGCGCTGCGCCAGGCGGACCGCACCGGCCAGGGCCAGTACGTCGAAGTGGCGATGATGGACGGCGTGATGAACCTGTGCCGCGTCAAGTTCCGCGACCATCAGCGCCTGACGCGCGGCGATCTGCCCGAGTATTCGGTGCCGACCTACCAGAACATGGGCGACGTGCCGCGCGCCGGCAACGATTCCGGCGGCGGCCAGCTCGGCAACGCGGTGCACTGCAAGCCCCACGGCGCCAATGACTGGCTCTACGTCGTGGTGCAGGAGGCGGTATGGGAGGATCTCGCCAACCGCATCGGCGCCGAGGTCGGCGTGCCCGACCTGGCGAAAGACCCGCGCGTCGCCAGCATCAACGAGCGGCGCAAGAATCAGAAACTGGTGTGGACTCTGCTCAACAAGTTCGCCGAGAAGTACAGCAAGCGCGAATTGATGGCGATCCTCAACCCGCTCGACGTGCCCTGCGGCCCGATCATGAGCACCGAGGATCTCGCCACCGACGAGCACGTGCGCGGTCGCGACATGTGGATCGAGCTCGACCACCCGCAGCGCGGCAAGTGGTGGAACGTCGGCATGCCGATCAAGCTTTCCGCATCGCCGGCGCGGATCGAGCGCTCGCCGCTGTTAGGGGAGCACACCGACCAGATCCTCCAGGAAGTTCTGGGTTACGAAAAAGAAAAAATAACCAAGCTGAGAAGCGCGGGGGCGTTCTCCGTCCCGCCGAAGAAAGCCGCCGGATGAAAATCGCCATCGTCGGACAGCAGGACTTCGGCAAGGCGGTGCTGGAGGCCTTCCTCGCGCGCGGCGATCAGGTGGCCGCGGTATTCTGCGCGCCGGAGAAGGAAGGCGCGCGGCCCGACGCCTTGCGCGTCGCGGCGCAGGCCAAGGGCCTCAAGCTGCACCAGTTCAAGTCACTCAAGGCGCCGGAGGCGGCGCAGGCGATGAAGGAGGCGGGCGCCGACCTCGGCATCATGGCCTTTGTGCTGCAGTTCGCGCCGCAGGAGTTCGTCAACATTCCGAAGCGCGGCACCATCCAGTACCACCCCTCGCTGCTGCCGAAGTACCGCGGCCCGTCATCGATCAACTGGCCGATCTCGCGCGGCGACCAGGAGACCGGCCTGACCATCTTCCGGCCCACCGACGGCCTCGACGAGGGGGCGGTGATCCTGCAGAAGCGCACGCCGATCGGCGAGAACGATACGCTGGGGACGGTGTATTTCGATCGCCTGTTTCCCATGGGGGTACAGGCCATGCTGGAAGCCGCGGACCTGGTTTTTGCAAACAAACACAAAGAAGTGGTGCAGGACGAGTCGCAAGCCTCCTACGAGGGCTGGTTCCGCGAGGCCGAGGCGAAGATCCATTGGGCGAACCATGTCGACACCATCCACGACCTGATCCGCGGCGCCGACCCGGCCCCCGGTGCGTGGACCACGCTGAACGGGGTCAAGCTGCAGCTGTTCGATTCGCGCAAAGAGCCGGTGCGCACCTTCGGCGCGGTGAAGGGTAAGCTCGGCGAACTGGTGGCCGTGACCGACGGCCGGCTGGTCGTCACCGCCCAGGGCGGCCGCATCCACGCCGGCAAGGCCAAACTGGGCGACGGCAAGAAACTCGGCGCCACCGAGCTGGTGGCGAGCGGGGTGCTGCGGGAGGGGGCAGTTTTCGGCAGCTAGAACAACGAGTTGACGCCGCTTGCACCGGGCTGCAACAATGCATGGCTGTCAGTCGGTCTCTAAAGGGGAGGTTATCGTCGCCGCCGCCACGCAACCGCGTAGCGTAGAATTTTTTTTCGGCCCGCGGGGGCCGAATTTCATCTACGGGCGCGCGGGACGCGACAAGGGGCGCAGCATGGATTCCGGATTCGATCTCTGGCTGCAACTCGGCCTGTCGGCGGCGCTGCTTCTGGCGGCGGCGGTGGCAGTTGCCGCGAAGCGCCGCTGGTCGAATGAAAACGTCCGCTTGCGTGAAACCGTGGAGGCCGCCGCATCGGTCCGCCTGATGGCGCTCGCGCTGCTGGGCCAGGGCAAGCTCGACGCCGCGTGGCAGAAATTCCAGGAAGCGCCCTCGCCCGACGCCCTGCTCGACGATTTTCTCGCGCTGGCCGGCGCGTTCGAGAAAGCCGGTCAGGCGAAGAAGGCGATGGCGGTGCTGCGCGTGGTGCAGGAGCGCAAGCCCGGCTACAAGGACGTCGACAGCCGCATGACGCGGGCGCGCCAACGTGCGGTGCTCGCCCGCGCGGCCGAAGCGAAGCCGTTGACGCCGGAGCGGCCGAAGTTCGGCGCCTTCGAGGCGGAGAAGGAAATCGGCCGCGGCGCGGTCGGCACGGTCTATCTCGGCCGCGATCCGGTCATCGGCCGCGAGGTGGCGATCAAGACCCTGCCGCTCGACCAGGAATTCGCCTCCGTGGAAGCGAGGGCGCACCTGTTCGACGAGGTGCGCGCTGCGGGCGCCCTGTCGCACCCGAATATCATCACGCTGTACGACGCCGGCGAGGCGCAAGGCGTCGCCTACATCGCGATGGAGCTGCTCCAGGGCGGCACGCTTGCGGCGCACGTCGCGCCGGGCAAGCTGCTGCCGGCGGAAGAAGCGGTGGAAATCGTCGCGCGCGCGGCGGAGGCGCTGGGCCACGCGCACCGCGAGGGCGTGGTGCATCGCGATGTGCGTCCGGGGAACATCATGGTGCAGTCGGAGACCGGCCTGGTGAAGGTCACCGACTTCGGCATCGCGCACCTCACGTCGACGGCGAAGAGCCGCGCCGGCGACGCGCCGGCGCTGTCGCCCTACCTGTCGCCGGAGCAGCGCTCGGGCGAGACGGTGGACGGGCGCTCCGACCTTTACTCGCTCGGCGTCACGCTGAGCCAGGTGCTCACCGGCAAGCTGCCCACTGACATGGCCGATCTCCGGGCCGAGGTGCCGGCGGGGCTCGGCGCCGTGGTGGCGCGCGCGGTGGCCGCGGACCCGGCCGAGCGCTTCCAGACCGGCGAGGAATTCAGCGGCGCGCTGCGCGGCGCGCTGCAGGCAGGCGCAGTACCGGCCGGCGCCGTCGACATCCAGCTCTAAAGCGTACGCATGGACCTGACCCAGACCCTCGAGATCGCCACCTGCACCGACCCGGGCATGGTGCGCTCGCACAACGAGGACTCGATCGCCGCCGATCCCGGCAACGGCCTGGTGGTGCTGGCCGACGGCATGGGCGGCTACAACGCCGGCGAGGTGGCGAGCGGCATGGCGACCACCGTGATCATCACCGAGGTCCGGCAGCTGCTCACCAAGGCGCAGCCCTACGACGTCGACCAGAAGACCAACGAAGAGATCGCGTCGCGCCTGGTGCGCGAGCAGGTGCTGAAGGCGAATTCATCGATTTACCAGGCCGCACAGAGCCAGCCGCAGTACGCCGGCATGGGCACGACGCTGGTGGTGTGCCTGTTCTACGACAACCGCATGCTGGCGGCGCACCTCGGCGACTCGCGGCTCTACATGCTGCGCGACGGCAAGTTCAAGCAGGTGACGCGCGATCACTCGCTGCTGCAGGAGCAGATCGACTCCGGCATCATCACCGCCGAGCAGGCGAAAAAAGCCGCGCACAAGAACCTGGTGACCAAGGCACTCGGCATCGACCCGGTGGTCGAGCCTGAAATCCACGAGTACAAGACCAAGCCGGGCGACATCTATCTGCTGTGCTCGGACGGACTGTGCGACATGGTGGAAGACGAAGACATCGGCATGACGCTGCAGGCGCTCGGTGGCAACTTGAAGCTGGCCGCCCAGCAACTGGTGCAGATGGCCAATGACAACGGCGGGCGGGACAACGTTTCGGTTATACTCGTGCGCGTCCTACGGGAGTACCCGGGCACCAAAGGCGTGATGGGCAAGGTGTTCGGCTGGCTAAAATGATCTCCCCCAGGGTTGGGCTATGGCAAAACTGATCCTCAGCATGGATGGGCTGGTGCTCAAGGAGATCCCCTTGACCAAGGAGCGCACCACGCTCGGCCGCAAGCCGCACAACGACATCCAGATCGACAATCTCGCCGTCAGCGGCGAGCACGCCGTGATCGTCACCATCCTGAACGACTCGTTCCTCGAGGATCTCGGCAGCACCAACGGCACCATCGTCAACGGCAATCCGATCAAGAAGCACTTCCTGCAGAACAACGACGTCATCGAGCTGGGGAAGTACAAGTTGAAATTCGTCGGCGAAGCGGCGCCTGCCGCGGCCGGCGACAAGGCGGACTTCGAAAAAACCATGGTGCTGCGCCCTTCCGCGATGAAGGCTGCCGCGCAGGCCGCCGCCGCCGGCGGTGGTGGCGCCCAGGCGGCCGTCGCGCAGCGCCAGGCCGCGGTCCAGGC
>DASWEU010000153.1:0-37614 GCA_036394595.1 Burkholderiales bacterium | reverse complement strand
AATCGGCGGGATGAGCAGCATCACGCGCCGCTCGGGGAAATACAGGCCGTAGGCGAGCAGCAGCCCGAAGATGCCGCCCGAGGCGCCGACCATGGGCACCGCCGGCCCGCCGATCCACGCCGTTACCAGCAGGTGGCAGATCGCCGCGGTGACTACGCAGACGCAGTAGTACTTGAGGTAATAGCGCGAGCCGAACAGGCGTTCGATCTCGCCCCCGAACATATAAAGCGCCAGCATGTTGAAGAACAGGTGCCCGACGCTGCCGTGCAGGAAGGCGTAGGTAACCACTTGCCAGGGCTGGAACTGCGACTCGAAGCCGCCCGGCGGCCACAGCGCGAAGGCGTCCAGCGACAGCGCGCCGGCCGCCTCGAGAAAAAAGATCGCGACGTTGGCGACCAGCAGCAGCCGCGTGACCGCCCGCACGCCTTATTCCACCTTCGCCCCGGACTCCCGGATCACCTTTTGCAGGATGGGCGCTTCGGCGCGCAGCTCCGCCTCGAAAGCCTCGGGCGAGGCGGAGGGCGCGGCATCCATGCCCTGCACGGCGATCTTCTCGCGCACTTCCGGGCGCGACAGGCCCTTGGCTGCTGCTTCGTGCAGGCGCCTGACGACGGCCGGCGGCGTGCCGGCCGGCACGAACAGCCCGAACCAGAAGGTGAAGTCGTAGCCCGGCAGCCCGGCCTCCTCGGCGCCGGGAACATCGGGCACCGAGGGCGAGCGCTGGCGCATCGAGGTCGACAGCGCGCGCATGCGCCCGGCGCGCACGAAGCCCATCACCGTGGGCGAGGTGGCAAACATGACTTGCGTGTCGCCGGCGAGCAGCGACTGCGCCGCCGGACCGCCGCCCTTGAACTGGATGGAGGTGAAGCTCACGCCGGCCACCGACTCGAAAAGGACGGAAGCCAGATGCGGCGTCGAGCCGTAGCCCGCCGAGGCGTTGAAGAGCTTTCCAGGATTCGACTTGGCGTAGGCGATCAGGTCCTTCAGGCTCGCCAGCGGCGAATCGCCGCGCACGCAGATCACCGTCGGGCCGATGGCGACGCGCGACACGGCGGCGAAATCCTTTTCCTCGTAGCTCGTGCTCTTGTAGAGCGCCTTGTTGATGGCGAAGTGCCAGGCATTGAGGATGGTGTAGCCGTCGGCGGGCGACCTGGCGACCATTTCATTGGCGATGTTGCCGCCGGCGCCGGGCTTGTTCTCCACGACCACGGCCACGCCGAGCTCTCGCGCGAGCTCGTCACCGGCGATGCGCGTGGTGAAGTCGCCGGAGCCGCCCGGCGGATAGCCCACCACCAGGCGGATCGGCTTCGAGGGAAAGGCCTGGGCGAGGGCCGCCAGCGCAAATCCCCATGCGAAGACGAGCAGTAAAAATCTCAAGCCTTATTCCGTTTCGACAATTCGATCACCCGGTCCGGGTAGTCGCTGATGATCCCGTCCACCTCCGCCTCGATCATGCGCAGGATGTCGGCGGGCTCGTTCACCGTCCAGACGACGACCCGCAGTTTCTCCGCGCGCGCCGCGGCGAGCACTGCGGGCGTGAGGTCGCGGAAATCCGGCGACCAGCTCCTTGCACCGGCCGCGCGCACCCGGGCCGGCACCGAGTCCTTGCCCTCGGTGAGGTAGGCGGTGGCGATCTCCGGCGCCTCGCGTTCCACCACCTTGACGATGCGGAAGTCGAACGACTGGATCTGGGCGCGCCGCTCCATGCCCGCCTTGCGCACCTCGGCGATGAGCGCGTGCGCGAAGGGCTCGACCGCGAGGGTCTCGCCGGGATGCTGGGGCGAGATCTTCGCCTCGATGTTGAAGCGCTCCGTCGGGCCGCCGTGCTCGAACACGTCGGCCAGGGTCGGAATGCGCGTGCCGTCGAGTGGCCGCTGGTGCGGGAAGCGCCGGGCGTACTCGCTGCCGGGACGGATGCGCCCGACGTCGTACTTTTCGAGCTCGAGGTAGGTGAGCGAATGGAGGGTGGGAGCGGGGGCGGTCACCCAATTGCCGTCCGCTCCGCGTGCAACGTCGGGATTCAGGCGCCGGTCGTGGTGGACGACGACCACGCCGTCGCGCGACACGCCGACGTCGAGCTCCACGGTATCCACGCCGAATTCCAGAGCCAGGGCGAACGCGGGCAGGGTGTTCTCGGGCAGGTGCCCGCGCGCACCGCGGTGTCCCTGGATGTCCATCTCAAATCAAAGGATAACTTGGGTCTGGATGGTGAGGGAAAGCAGTTTGCCGGCTTCGTCGGTAACGCGAGTCTGCCAAACCTGGGTGCGCTTGCCGCGGTGCAGAGGCGTGGATTCGGCGCGCACCGTTCCGGAGCGGCAGGCGGCGAAGAAATTGGTCTTCGATTCGAGGGTCGCCGTGTTCTGCCCTTCCGCGAGGTTGGCGACCGTGCCGGCCGCGCCGACGGTGTCGGCAAAGGCCATCAGCGTGCCGCCATGGACGGTATCGGTTGTCGTAAGAAGTTCGGGTCTGACGAGTAATTTTGCAATTACTCTTTCTTTCCCAACCTCGACAAATTCAATGCCGAGATGCTTGACCAGGCCGACGTTCCAGCTTTCAAGCATGGGCCACCACCTCTCCGGCAAAGCGGTCGATTTTCATGTGCTTCTCGAAGGGCGCGCGCTCCTTGGCGAATTTGCCCTTCAGGGCTGCATTATTTTCGTACTGCATGAAAGCGGCCTTCGAGGCGATGCCGTAGATCATCGAATAGCCGTTCCAGCCCTCGGCGTTCGGCTCGGTGCGGATTCTCTTGCACCAGAGAAACCCCGGCTGGGCGGCGACCTCGGCCATGTGGCCGCCGTCGAGCCAGCCGAGCAATTGGCTCTCGGCCTGCGGCGCGACGAAGAAGCGCACGACGAGGAAGTACTTTTCGTTCATGGCCATGATTTCAGGTTCCTCACCAGTAAGACGAAGATGAATACGAAAAGTGCAGTGGCGCTGAGCGCGAGCGACCAGTGTATGCCGATCAGGCTGCCGCCGAGGCCGACGGTGATGCCGCCGAAGGCGCGCATGCCGAGCGCCGCCATGGCGAACAGCCCGATCACCCGCCCGCGAATGGCGGCCGGCGCGTTGAGCTGCACCAGGGTCTGCGCCATGGCGTAGAACGCGAGTTCCATGAATCCCGCGACGAACAGGATCAGGAGGGAAAGATAATAATTTCCTGAGAAGGCAAAGGCCGTCATCGCCACGCACCAAAGCATCGCCAGCACGCAGGCGCTGCGCGGCTTGGCGGGGAGCAGCCCGCGGCTTTCGAGCAGCAGCCCGGCGGTGAGCGCGCCCGCGGCGTCGGCGCCGAGCAGCGCGCTGTAGGTGATGCCGCCGTCGCCCTTGCCGAGATCGTGGGCGAATTCCGGCATCTGCGGCTGGTAGGCATTGCCGACGAGGAACGAGGCGCCGCCGGCGAGCAAAGTCATGCCAAGAATCACGGGGTTGGTTTTGATCTTTTTTATGACGTCAATAATTTCCAGATATCCCCGGATGCGTGGTGCCGCCGCCGCCCTTCGCTGGTAAGGCGCCTTCCACAGCCAGAAGATGAACGGCAGGTAGATCAGCACGTTGAAGAGAATCCCCCACGCGGGCCCGAGCGCGAGCAGGATCACGCCGCCCACCGCCGGCCCGAGCAGCAGCCCGAGGTAGCGCGCGGTGGCGGTGAGGCGGATGGCGCTCGCCAGCTGCGCCTCGTCGACCAGGTCGTGGATGAACGCCTGCGCCGACGGCGTCCACAGCACGCCGGCCATGCCGTGCAGCACGAGCAGCAGCGCCGCGTGCCACATTTCGAGCGTGTCGGAGAGGAACAGCAGCCCCCAGCCGAGCGAGGCCGCCATGAAGCAGGCCATGCCGAGCTGGATCACGCGCCGCGGGTCGAAGCGGTCGGCGAGCGAGCCCGACCACACCGAGAGGAACAGGAAGGGCAGCCAGTGCGACAGCATGGCGAAGCCGGCCAGCGAAGGCGAGCGGAACTTCTCGAACATGATCCAGTAGCTGATCACGTGCTCGATGCTGTCGCCCATCATGGCGAGGGCCGCGCCGCAGAAATAGGCGCGGTAGGCCGGGTGACGCAGCGCTGCGAAACCGGGGGTGTTGCTCAGGTCAGGTGGTTTTCTTTGCGGCCGTGCGGCCGCGGGGCCGGCCGCCGAGCACCTGGGTGCACAGGGTGGCGATGGCCGATTCGTTGAGGCGCTCCGCGTTGACGCGCAACTGCTTGATCTCGGCCGTGGTCAGCGTGTCGATCTTCTCCAGCGTCCACATCGCGGCACTACTTGAACGCATCAGCTTGCCAGTGGGATTCAATAGCGCTTTCCGGAATTGAACTCGACCTTCATCCGTGCCACCGCGCGGCGCACCGCTTCGACTTCGGCGAGGGCGGTCTGCACGCGCAATTTCAATTCGTCGCTCGCTTCCGGGCTTGCCGTGAGCTCGGCCTGGGCTACCTGGTGGCGGGTTGCTGCGGCGTTCCATCGCTCGACCAGGCGCTGTTCCTGCTCTCTCCAGTGCCGGCGCTTATCCAAGCGGGAACGCTCCAAGTGCGTAATAAGTAACGAATTATAGCGCAATCAAGGCAGCACCGCCGGCTTGTCGGGCAGCTCGTTCGCCGGCCGGCCGTGCGGCGGGAAATGGCGCGCGAGAACGCGCGTCGCCTGCGCGATTCCCTCGAGCGCGCCTTCCCGGAATTGCCCCTGGCGGAAGCGCTCTTCCATCGCGCGGCAGATCACGTTCCATTCGGCCTGCTCGACCCGCGCCGCGATGCCGCGGTCGGCGACGATCTCGATGGCGCGGTCGACGAGCTGCACGTAGAGCAGCACGCCGTTGTTATGCGCGGTATCCCACACCCGCAGCTCCGAGAACAGCGCCTCGGCTCTCCGCCGGGGACCGAACTTCAGGAAATGCAGCGGCAATCCCGCCTCGACGGCGAAGCGCATCTCGCCCGCGTGCTGGCGCTCGGAGGCCTTGATCGCCTGCTCGATCTCCTTGAGTGATGCCGGCGGATAGGCGCGCAGGGCGAGCCAGTGCGGCGTCACGAGGTGCCGGAAGGCGCGACCGAATTTCATTACCAGCTCCCGCTCGCGCCGCCGCCGCCGCTCGAGCCGCCGCCGCCACTGAAACCGCCCCCACCGCCGCTGAATCCGCCGCCGCCGAAGTTGCCGCCCCCCGAACTCCAGCCGCCGCCAAAGCCACCGCGGCGCCAGCCGCCAAGCCTAGCGGCGAGGACGAAGATGAAGAAGATGCCACCCGCGAGCACGCCGGCCAAAATTGATCCTAAAAATATCCAGGCGATGACGCCGGCCGCGGTCCCGCTGCCAATCGCTCCGAACAGGCGGCCCAATAGCCGGTCCAGGATGCTGGAGCCGACGAGCAGCGCGAAGAACGCCGGCATGAGCCACTCGGTGGGCAGGGAGAAGGGCGGCGCGTGGGCGGCCGGCGCCGGCAGCTTTTCGCCGTCGATTACGCGCAGGATGCGCTCGGTGCCGGCGCGGATGCCGCCGTAGAAGTCGCCGTTGCGAAAGCGCGGCGTGATGTCCTCCTCGATGATGCGCTTGGCGACCGCGTCGGGGAGGGCGCCCTCGAGGCCGTAGCCGACTTCGATGCGCAGCCGGCGGTCGTTCTTGGCGACCAGCAGCAGCACGCTGTCGTCGACGCCCTTGCGGCCGAGCTTCCAGGCTTCCTCGACGCGCACCGCGTATTGCTCGACGGTCTCGGGCTGCGTGCTCGGCACGATGAGTACGGCGACCTGCGAGCCCTTGCGCGCTTCGAAGGCGGCGAGCGCCTGCTCCAGCGTCGAGCGCTGCTCCCCGGTCAACGTGCCGGTCAGATCGGTGACGCGCGCCGCGAGCGGCGGAACGGCGATCTGTGCCGCCGCGACGCCAATGAGGAAAAAGCTACTTAGCGAAATCAACCTTGGGCGGCTGCGCGATTTCTTTCTCGTTCTCGACCGCGAACTGCGCCTTGGGCTTGAAGCCGAAGACCATCGCGGTGAGGTTGCTCGGGAACGAGCGCACGGTGACGTTGTACTCCTGCACCGCGCGGATGTAGCGCTGCCGCGCCACGGTGATGCGGTTTTCGGTGCCCTCGAGCTGCGCCTGCAAGTCGCGGAAGTTGGCGTCCGATTTCAGCTGCGGATAGTTCTCGGCGATCGCGATCAGGCGCGACAGCGCGCCGCCGAGCTGTCCCTGCGCCTGCGTGAATTGCTGGAATGCCGCCGGATCGTTCACCAGCTCCGGTGTCGCCTGGATCGAACCGATGCGGGCGCGCGCCTCGGTCACGCCAAGCAGCACCTTCTGCTCCTGCGCGGCGAAGCCCTTGACCGTGGCCACCAGGTTCGGCACCAGGTCGGCACGGCGCTGGTACTGGTTGAGCACTTCGGACCAGCTCGCCTTGATCTGCTCGTCGACCTGCTGCAGCGTGTTGTAGCCGCAGCTGCTGAGCAGCACCGTCGCCGCCAGCAGCGCGGCGGTAGCAAGGAATCTGCTCAGGTTGTACACGCGGAACGCTCCAGAGGCGTGGTCGGGCGGCGATTGTACCGCGACAGTCCCGTCAGGGACGCATCGTGATGAGCGCCACGCCAAGAGCGAGCAGTCCCATGCCGGCGAGCTCGCGCGGTGTCAGGTGTTCACGGAACAGCTTGAGCGATACGGCATAGCTGAACACGAGTTCGACCAAGCCCAAAGTGCGGACGTGCGCCACCGGTTCGATGGCGAAAGCCGTAAACCAGCCGGCGGAGGCCGCGGCGCCCATGAATCCCGGGAGCTGCGACGCTTTCCAGAAATGAAAGACTTTTTTCAGAGAAGAGATTTCCTTGTGCAGCATCCACCCGCCCAGCACCAGGGTCGAAATCGCCTGTGCCGCGACCAGCGTGGTTGCTGCCGCCACCAGGAATGGCGCATCGAGCGCCAGTGCCGCGCCGCGGTAGCCCACCGCCGACATGGCGAATGCCGTGCCGGAAGCAACCCCGAGAAGCAGAGTTCTGGACGTAAAACTCTTCCACTCGAAGGGCGAAAACAGCATGACGCCGATGGTGCCGCTCACGACCGCGAGCATCGCGGACAATGTCAGTTGGTCGCCGAGGAAGATCAGCGCGAAGATCGCCACCTGCAGCACCTCGGTCTTCGAGTACGCGACGCCGAGGGCGAAGTTGCGCTCCTGCATCGTGCGCAGGAGCAGGGCGGTCGCCGCCGCCTGCGAAACCGCGCCGACCGTGACCCAGATCAGAAACTTTAAATTGACTGCCGGTAGCGAAGCCCCAGTGGTTGTTATGACCGCTAACAGAAACAAAACGGCATACGGCAATCCATACAGGAACCGCACCAGCGTGGCGCCGAGCGTGCCCAGCTCTTGGGTGAGCCGGCGCTGGGCGGCATTGCGCACCGTCTGGGCGAGCGCCGCCCAGACCGTGAGGACGATCCAGAGCCAGGCGGGAGCGGTCAGATGGTCGTGGCGCGCTTGACGCCGGGCCGCGCGCCGATCTCGGCCGCCCAGCGCTCGAGGTTCGGCATGTTGGCGACCGCGTCGGCCATCGCCCCCTTGGTGCGCCAGTAGCCGGCGTACAGGGACAGGTCGGCGATGGTGACTTCATTGCCGGCGGCGTACTTGCGCTTGCCGAGGAGGTCGTTCCACACCGCGAACAGGCCGTGCAGGCGCGCTTTGAGAAGGTCCACCGTGGCCTGGTGCGGCTCCTTCGCCATGCGCGCCGCGTTGACCGCGCCGAACTGCGGCGTGATGTCGGTCGAGCCGCTCATCAGCGCTTCGAGGAACATCGGCCGGTCCGCCGGATTCTTGGGCATCAGCTTGCCGGATTTCTCCGCCAGGTACATCAGGATGGCGGTGGACTGGTTGATCGTGATGGGCTTGCCGCCGGGACCGTCGCTGTCGACGATCGCTGGGATCTGCCCGAAGGGGTTGATCTTCAGGAATTCGGGCTTCTTGTGCTCGCCCTTGGTCAGGTCGATGCGGTGCCAGTTATAGGCGAGCCCGCATTCCTCGAGCGCGATGCGCGCGCGAATGCCGTTCGAGGTGGCGGCGGCGTAAAGATCGATCATGGCATTCCTCCGGAAAAATTGAGGATACTACGGCCATGCCCGCCGCCCCGACGCCGTTTCGCCTACAGGTTCCGCAATGGCAGCTCGACGACCTCGCCGACCGCCTCTCGCGCACTCGCTGGCCCGACGAGCCCTCGCTCGAGCCCTGGAGCACCGGCACCAGCCTGTCATATTTGCAGGAGCTGGCGACCTACTGGGAGCACGACTTCGACTGGCGCAAGCAGGAAGCGCGCATCAACCGCTTCAGACAGTACAAAGCGAATATCCATGGCATCGACCTGCACTACATCCACGAGCCGGGCAGGGGCAAGAACCCCATGCCGCTCCTCCTCAGCCACGGCTGGCCCGGCTCCATCGTCGAATTCCTCGAACTGATCCCGCTCCTCACCGAGCACTTCACCGTCGTCGCGCCCTCGTTGCCGGGCTACACGCTCTCCCACAAGCCCGGCCAGCCGCGGATGGGTGTCGAGGAAATCGCCGACGTCTTCGCCGAGCTGATGACCGACGTGCTCGGCTACAAGAAATTCGGCGCCCAGGGCGGCGACTGGGGCGCCTTCATCACCTCGCGCCTCGCCTATACCCGGCCCGAGCTCCTCACCGGCATCCACCTCAACCTGCTGCCGCTGCGCCGCGACCCGAAATTCGAAGCGAAGACGCCCGAGGAGAAGAAATATCAAGAACAGCTTCAGGAATTCATCAAGGAAGGCATGGGCTACCAGTGGATCCAGGGCACCCGGCCTCAGACCCTCGCCTACGGCCTCACGGACTCTCCCGCCGGGCTCTCGGCCTGGATCGCCGATAAATTCCACGCCTGGAGCGACAACGGCGGCACCATCGAATCCGCCATCCCCCGCGACACTATGCTGGCGAACATCTCGCTCTACTGGTTGACCGGCGCCATCGGCTCATCCTTCTGGCCCTACTACGCCCGCATGCACCGCCCCTGGCCGATCCCCGAAGGCAAGACCATCGCAGTGCCAATGGGCTATGCGGAATTTCCGAAAGAAATCCTCAAGCCGCCTCGGTCGCTAGCGGAAAACACCTTCACGAACATCAAGCGATGGACGGTGATGGAGAAGGGCGGGCATTTTGCTGCACTAGAAGAATGCGGGTCCCTGGCTGGTGAGTTGACACGCTTCTGGGCAGCGTAGGGGGGATCGATGGCATCTCGCCGATTCAGACATGAAGCGGCTGGGCTGCGCGAATCAACGCTTGCAAATCATCTACGGCAGATTCAAAACGCGTTCGAAGTTGAGTGTCCCTCTGAATAAGTTTTTCCAATGAGTTTGGCTTGTGCCCCGCATCATTCCTGTGAGGCGTCGCTGCTATCAATCTATTGATTAGTGACGGCGTGAGATCCGGGCATTTCACTCTAGCTTTGTTTACATTGGCCTTGAGGAATTCTAAGGAATTAGCCCAAGCTTCTTTGTCGATGTTGAATTCGGGTTTTTTCGTAAGCCCTTTCCGAATTTTTTTGCAACGATGAAGTACCCGCCGTGTCAGTGCCTCTGATTCGTCATAGATCTGAGCACATCCTTTTTCAGGGTTGCCTTGCTTGAACGTCGTTATTGCCGATCCGATAGCTGCGCGGTATTTGCGAGGGAACTCTGCAAGATCGAATGACCTTAGCCCACCAAGGGAGAGCGATAGAGGCAATCCGTGAATTAACTTACCGCTTCCGTTCTCCGCGATTTCGAGAATAGCTATTCCATTCTCCTGAGCGAACGAGAGAGATCTAGTTTCAATTGTATTAATTTGACCTTTTGGCAGTGCAATGAATAACTTAATCGGCAATCCTGCATTTCGGCATCCCAAAATGAAGCGTTCAAGCAGAGGTGGGAAAAGCGTGTCACACACCTCAACGCAGACGAGATGCTTGTCTGGAAGGAGTCCGTGAAGCGTTGGTCGAAAATCAATTTTCGCCGACAGTTCCTCTTCAATCTTCAGGGAGGACACGCCAAACTCATTCTTTAAATACTTAATTGCCCCATCAGCAAACGGTCGCAATTCTTCCTGAAGAGCGCGATAGATATTCATTCGCCCTCCAAGATCTTTTTAATTTCTTTCTGGAGAGCCGCCAGTCCATCGAGTACGTCTTGATCAAGTTCTGTGTCCTCAAAATGCCTTAATTGCTCGGTCAAACTGATTATTCGGGTAGCTAAGTCTCGTTCACCGTAGGCAAATCCAACCGACTCTTCGTATGCGCGCTCAATGGAGTATTTGGAATTGTTAAAAATCTTTTCCAATGCCTTTTGCGCAACCTGTGAATCTACGCCCACACGTTTTGCGCGGGCGATTTTCGCGATTTGTCTGATGTGTACTAGATTGGCAATAGTCCCGGCAAGGTATTTGGCAATCAGTATGTCGCGAATGGAGTTCTTGCTGAGAGAGCCAAAGGCAGCTGGCATGTTCCGCGCCACGGTTTTTAGGGCGCGTTCCATTTCGATAAAGAAGTCCTCAGAGAGCTTTTGCTGTGCCTTTGGTTTCTGCAACTCCCTCAATATCATTTGCTGGTATTTCGACGGCAACATCATCAGCAAGCGGCTGCGACGAACAACGGCTCGATTAAGGCCAGTCTCTAACGCTATTTCGCGCTCGTTTGCGTCTCTGCCTAGTTGAATCCGGAGAAGCTCTAGAACACGTGGAAGCTTTAACGCTATCGTGAGCAAGTCCCACTGCTCTCGCAGAGCATGAATATTGAACATCAACAGCAAATTTGTTAGCGCATCGGGTTTTCCCTGGATTAGAGCGGGAATCGTCTTTCTGTTTAGCTTTATTGAAGCTTTCCAGCGACGTTCACCATCGACAAGTACATATCGTTTTTGGTGCTTGTATACGGATATAGGTACCTGAACCCCGAACTTCCGAATTGACTCCATGAGCTGAGCCAATTCGCGCGATCTGAAGACGATCCGCGGGTTCTCGGGATTCTTGTCGATCAGATCGATGTCGATTTCGCGGAGTGTGCCGTCAGCCACTGGGTCACCTCACATTCGAAACTAGAACTTCTGAAACGGTCCGCCTAGAACCGAGGAAACCGGCGATATTTCGACGTGCCTGTACGCGCTCGACTTTCCATCGCGATGGAATCTGGAGAATTTCCTCTACATCAGCGTAGGAAAGCACGAATTTCACCTCACGCTTATGAGCACGTTTTAGCGAGGCAATTAGCCTCGCGAAATCATTTGCGGAAAAAATCTTTTGACCATACTCGACAAAGGTACGCCGTGATCCAGTGGCGTAGGGTGGGTCAACATATAAAAAATCACCTTGCACGGTGCGGTCCACGATTGCTTCAAAATCGGAGTGCTCGATATCCGCAGTGCGTAACGCATAGCTTGCATCGCGTAGTTGACTCGGGACGAAGAGCTCCTCGCGATGCTTCGTTCCGAGGGGCACATTGAATTGGCCTTTCAGATTTGTCCGATATAGGCCGTTGAAGCACAGGCCGTTCAGATAAATAAATCGGGCCGCGCGCTCATCGGGCGACAAGCAGTTTGGGTCCTGCGCGCGAACGCGATAGTACGCAGCTTTGCCGCGAGGGAGGCGCCCCAGGCAGCTGCCCACGCTGTCAGCGGACAATTGAACCCTCTGTAGCGTTTCAACAAGCTCTGGATTCAGATCTGATAGAAGCGCGGACTTTGGCTTTAGCGAGAAAAATAATGATGCCGAACCGCAGAAGGGTTCGACATATCTGGTGTGATCCGCATGCCAGAATTTTGAAAGGCAGGGGACTAGTTGGAGCTTGCTCCCTGCCCATCTTAAAAAGCTCTTCAACAAATGCCCCCAATAGGCCTAAAGCTCAGGCAAAGCGATGAGACGTAAGCACGACAAATAGGAAGGACAAGCAACGGAATGACGCTATGCATCAACCCCTTCCCCGTGAGTCTGTGTTAGGGACGTTACAGAAAGGTCAGCAAACAGGCGAGCAGAGCTTTCTTTCTATTTATCCTCTTGTCTGATTTTTCTGGAGGAAAGCGCTGAGTATTGCGGACACCTCTCGCCCTCTATGCTCAAGCAATGTGATCCACAGCCCAGCCGACAGCATAGGAAATGGCAAGGGCGAGCGAGAAGATTACTAGGCTCCGTGTCATGCTCTTGGGAATGTCGGAATTGTCCAGGTAGCGCTTAATGCAGTAGCTCGCAACGAAGAAGGCGATCGTCGACGCGATGATGCTGGCCATCACGGCTTTTTCGGCGCGGGATGGATGTTGTCCACCCAGTGCACTTCCTCGGGTTTTTCCACCACCGGGATGTCCAGGTTCACCACCACCGGCTCCTGGCCGCTGCGGCACAGGACGCAGGAGAGCGGCTCCGTGTCGCTCGCGTTGATTTCCTGGTGCGGCACGTAGGGCGGGACGTAGATGAAGTCGCCGGGCCCGGCCTCGGCGACGAATTCGAGCCGGTCGCCCCAGCGCATGCGCGCCTTGCCGCTCACCACATAGATGACGCTCTCGACCGCGCCGTGGTGGTGCGCGCCGGTCTTGGCTTTCGGATGGATCACGACGGTGCCGGCCCAGAGCTTCTCGGCGCCGGCGCGGGCGTGCGTGATGGCCGCGGCGCGGTTCATCCCCGGCGTCTGGGCGGTGTTGACGTCGAGCTCGTTCGAGTGGACAACACGTACGCCGTCGAATTTCCACTTGGGCTTGCTGGCCATGGCGAATTATAGTGAGGGCCATCGGGAGGAACAGGATGAGAGTCATACGCTTGACGCTCGTGGCGCTGGCAGTCTGGGCCGGCGCGGCGCCGGCGAACGAGATCGAAAAATGCGAGACGCACGCGCAGGGCGAGCCGCAGCTTTGCGGCTACGAGCTGACCAGCGTCGGCTACACCAAGGACAGCGACGACGTCGGCTTCCTCGACCTGCGCCTGTCGCTGCGCTTCCAGGTCATGCCGGAGCTGATGACGCGTGCCATGAACGGGCTCTCCCCAGGCCTGGGGGACAACAGCGGCCTCTACTTCGCGTTCAGCGGGCGCTTTGGCCAGTACATCGGCACGCGCGACTCGTCGCCCGTAGTGGAGAAGCGCTTCGAGCCGAAGCTGTTCATCCGCCACTGGCTCGGCCCGCCGGACCAGCACCGCGAGTACTGGGATTTCGCCTATGGCCACGAGTCGAACGGACAGTCGATCCACACCGCGGCGCAGCTCGCGGCGGCGCGCGCCTCGGCGGAGCGGCCGGAGTTCGCCAGCGACCAGATCAGCCGCGGCTGGGACTTCGTCGAGCTGACGCGCAAGCTGGTGCTGCGGGACGACGGCAACGCGGTCGCGGGCTATCTGCGGGCGCGCTACTTCCTCTCGAAAGGGCTCCTGCAGGGAGATGCCGAGCAGTACCAGCCGTTCGAGAACGACTCGGAAGGCAAGGCGCGCAATCGGGTCGGCGGCCTGTCGGCGACGATGCGCTACCGCCGCGGCTGGGACCGCGGCTCAGTGCCCGAGGAGGGCTTGGGGAACGTCATTTTCAGCGGCACGCAGGTCACGATCGGGTACGAAACCGGCTACCGCGATCCTTTCCGCTACAGCACGTTTCGCTTCGAGCTCGGCAGGAAGGTCTACCAGGTGCCGGTCAATTTCTGGTTCCAGACGGGCTATAACAGCGACCTCGCGCTGTACTACAAGCGCGTCAACTCGCGCGGCATCGAGATCCAGTTCAGCACTTTCTGAGGCGGGCTTGCGTGTTGCGGTAAGCTTTACGTATGGCGACCAAATCCATGCTCAAGCGCGCCGCCCCGAAAAAGCGCGCGCGCAAGGCGAAAGCAGGAACCCGGGGAATTTTGCCTTCTGAAACAAAAAAATCCCTGGAAGGATTCGAGGCAGAACTTCAGCAGCGTATCGAGAAGGAAGGCGGGATCGTGGTCGGCGGCTACGTCGACCCCGTGGGCAAGCAGCCGCTGCTGCTCGCCATCTTGCCGATCGGCGCGGTCGAGCCCACGCCGTTCCAGCGCGATGTGTCGGACATGCACCATAAGCGCCTCGCCGACGTGATCGACAAGACGGGGCTGTTCCTCGATCCAATCATCGCCATCACCGCGCCGAAGACCGGATTCTGGACTCCCAACGGCGGGCACCGCCTCGCCGCAATGCGGCGCCTCGGCGCGAAGGCCATTACCGCGCTGGTGGTGCCCAAGCGCGAGGTGGCCTGGCAGATCCTTGCCCTCAACACCGAGAAGGCGCACAACCTCAAGGACAAGTCGCTCGAGGTGATCCGCATCTTCCGCAACCTGATGGAGGAAGGCCCGGCCAAGTCGGAGAAGGAGTTCGCCTTCTACCTGGAAGAAGCGTCCTACGTGACGATGGGCCTTTGCTACGAGAAGAACCCGCGCTTCAGCGGCGGGGTCTACAACTCATTCGTCAGGCGACTGACGGAATTGTCTGAAGCTTCTCTTGAAAAAGCCCTTCGTGAACATCAGAAAATTGCGGAAATGCTCCTTGAGCTCGACGAGAAGGTCGCCGAGGTGGTGAAGAAGCTGAAGGCGAAAGGGTTCGTCAGCCCCTACCTGAAGACTTTCGTCGTCGCGCGCTCGAACCCACTACGCTTCATGAAGGAGCCGCCGGAGCTCGAGGACCTGATCAAGACCATCCGCGGCAAGGTCGAGCGCTTCAACGTCGACAAGATCCGGCAGGAAGACATCGTCGCGGGCGGCGGCACGCCCGAGGAGGACTGAGATGAACATTGACCGGCGTGTTTACGAGCTCTACGACGAGTATTGCCATGGCGGCATCGACCGGCGCGAATTCCTGCTGCGGGCGGCGGCGCTGTGCGCCGGAGGACTCGCCATGGCGCAGGCGCTGCTGCCGCGCTATGCCCTAGCGCAGACCATCTCATTTACGGATACCCGCATCAAGGCGAACTACGTGAGCTATCCATCGCCGGGCGGCAATTCGGGAACCATGCGCGGTTACCTGGTCCAACCCGCGGGAAACGGGCCGTTTCCGGCAGTGCTGGTCATCCACGAAAACCGCGGACTCAACCCGTACATCGAGGATGTCGCGCGCCGCGCCGCGGTGGAGGGCTTTGTCGCGCTTGCGCCCGACGGCCTGTTTCCGGCCGGCGGCTATCCCGGCAACGACGACGACGGGCGCACGCTGCAGGCGAGCATCGACCAGGCGAAGCTGCGCACCGACATGCTGAACAGCGCGCGCCTTCTCAAGGCGCACAAACTCTCGAACGGCAAGCTCGGCGCCACCGGCTTCTGCTGGGGCGGCGGCGCGGTCAATTTTCTCGCCACCGCCATGGGCGCCGACCTGAAGGCCGGCGTGCCGTACTACGGCGCGGCAGCCGATTCCGCGGACGTGCCGAAGATCAAGGCGGCACTCCTCATCCAGTACGCCGAAAGCGACGAGCGTATCAACGCCATGTGGCCGGCGTACGAATCAGCCCTGAAAACGAACAAGGTTTCTTTTGAGAAGCATACGTATCCCGGTACCCAGCATGGCTTCCACAACAATTCGACCCCGCGCTACAGCGAGGCGGCGGCAAAGCTTTCCTGGGAACGGACGGTCGCGTTCTTCAAAAAGCAGCTTGCCTGAGCGTCACCGTGCGGTCGAAGCCGCCGCGGTCGGCAATGAAGTAGCCGTGCCGTTCAAACTGGAATTGTTCTCCCTGTTTCGCGCTTCCCAGGGAGGATTCCAGTTGCGAAGAGACAACTTTCATCGATTCCGGGCTGAGGTGTTCGAGCCCCTCTGGGTGAAGCGCCGTAAACAGATGCTCGTAAAGGCGCACCTGTGCCTTGTAAGCGTGCTTCGCGCTCACCCAGTGGATGTTGCCCTTCACTTTGTATTTGTCGGAACCGGGCGTGCCGGATCTTGAATCCTCGTGATACGTGCAGTGCACCGCGCCGTCCTTCATGCCGATGCACTTGATGACGTAACCGAATCGAAGCCGAACCTCATTGCCCGGAAACAGGCGGAAGAAGCCTTTCTGGGGTTTTTCCTGGAAATCTTCCCGCTCGATCCACAGTTCGCGAGAAAAGGACACTTTCCGCTTTCCCATCTCGGGCTTCTGCGGATGGTTCGGTTGTTCGAGAAGCTCTTCCTTGTTCGCCGTGTAGTTTTCAATGACGAGCTTGATCGGATCGAGCACCGCCATCCGGCGCGGGGCGATTTCGTTGAGGTGGTCGCGCATCGAGCCCTCGAGCTCCTCGTAGGGAATCCAGGAGTTCTCCTTGGCGACGCCGATCTTGTCGACGAAGCGGCGAAAGCCCTCGGGCGTGTAGCCGCGCCGGCGCGCGCCGGCGAGGGTCGGCATGCGCGGATCGTCCCAGCCGTCGACGTGCTTGTTCTCGACCAATTCAATCAATTTACGTTTTGAAAGCAGGACATGCGTCAAGTTGAGCCGGGCAAATTCAATCTGCTTCGGCAGCGGCCGCTTGAGCAACCCGCCATCCGCGAGCTTCGCCAGCAACCAGTCGTAGAACGGGCGCTGGTCCTCGAACTCCAGGGTGCAAATGGAGTGGGTGATGCCCTCCATCGCGTCCTCTATCGGGTGGGCGTAGGTGTACATCGGGTAGATGCACCACTTGGCGCCGGTGCGGTGGTGGTCGGCCTTCTTGATGCGGTAGAGCGCCGGGTCGCGCAGGTTGATGTTGGGCGAATGCATGTCGATCTTCGCCCGCAGCACGTGCGCGCCGTCGGCGTGCCTGCCGTCGCGCATTTCGCGCAGGAGCTTCAGGTTGTCCTCGATGCTTCTTTTTCGAAAAGGGCTTTCCCGCCCGCCTTCGGAAAAGGATCCACGACTGATCCTCATTTCCTCCGCGCTCTGGCTGTCGACGTAGGCGTCGCCCGCGGTGACGAGGTGCTCGGCGGCCTTGTACATGAAGTCGAAATAGTCGCTGGCATAAAGCGGACGCCCGCCGAAATCGGCGCCGAGCCACTTCACGGAGTCGACGATGGAATCGACGTACTCCTGCTCCTCCTTCTCCGGATTGGTGTCGTCGAAGCGCAAGTTGCAACGGCCGCCATACTCCTTCGCCAGCCCGAAATTGAGCAGGATCGACTTGGCGTGGCCGAGATGCAGGTAGCCGTTGGGCTCGGGCGGAAAGCGCGTGCGAACCGTTGAATAGTGCTTGCTCGACAGGTCAGATTCGACGATCTGACGGATGAAGTTGCTGTGCGACGGCGGTTGCGGCTTGTTCACTTGGCTGATTTTAGCCGTGGCGGCTCCGAGTAGCTGTTGACGAGGATGTCCACGGTCGAAAGCATGTAATCCACGGCGGCGGTGACTTCGGCGGTGCGTCCGCCGGCGTGCGGCGCGGTGCCGAGTGCATTGCGAATGAGCAGCGGGCGGCCCCGCTTGGCGCGTTCCGTCCAATCGGCGACCACGCTGGGACGCGGCGCGCGATTCTTGCCGCTGTCATGGCATGCGGCGCATTGGTCCTGGTAGATCTCGCCGCCGGTTTGCGCGTGGGCGGCGCCTGCCGCGAGCAGGAGCAGGGCCGCCGCTGCGCGCACGGCTATTTCGCCGGCGCGAAGCGCTTGGCGAAATCGTCGTCGGCGCCGAGGATGTAGCGGGCAAGCTCGTCGGCAAGATCGCCGAACTCCGCCGCGGGCACACGGCACTGCTGCTTGCCAAGCCGGCTGACGTTGACCAGGTCGAACTGCACCGCGCCCGCTTCGTAGTCCGCCTGAATCACCACCTCGCAGGCCGGCCCGCCCCTGATGATGAATTCCGCCTGCAATACCTGACCGAAGTCGTTCTTCCGCACCGGCCGCACTTCGTAGGGCGCTCCCATGCCCTTCAGGTATTGCTCGAAATGCGGGATGTCGTCCTTGAGCAGCAGTTGCTTGGCGGGCGGGTCGACGTAAATCCGGTAGCGCATGACGATGTGAGCGAGGTAGTCCACGCCCTCGATGCGCTTAGGCCGGCTGTCGATCCAGCCGTCGCCCAGGACGATGCCCTGCAGATTCCCCAAGTGCAGGAACGGATAAGGCCGCGAGGCGGCCGGGCGCTGCGTCTTGACCGCGAGGATGAATTCGGCGAGGTAGCGGTCCGCCTCGCGCATGTGGTGGTTCAACGTGACGATGGCCCGCGCGCGCGTCACCGCCGGGTCCTCGCGCGGCCCGCTGGTAGTCGCCTGCTTCTTCAGCATTTCAAGCGCCGCGCCGCGCCGGGGCGCCGGCGTGCCGGGGTCGCGCGCCTTGGACTCCTGCGCTCGCCGTGCCTCCTCGGCCGCGGCGACCGCCGCGGCACGTTGCCGCGCCTCGTCTTTCGCGCGCTTTTCCTCCTCGGCCGCGCGCGCCAGCTGGGCCGCCTCCATGTCGATGGTCTTCGAAAAGGCGTCCAGATCGCCCAGAAGGTCGTCCAAGGACTTGGGGGGCGTAGGAGCAGGGGGTTTCTGGTCAGCCAAGCAGCCTCCGCCTTATGATTCTCCTGAAATTCTAAGCGAAAGGCCGCCGGTGAAATACGCAGGCATGTGCGTCCTGGCATTGCTGGGCGCAATCTGGAGTGGAGCGTCCTCGGCACAGGCCTTCCCGTCCAAGCCGATGCGCATCCTGGTGCCTTCGCCGGCGGGCAGCTCGCCGGACATCCGCGCCCGCCAGATCGGCGGCAAGCTCGCCGAAGCGCTCGGCCAGCCGGTGATCGTCGAGAACCGGCCCGGCGCCAACGGCTTGATCGCCGCGCGCGAGGCGGCGAAGGCCGCCCCCGACGGCCACACCCTGTTTCTCGCTCTGATCAACAACGCGATCGGCGACGCTCTCAAGCCCGATCCGTGCTGCCGTCTTAACCAGGAGCTGATACCGGTGTCGCGCTTCACCATGACGCCGCTGATCATGGTGGTCAACCCGTCGTTGTCGGTTCTTTCATTGAAGGACTTTCTTGAAAAGGCGAAGGCGAATCCGGCGCAAATCACCTATGCCTCCGCCGGGCCGGGCAGCATCGGCCAGCTGGTGGGCGAGTGGGTGAAGTCGGAGGCGGGAATCAAGGTGCTGGAAGTGCCTTACAAGGGAGTGAACGCCGAGATCCCGGATCTGCTCGGCGGGCAGGTGCTGGTCTCCTACATCGTGCCGCAAGTCGTGGCCGCGCCGCTCAAGGCGGGCAAGCTCCGCGCGCTCGCGGTGCTGGGTCCCGTGCGCCTCGAGATGTTTCCGGAAGTGCCGACGACCGCGGAGGCGGGCCTGCCGGGCGTCGAAGCCATCGCGTGGAACGGCATCTTCGTGCCCGCCGGCACGCCGCGCGCCGCGATCAACATCCTTCATCGCGAGCTGGTGAAGGCCTACAACGCGCCCGAAGTGAAGAGCCAAGTGCTCGCCACCGGCTCCGAAGTGGTTGCCGACACGCCCGACGAATTCGCCGCCTTCGTGCGCGCCGAAAGCGCTAAGTGGGCGAAGGTGATCCGCGACGCCGGCATCAAGCCGGAGTAGGTCGCTAGCTCTTGAAGGTCCAGTCCCCGCTGCCGCGGCGGCAGGCGACGCCTTCCACGGATTCCTTGCGGTTACCAGCGGTCATGACCGTGGTGAATTCGCGGCAAGGGCTCTCGCGGTCGCCGACGTTGCGCGTCGGCGTGAGCTGGTAAGCCACGCCGGTGGCGCTGTTCTTCCAGCGCACCGACTTGTTCTCGCCGGCCAGCTCGAGCGCGTGGCCCATGCAGGCGCGGTCGGTGTCGTCGATCTGGCGGCCGATCTTGGCGCCGATCGCGGCGCCGATCACCGTGCCGACGAGGATCGCGACCGGGCGGTTCTCGTTGCTGGCGCGCGAGCCGACCGCGCCGCCGATCACGCCGCCGACCACCGCGCCGACAGCAGTGGCGTCGCACTGGCCGTCGATGATGCCGTAGTCCTTCTCCCATTTCTTGCCGGTGTAGCCGACGTAGTTCGGGTCATTTTTCTTGCGCCAGCCGTGCGCCGGGGCCCAGGGCGGCGGGTCCGCCAGCACGGGTTCGGGCAATGCAACAAGGGTCGCAGCGGCAATAAGCAGGAACCGGGTCGGTTTCATGGAGCCTCCTTGTGTGCCAAGTATAGTAGCCGCAGTGTTGCTCTTCCTGCGCAATCGGTCACGCGCGCGCTTGGCTCTCTCGGCAACGGGGATCGCGCTTGGCGTGGCGCTCGGCTACGGCGTGCACCTGGTGAACCGCGCCGCGGTCGAGGACGTGGCGGCGGCCGTGCGCGCGATCGCCGGCGAGGCGGACATCGAGGTGCGCGGCGGTCGCAGCGGCTTTCCCGAATCGCTATATGCGGCGGTAGCGCGAGTGCCGGGCGTGGCGATCGTGAGCCCGGTGTTGGAACTCGACGCGGGCGTCGCCGGCACTTCGCGCACCGTGCGGGTGGCCGGCGTGGACATTCTGCGCGCGTCGGCGTTGCAGCCGATGCTGGTGCTCGAGGATCGATTCGAGCTGCTCAAGCCGGATCGCGTTTTCCTGTCGGCCGCGGCCGCGGCATCGTTGCGCCTGGCGAAGGGCGACGAGCTGCGCCTGGTGGTCGGGCAGAAGGCCGTGCCGTTTCGCGTTGCCGGCGTGCTTTCGTCGGCCGCGCTTCGCGGACAGGCGGTGCTGGTGGACATCGCGACGGCGCAGTGGCGGCTGGAGCGCATCGGGGAATTGAATCGATTGGATATACGCCTTTCCAGGGAGAAGAGCTTTTCGATCGAAGAGATTCAAAAGCTGCTTCCACCCGGCACCTACGTTTCGCCGGTTCGGGCGCTGGAGGAGGAGAGCGGCTATCCCTCGCGCGCCTATCGGGTCAACCTCAACGTCCTGGCGATGGTGGCGCTCTTCACCGGCGGCTTCCTCGTCTTTTCGGCGCAGTCGCTCGAGATAGCGCGGCGGCGTGCGGAGCATGCGCTGTTGCGCGTACTGGGGTTGCGGCGGGCGCAGCTCTTGCGGCTGGTGCTGCTCGAGGCCGCGGCGCTTGGCGCGGCGGGCGCGGCCGCCGGCCTCGCGCTCGGCTTCGGGCTGGCGGCGATCGCGGTTCGCGCCTCCGGAGGGGACCTGGGCGCCGGCATGTTCCGCGACGGCGGCGCGCACCTGCAGTTCTCGCTCCTGCCTGCACTGGCTTACCTGCTCGCCGGGATCGCTGCCGCGGTCGCGGGTGCGATGCTGCCCGCGCTGGACGCGGCGCGCGCCGCGCCGGCGCGGGCGCTCAAAGCCGGCGATGAGCCGTCGATGTTCGGCATCGCGCCGGCCTGGCCGGGGATCGCCGTTATCGCCGCCGGTGCGGTGCTCGCACAGCTCGGGCCGGCGTGGGACACGCCGGTCTGGGGCTATGCCGCCATCGCCTGCATCCTCGTCGGCTGCATCGCGCTGGTGCCGCGGCTCGCGCAAATCGCATTCCGCATGATTCCGCTGCCCGCGCGCCCGGAGCTCGCGCTGGCGCTCGCGCAGCTGCGGGCAGCGCCCGGCCAGGCGGCGGTGAGCCTCGCGGCCATCGTGGCGAGCTTCGCGCTGATGGCGTCGATGGCGATCATGGTGTCCTCCTTCCGCCAATCGGTGGATGCCTGGCTCGATACGGTGCTGCCGGCCGACCTGTATTTCCGCACCAGCAATGCCGGCGACACGGGGTACCTCGAGGCGGGCTTCGAAGAGCGCGTGCGCGGCATTCCTGAGGTGGTGCGCGCCGATTTCCTGCGCAGCGGCCGGATTCTTCTCGACCCGGCGCGCCCACCGCTAGTGCTGATCGCGCGCGACAACGCGGCAAAAGCGTTTCCGCTGGTGGGACATCAGCGCCCGGGCAAGTTGTGGATCAGCGAGGCAGTGGCCGACGTCTATGGGGTTTCCGCACGAATGGTTCTTCCATTGAACGGGAAAAATCATGAGCTGCCGGTGGCCGGTGTATTTCGTGACTACGCCCGTCAACATGGAGCGGTGCTGATCGATCGCGCCGACTACATCGCGCTCACCGGGGACCGGAGGGTGAACGATGCGGCGCTGTGGCTCGCGCCGGGGGCGAACGCCGCAGAAGTCATGCAGGCGCTGCGCGACTTGCCGGGCGGCACGGCACTCGACATCGCCTCGCCGGGCGAGATCCGCGCGGCGTCGCTACGAGTGTTCGATCGGAGCTTCGCAGTCACCTACGCGATGGAGGCGGTGGCGGTGCTGGTCGGCCTGTTCGGCCTGTCCTCGAGCCTCGGCGCGCTGGTACTCGCGCGGCGGCGCGAATTCGGCATGCTGCGCCACCTGGGTCTCACGCGCCGCCAGATCGGCAGCCTGCTGGCGGCGGAGGGCGGTTTGCTCGCTGCGCTTGGCGCTGCCGCGGGCCTCGCAGCGGGAGCGGCGATCAGCCTGGTGCTGATCCATGTCGTGAACCGGCAATCGTTCCACTGGGGCATGGAGCTCCACGTTCCGGTTGGCTTTCTCGTGGGATTGGTCTTTCTTCTGGTGAGCCTCGCGGTCGTAACGGCCGTCCTTTCCGGCAGGAACGCCATGGGCATGGACCCGGTGCGCGCGGTGCGGGAGGACTGGTGAGGCGGCGCGCGTTTCTTGGTGCGCTGCCGCTGTTGGGCTGTTCCGGAATCGCTTTTTCACAGAGGGTGAGCTATCCGGCGGTCAGACCAAAGCCAAAATTCGTTTTCCCTCGCGATCATGGCGCGCACCCGGAGTACCGCACCGAGTGGTGGTACGTCACCGGCTGGCTCGACGGGCCGCTCGGCTTCCAGATCACGTTCTTCCGCGCGCGGCCGGAGGAGGAAAGCGCCAACCCGAGCGCGTTCAACCCGCGCCAGGTGCTGTTCGCCCACGCCGCCATTTCCGATCCCAGGCGGGGCCGTCTCCTGCACGACGAGCGCGCCGCGCGCGCCGGGTTCTCGCTGGCGCACGCCGAGACCGACCGCACCGGCGTGTGGATCGACGACTGGCGGCTCGAGCTGGAAGGAACGCGCTATGAAGCGAAGATTGCCGCGCGGGACTTTGAGCTGGAGCTGACTCTTTTTGCAAATCAACTGGTGCTGCAAGGCGACGCGGGCTACAGCCGCAAGGGCCATCGGCCGGAAGAAGCGAGCTACTACTACAGCCGGCCGCACCTGAATGTCGTCGGCAGGCTCAACGGCCGGGACATCGGCGGCACGGCCTGGCTCGACCACGAATGGTCGAGCGCCTACCTTGCTCCCGAGGCGGCGGGCTGGGACTGGGCCGGGATCAACCTCTTCGACCAGCGCTCGATGATGGCTTTTCGCATGCGCGGCAGGGAGGGCGGAATTCACTTCGCGCCGGCTGGCACAAGCATGAAACCGTTGCGCTGGTGGAAGTCTCCCAGGACCGGGGTTTCCTATCCGGTCTCGATGGAAGTGAACGGCCTGCGCCTCGAACCGCTGATGGACGACCAGGAGCTCGATTCTCGCGCCAGCACCGGCACGGTCTACTGGGAGGGCGCGGTGCAGGCCTTCTCGGGCGCCAGCGAACTCGGCCGCGGCTACCTCGAGCTTACGGGCTACTGGAAACCGATGAAGCTCTAGTCGAGGAGAGGCCGACGCCGGCAAGGATGAGCGCGATGCCGGCGAAGTGGAACCACTGCGGGTACTCACCAAGGAACAGCGCCGACAGCGCGACGCCGATGGCCGGCATCAGGTGCATAGTCGCGCCGGCGCGCACCGCGCCGAGCCGCGCCACGACATAGCTCCAGCCGGCGTAGGCGATCAGCAACGAGGCGATGGCAGAGTAGAGGATTGCTTCCATGCCTTTCACGGTCAAATGCATTTTTTGATGGAAATGCAACTCCAGTCCAACCCATGGAATCATGAAGAGCATCCCGAATCCGCAGACCACGACCAGCAGCTCGACGATGCTGAGCGGATCGCGGCGCAGGCGCAGCAGCACGGTGTAGCCGGCCCACAGCGACATCGAGGCGAGCGCCATCAAGTCGCCGATGTTGAACGACAGGCGCGTGATGTCGCCGTGCGTCGCGATCAGGAATACGCCGGCGAAGGAGATCGCCACGCCCAGCCACTGCGGCAGCCGGATGCGCTCGCCGAGCGGCGCGGCGAGCAGCAGGATGAAGATCGGCGTGGTCGACAGGTAGAGGATGCCGCTCGCCGCGGTGGTGTAGTGCAGCCCCAGCCACTGCAACGCCAGGTGGATGCCGCCGCCGGTAAAGCCGAGGGCCGCGAGGACTTGCCAATCTTTTTTCTTTAACAGGAAGAGTTTCTTTGAAAGAGAAGAAAAACAGAACGGCAACAGCACGGCAACGACCACCATCAATCGCCCGACGGTGGCGATGCCGGGGGCAACCTCGTCGCGCACCGCGCGCGCGACGATCCAGTTGCCTGACCACAGCAGCAGGGTCACGGCGAGCACCAGCCAGGCGGTGAAACGCATGCCGGCCGATTATCGCCCGCGTGCTAAATTCACCCGCATGCCTTTTGCAACCGCGGCGGGCCGCTCGCTCGCTTATGAATGGGTCAACGAAGGGGCGGGCGAAGGGCCGGTGCTGGTGTTCCTCCACGAAGGCCTCGGCTCGATCCGGCAGTGGCGCGACTTTCCCCGGCAGGTGGCCGAGGCGACCAGCCGGCGCGCGCTGGTCTACGACCGCTACGGCTACGGACAGTCGGACGTATTGCAGGAACCGAAGAGGACGGTGCGGTTCATGCATGACGAGGCGCTTCTCGCCCTTCCACAGCTGCTGTCTTTTCTGAAAATCGAAAGGCCTTTCCTCATCGGCCATTCCGACGGTGCATCCATCGCCCTGATCCACGCCGGGGCCGGGCACGCGGTGCGCGGCGTGGTCGCCATGGCGCCGCACGTCTTCATCGAGCCGCTCTGCCTGGGATCGATCCGCAAGGCTGCCGAAGCTTTCGAGGGGAGCGAGTTCGGCGCTAGGCTCGGCCGCTACCACCGGGACGCCCGCAAGACCTTCTATGGCTGGGCCGACGTGTGGCTCGATCCGGCTTTCGAGGGCTGGGACATCCGCGATGACTACCTGCCGAAGATCGCCTGCCCGGTGCTCGCCATTCAGGGCCGGGACGACGTCTATGGCACGATGGCGCAGCTCGATGAAGTGCAGCGGCGAGTGCGGTGCGGCTGCAAGTTGCTCAAGCTCGCCGCCTGTGGCCATAGCCCGTTCAAGGATCAGCGCGAGAAGACACTGTCGGCAATCAGGAATTTTCTAGGTGAAATCTGACGTCCAGGTCATCGGCCTGATCGCTTCGGGCCATGCGACCAGCCACTTCCTGCAGCTCGCGCTGCCGCCGCTGTTTCCGCTGATGCGCGAGGAGCTCGGCCTGTCCTACGCCGCGCTCGGGCTGGTGATGACACTTTTCTACGCCGTGTCGGCGCTGCTGCAGCCCGTCGCCGGCTTCGTCGTCGACCGCATTGGTGGGCGCGGTGTCCTTCTCGCGGGCGTCGCCCTGATGGCTGCCGGCACGCTCCTCATGGGGTTCGCGCACGGACTGGCGCTGCTGGCGGCGGGGGCGCTGGTCGCGGGCGTCGGCAACAGCGTGTTCCATCCCGCCGACTTCGCCATCCTCAATGGCCGCGTCTCGCCGCCGCGCCTTGGCCATGCGTTCAGCTCGCATGGCGTCGCCGGATCGCTCGGCTTCGCCGTGGCGCCGGTCTTCAGCGCGGTGGCGGCCGGCACCTGGGGCTGGCACGGCGCGCTGCATGCCGCGGCCGGCGTGGCATTGCTGGTGTTTACGGTGTTGTTTTTGAATTTTGAGAAATTCGCTTTTTCGTCCACAAAAACGAAAAGGCCCATTGCTGAAGAATCCAGAGTTCTTTTATCTCTTCCGATCCTGGCCTGTTTCCTGTTCTTCGCGCTGCACGCCTCGGCGCTCACCGGGCTGACCAACTTCGGCATCGCTTCGATGACCACCCATTTCGCCGTCAGCGCGGCGCTCGCGTCGTCGGCGATCACGGCCTACATGATCGGCACCGGCGCCGGGATGCTCGCCGGCGGCTTCCTCGTGGCGCGAACCGAGAAGCCGCAATTCGTCGCCGGTTCCGGGATGGCGATCTCGGCGGGGGTGATGCTGGCCATCGCCACCGGCAGCGTGCCCGGACCGATATTGCCGGTCGCGCTGGCCGTCTCGGGGCTCGCCATCGGGCTCACTTACCCGTCGCGCGACCTGATCGTACGGGGCTCGACGCCGCCCGGGGCGGCGGGGCGGGTGTACGGATTCGTTTACGCCGGCCTCGACGTCGGCTCCTTCGCCACGCCGGTGTTCTATGGCTGGCTGATGGACCATGGCGCGCCGCAGGGGGTGTTCTACGCCGTATTCGGCTTCACGCTCGCGGCGCTTGCCACGGTGCTGCAGCTGCCCGGACGTCGGGCAACTCAAGCCACGGGGCGCGCGAGCGCGCCGGCTAGCGCCGCTCCACCGGGTTCGTAAGCTCGCCGATGCCGCTGATGCGCACGCTCACCGGGCCGCCCAGCTTGTCGAGTTCGACGTTCTGCACGGCGCGCGAGCCCGGCGCCGAGCGCTTGAGCGCCGTGCCCATCGAGACGATGTCGCCGGCCTCGAGAGTCATGTAGCGGGAAAGAAACGCAAGCACCTCGGGCACTTTGTAGAACAGGTTGGCGGTGCTGTCCTCGGTGACCAGCTCCCCCTTGTGCAGGCAGCTCACGGTGAGCGCATGCGGATCCGGAATCTCGTCGCGCGTCACTAACCAGGGCCCCATCGGCGAGAAGCTGTCGGCGCCCTTGTAGCGGCCGGAGTAGCTCACCCAGGTCTCGACGTACTCGACGGCGCGGGGGTCGCCCAGCTTCGGGTGGATGGCGCGATAGTGGAAGGTGTCCTCGCCGCGCATGGTGGGCGAGGTGATGTCGTTGTGGATGGTGTAGCCGAAGACGTAGTCGTAGGCCTGCGCCGCGGCGACGTCCTTGGCCCGCCGGCCGATCACCACCGCGAGCTCGGGTTCGGGATGCACGCGGCCGTAGTCGGCGCGGATGACGATCGGCTCGCCGTGGCCGGCGAGCGCGTTGGCGCCCTTGATGAAGGAAGCCGGGTGCTTCGGCCCCTTGATGATGCGGTCGGCATTGGCGCTGTTATTGAGCGCGAGGCAGACGATCTTGGTCGGCCGCCGCACTGGGGGAAGCCAGCGGATGTTCTTTATCTCGTGGACCGTCTTCCCCGGACGGGGATGCTCGCCTTCAATGACTTCCAGCATGTCGCGGGCATCGACTTCCGCCAGCTCGGTCTCGGACACGGCAATGCCGACGCGGTCGCGGCCGCCGGCGTGGAAGCTGGCGAGCTTCAGCTGCGGTAGTCGATCTTCTTCCGGTCGAGCAAGCGCAGCAGCGCCGGCCAGTCGCGACGGGCGCGCGGATGGTCGTCCATGCTGAGGCGGTCGTAGGATTTCTTCGCCGCGTCGTCGGACATCAGCTGCACGTTGTGCAGCCCGCCGGCCATGGCATCCACCTGGATCTGGCAAGCGGCGTCGAGGTAATACATGATCTCGAAGGCCTCGCGCACGGTGTCGCCGAGGGCGAGCAGGCCGTGGTTGCGCAGGATCATGGCCTTGGAAGTGTTGCCGAGGTCGCGCGCCATGCGCACTTGCTCTTCCTTGTAGAGCGCGACGCCCTCGTAGTCGTGGTAGGTCACCTCGGGCTGGATGCGCATGGCGTGCTGGCTGATCGGCAGCAGGCCGCATTTCATCGACGAGACGGCGACGCCGGCGCGCGTGTGGGTGTGGATCACGCAATTGATCGCGTGGCGCGCGCGGTGCATGCAGCTGTGGATGACGAAGCCGGCCTCGTTGACGCCCATGTCGAGCGGGTCGTCGATGATCTTGCCGTCGAGGTCGATCTTCACCAGGTTCGACGCGGTGATCTCGTCGAACATCATGCCGTAGGGGTTGATCAGGAAATCATCGGTGCCCGGCACGCGCGCCGAGAAGTGCGTGTAGATCAGGTCGGTCCACTTGTAGATCGCGCCGAGCTGGTAGGCGGCGGCGAGATCGACCCGCATGTCCCATTCTTCCTTGCTGACGCGCTCGCGGACCGGGGTGGACTTGAATTTCAGATTGGCGGACATGTCGATCTCCGAGTCAGGCGGCCATCATACTCCGGCTTTCAGCGGCCTCCAGAGCCTCCAGGAGCAGACCGGGGTCGTTTCGCGCGAGAGCGGCGGAATCGGACAGCATGCGGCGCCACAGCCGTGCCCGGCGCTCGCCGTGGTACAGGCCCAGCATATGGCGTAGAACACTGCGAATTGGTTTTACGTTTTTGATGTACTCGTGCATTTTCAGAACGACTTCGGATCTCTGCTTGCGGGCATCCGCCAGCACCCATGGATGGTGATAGGCCGTACGGCCCAGCATGACACCGTCGACGTGCTGCAGATGGACCAGGACTTCCTCAATCGAAGCCACGCCGCCATTGATCACGATCTCGAGCCCGGGGAAGTCCTGCTTGAGGCGGTAAACGAAGCCGTATTTGAGAGCCGGAACCTCGCGGTTTTCCTTCGGCGACAGGCCCTTCAGGATCGCATTCCGCGCATGGACGATGAACGTCTTGCAGCCCGCCTGGGCAACGGTGTCGACGAAGTTTTTCAGGAATTCGTAGCCTTCGATCGAATCGACGCCGGTGCGGTGTTTCACCGTGACCGGTAAAGAAGTTCTATCAAGAATCGCTTTTACGCAGTCAGCAACAAGTTGCGGTTCTGCCATCAGACAGGCGCCAAACGCGCCCCGCTGCACTCGCTCGCTCGGGCAGCCGATGTTGAGATTGATCTCGTCGTAGCCGTACTTTTCGCCGAGCACCGCGCACTTCGCCAGGTCGTCGGGCTCGCTGCCGCCGAGCTGCAGACCCACTGGGTGCTCCTCCTTGCTGAAGGCCAAGTGCCGGTCGACGTCGCCGTGGAGCAGGGCGCCGGTGGTGATCATTTCGGTGTAAAGCCAGGCGTCTGGATTGATCTGCCGCATGAAATAGCGGTAGTGGCGGTCGCTCCAGTCCATCATGGGTGCGACGCACAGGCGGTGACTCACGGGACGCCTTACCTCATGTCCAGCACGCGCCGGCGAGTGAGTTCGATGGTGCAGGCGAGCAGATAGTCGTCGGGCTCGATGCCCGCGGGCGCGAGGCTGCGCCGCCGAGCGCATTCCGCTTCCCGGTATTTGCGCCATTCCTCCGTCGACTTGCGGTAGGCGACGAGAATTTCGCCGCCCCGGGCATTCGCCTCCTGGAAGCGCAGCGCGTAGACCATGGCGAGATCGGCTTCCGCCACGCGCAGCACATACTCCAGGCAGGAGCGGGACTGGCTGCGCATCGAGTCGTGGCGCGTGCACTGTGCGAGCGCCGGCGCGTCGAGCCGCGGCAGCCAGTTGAAGAACACCGGCTGCTTATCGCTCGCGAGCAGGCAGATGAACGACAGCTCGGCGCTCGGCGCGCCTTCGAACAGGACCGCGCCGTTGCCGGTGAGGACCGAGGAGACGAACTGGCTGCCGAGCTTGCGCGTGTAGCGTTCGATCAGCAGGCGCGCATCGCGCTCGATGACAACGTCCTTGGCCTGCGAGCCCTCGCGCTTCGATTCCTGCAGCGCGTACTTGCGACAGGCCTCGACGGCGGGACCGTCATACTGCGCGTACGCGCTGAACGAGAGAAGCAATAGGAAAAGAGACAGAATTTTCATCGATATTGATTCGTTGCTGACGCGCGAGCCCGGATCAAGCCGAAAAGACTTTCCGTAAAAGGCGCATTTACGCCGGCCTTGCGCGCGATCTCGAGCGTGCCGGCGAGCAGGCCGTCGATCTCGAGCGGCTTGCCGGCTTCCATGTCCTGCAGCATCGAGGTCTTGAACTTGCCGAGCACGCGCGCCATGTCGATGCGCGCCTCGGGGTCGATGTCGGCGTCCACGCCGACGGCGCGGCCGATGGCGAGCACCTCGCGCATGATGGAGACCATGTAGTCCTTGATCGGCCGGTCCTCGATCAGCCGGTCGGCGGTGGTCTGCGTCAGCGCCGAGACTGGGTTGAAGCTGACGTTGCCGAGCAGCTTGACCCAGAATTCCTTTTCGATTTCCTGGGTCGTAACGACTTCAAATCCCGCCGCGGTCAGCGCCTCCGCGATGCTTGCCGTGCGCGCGGTATTCCGGCCACCGGGCTCGCCGACGATCAGCCGCCGGCCCGTGTTGTGGCTGACGAGGCCGGGCTCGGGCGTCGAGGCGGCAAGATGGATCACGCAGCCGACCAGGCGCTCGGTCGGCATGGCACGCGAGAGCTTGCCACCCGGATCGAGCGATTCGAGCCTCGCCTTGCCGCCGCCGAATTTCAAGCGGTCGAAGAACCACCACGGCACGCCGTTCATGGCCGTCATGATCGAGGTGCTTGGGGAGAGCAGCGGCGTGATGGTGGCCGCCACCTCTGTAAGGTTCTGGGCCTTCACCGTGACTAATACATGATCCTGCGGACCGAGCGCGGCCGGGTCCTTCTCGGCGCGCACGGAAAATTTTTCCACCTTGCCGTCGGAACGAACGCGCAGCCCGCTGGTCCGAATGGCGTCGAGCTGGGCGCCGCGGGCGATCACCGAGACTTCGTTCCCGGCGCGGGCGAGCCACGCGGCCATCAGGCCGCCCACCGCGCCGGCGCCGTAGATGCAGATTTTCACAGTGCTATTCTATTGAAACCCGGAGGACGACATGTTCGCGTTCATGAAGAAGATGAAGACCTTGCTGCCCGCGGAGAGCACGCTGCCCGGCCGCGCAGCGGCGATGCCGGTGCCGGAGAAGCACTTCGTCAACGGCCACCCGCTGCAGGGACCTTTTCCCGCCGGACTCGAGCAGGCGGTGTTCGCCATGGGTTGCTTCTGGGGCGCAGAACGCATCTTCTGGCAGACGCCGGGCGTCTACAGCACCTCAGTGGGCTACGCCGGCGGTCAGACGAGGAACCCGGCCTACGAGGAAGTTTGCACCGGCATGACCAATCACACCGAGGTGGTGCAGGTGACCTTCGACCCGAAGCTGCTGCCCTACGAAAAACTGCTCAAGGTGTTCTGGGAAAGCCACGATCCGACGCAAGGCATGCGCCAGGGCAACGACACGGGCTCGCAATACCGCTCGGCCATCTATACGTATGGCGAAGAGCAGAAGCGAATGGCTCTTCAAACAAAAGAGACATTTGAAAAAGCGTTGAAGGCAAAAGGCTTCGGTTCGATCACCACCGAAATCCGCGAAGCACCGCCGTACTACTTCGCCGAGGACTACCACCAGCAATACCTCGGCAAGAATCCGGACGGCTACTGCGGCCTCGGCGGCACTGGAGTCAGTTGCCCGATGCCGGCGGCAGCCCGGGCCTGATGCGCTTCATGGCCGCGCGACGGGCTTCGCCGAGCGGTAGTGGAGCGCCACGGTTTTCGGTGCGCGCGATTCGCCGCGCGCCGCCTCGATCAGGCCATGGGTGGGCGCGAGCTTGCAGGCGGGATCGGTGGCCGCGGCGTCGCCCGTGAGGTGATAGGCCTGGCAGCGGCAGCCGCCGAGATCCACCGTGCGCCGGTCGCAGCTCGCGCAGGGCTCCTGCATCCAGCCTTCGCCGCGAAAGGCGTTGAAGCCCTTGGAAGTGGTCCAGATTTCCGCCAGCGGCTGATTACGCACATTGTCGAAGTGCAGGCCGGGCAGGGTGTGGGCCGCGTGGCAAGGTAGCGCAAGGCCGTCAGGGCTGACGAGCAGGAAGCGCCGTCCCCAGCCGTCCATGCAGGTCTTCGGATACTCGGCGTAGTAATCCGGCGTCACGAATAGCACTTCCATCCGCCCCTTGAGGCGTTTCTTCGCCCGCGCGGCGATGACGCGCGCGGCTTCGAGCTGCTCGCGCGTCGGCAGCAGTGCCTGGCGGTTGACCAGCGCCCAGCCGAGATACTGGGTGTTGGCGAGCTCCAGCCGGTCGGCCGCCAGCTCCTCGGCGAGCGCGATCATCTGCTCGACGCGGCCGAGGTTGCCCCGGTGCAGCACAATGTTGAGCGTGAGGGGCATGCCGAGCGCCTTTACCCAGCGCGCGACCTCGAGCTTGTGGGTGAAGGACTTCGTGCCGGCGATGCGATCGGAGTTCTTTTCTTCGACGTCCTGCACCGAGACCTGGACGTTGTCGAGCCCGGCGGCGCGCAGATTTTCCAGCCGCGCTCGCTCGAGCGGAATGCCGCTGGTGATCAGGTTGGTGTAGAGGTCGAGCGCGCGCGCGCCGGCCACCAGCTCCTCCAGGTCGTCGCGCACCAGCGGCTCGCCGCCGGTGAGGTTGAGCTGCACCACGCCGAGCTCCTCGGCCTCGCGAAACACGCGCAGCCAGGTCGCGGTGTCGAGCTCGTCGCGGTGCTTCGCCCAGTCGACGGGATTGGAGCAATAGCTGCAACGCAGCGGGCAGCGGTAGGACAGTTCCGCGATCAGCGTGTAGGGGCGCATTTCCTTATTCAAGAATGAGTCCTCGCTCGGCGAACGATGTCAGCAGGCCGATGACTTCCCGCTGCACCGTTGCGGCATCCTTGCTGTACTTTTTAGATAATTTTTCAATGATTCCATCCACGGTATTCTCGCCCGTGCACAGCTTCGCGATATCGGCGGCAGTGGCATTCAGGACCAGGCCCTTTTCCGGGTAAAGCAGCATCGTCTTGTCTTCCTTGCGGTCGTGGCGCAGCCGCGCCTTGGGCGCGAGCTTCGGGCTGACGCAGGCGGCGTAGACGCTATCGAGCAGCGCCCAGAGGATCTCGGTCTTGCGGATCAACGCGGCGACGCACTGGTCCTGCAGCTCGGGCGTGGTGGCGTGGCGCTCCACGTACGCGACCGCTTCTTCGGCGTCCTTGCGGGCACGCGTCACCCGGGTGCGAAAGTAGGCCAGCATCGCGGGATCGACCCAGGGATAGTGCTTCTCCCAGGCCGCGACCCGCTTCGACATGATGTCGGGGGCGAAGAATTCGGTCAGCGAAGAGGCCACGGCTTCAAGCAGGCCGCGTGTGCGCACCAGCTCGACGTAGGAATCGCAGGCCGTGCGCACACCGGGCAGCACCGAGCGGCAGCTCGCCACCTCCTCGCGGTCGAGGCCGACGCCGTCGGCGAGCCGCAGCCACATCGCCAGGCCGCCTTCGCCTTCCGCGTCGCCGTCATGGTCGCGAATGCGATGGAGCCACAGGCGCCGGAAGGCCGGATCCTCGGATTTCGAGACGATCAGCGCATCCTTGATGGGAATGCGCGTCTGATAGTAGTAGCGGTTGAGCACCCATTGCTGCAGTTGCCCGCGGCTCAGCCGCCCTTCGTGCATCAGCACGTGGTAGCGGTGGCGGTCGTGGTAGCGCTTCTCGCCTTCGGCGCGCAGCCGCTCGACGAATGCGCTCAAAGAACGATCTCCATCCCGTCCTGCGCAATTTCCCAGCCGGCGCTCTCCACCTCGCGCCGCTCGGCGGTGGTCCGGTCGAGCAGGGGATTGGTGTTGTTGAGGTGAATGTAGATCTTTCGCTTCGTCTTGAATGCGGCAAGGCTGCTGTTGACGGGCAAATGCGCCATGTCCTCCGCACGCTTGGTGCCGAGGCCGAGTCGGATCAGCTCGTCGCTCGACCAGAATGTGCCGTCGAAGAACACGCAGTCCGCGCCGTCGATAACCGCGCGCATGGCTGGCGTAATGCCGCCGGCCGCGGAGAAATACGCCAGGCGCTTGCCAGTCTTCGGGTCATGGATCAGCAGGCCGGAATTTTCCCTCGCGTTGGATGTATTGCTTTTTTCAAGATGCACGGGAGGTTTGCCCGGCGCCGGGATGGCCTGCAACGACAGTCCGGCCGCTTCGCCATCGATTTTTTTCCAAGTCACCTGGCCGGGGAAGCGCTCTAGCGTACGGTAGAGGATGTTGTCCTGCGTAAAGCCGCGGCACACTTCTTCGGTGGCATGGACGGTCAGCGGGTGCGATTCGCGCAGCGACAGCAGGCCGAGCACGTGGTCCATGTCGCCGTTGGTGAGCACGATGCCCGCGATGGGTGAATGGCGCGGCGCGCGCGGGTGCAGCGCGGGGAAAGATTCGATCTGAGAGCGGATTTCAGGCGAGGCGTTCAGAAGCAGCCAGCGCTCGCCGTCGGCACTGAGCGCGACGCATTCCTGCGTTCGCGGCACTACATCGGGGCTACCCGCGCGCGCCTTGCGGCAGTTGCCGCAGCCGCAGTTCCATTGCGGGAAGCCGCCACCGGCGGCGGCACCCAGCACCCTGATGCGCATGGGCGGCCGCCGGTCAGGGCGGAAAACCTATACGCCGGGTTCCCGGTCGTCGCCGAAGTCGTCCTGGTAGGAATTGATCTCGGCGTCCATCTTTACTTCCACGAACCCTGGGGTTTCCCAAATCATCGGCGTTACCTCGTGGTTAACCAGCGCGGGAAGTGTAGCACCGGGGATTCGCACAAGACACTCCCGCAGCGCAGCATGACGATACAGGGAGCTTTCGGTTCTAATGTTCCCCTCGCAGAGGAGACCCCCCATGAAAAGTACGATCGCATTCGCCGTGATGGCGGCATTCGCCGCCGCCGTGCAGGCCCAGGCCCAGGCCCCGGCCGCGCCGCCGTCCTGGCAGCAGGGCAAGCCGCCGGCGGCGGCGGATTCGACCTTGCATCCGTTCAATATCGAGATGACCGGGAAATCGGCGAAGGAACTGCCGGTCGACAAGCTGAAGCTGCCCGCCGGATTCAAGGTGGAAGTGTGGGCGGAGGGCATGCCGGGCGCGCGCACCATGGCGCTGGGCGACAAAGGCACGCTGTTCGTCGGCACGCGCCAGTTGAAGGAGGTGTACGCTGTTCGGACGGTAGGCGGCAAGCGTGAAGCGAAGGTCCTGTTGAAGGGGCTCGACGCCCCCAACGGCGTCGTCTTCAACAAGGGCACGCTCTACATCGCCGAGCGGCACCGCATCACGAGCTACGCCAATATCGAGGCCCAGCTCGACAACCCGCCGCAGGCCAAGGTGGTGGTGGACGGCCTCGATCCGGACAAGCAGCCCGGGCATTTCTGGAAATTCCTCGCCATGGGGCCGGACGGCAAGCTTTATTACAACGTCGGCGCACCCGGCAACATCGTGATGCCGGGCTACTTCCAGGCGACGATTTCGCGCGTCGATCCGAAGACGGGCGTCGTCGAGACCGTGGCCTCGGGCGTGCGCAACTCCGTCGGCATGGATTTCCATCCGCAGACCAAGCAGCTCTGGTTCACCAACCACGCCCGCGACTGGCTGAGCGACGACCTGCCGAACGACACGCTGCACCGCGTCTCGCGCAAAGGCATGCACTTCGGCTATCCGTTCTGCCACCAGGGCGACACGCTGGATCCGGAGTTCGGCAAGAGCCGCTCGTGCAAGGAATTCGACCAGCCGGCGCTGAAGCTCGGTGCTCACATCGCACCGATCGGCATGCGCTTCTACACCGGCAAGATGTTCCCGGCCGAGTACCAGAACAACATCTTCATCGCCATGCGCGGCTCGTGGAACCGCACCGTCAAGCAAGGCTACAACGTGATGCGCGTCGCGCTCGACGACAAGGGCAAGGTCACCAAGTACGAGCCGTTCATGACCGGCTTCCTGGTCGACGACCGGGCGGACCCGCCCATGTGGGGCCGGCCGAACGACGTCCTGGTGATGCGCGATGGTTCGCTGCTGGTATCCGACGACCAGAACGGCATCATTTACCGGATCAGCTATTCGAAGTGAGGTTTGCATGAGGTTGGCAGTCCGAAACGCGATGGCATCCGCCGTCGCGTTTTTATTTCCGCTGGCGGTTCTGGCAGCCGATCCGAATCTCTGCGCGGCCTGCCACGGCGAAGGCGGCAATTCGGTCAACCCGGCGGTACCGTCGATCGCCCAGCAGCCGAGGCAGTTCATCGCGACTTCGCTGTTCATGTTCCGCGAGGGCACCCGCAAGGACGCGCAGATGTCGCCGATGGCGGCCAACCTGTCCAACGCCGAGATGAACCAGCTGGCGGACTACTTCTCGAAGCAGAAGGCGGCGGCGCCGAAGCACCAGTCGAGCGCCGAGAGCGCGGCGGCCGGGCCGGCGCTGGCGAAGAAGTTCAACTGCAGCCAGTGCCACGGGCCGCAGCTGCTGGGGCAGCAGCATATCCCGCGGCTCGCCGGGCAGCAGTTTGAGTACCTGCGCCTGCAGCTCAAGAGCTTCAAGGCGCAGACGCGCGGCGACATCGACGGCAACATGTCCGCCGCAGCCCAGGCGCTGAACGAGAAGGACATCGAGACGCTGGCCGACTTTCTCGCCGGCCAAAGCGTCCCCTAGGCCGACCTCAGGCGGCCTTCGCCTTGGCGGGGCCGGCGCGGCCGATCAGCTCGCGCAGCACGTAGGGCAGGATGCCGCCGTGCTTGTAGTAGTCGACCTCGATGGCGGTGTCGATGCGCGACTTGACCGGCACTTCCTGCTGCGAGCCGTCGGCGCGCTTGATCACCATCTTCAGCGTCTGCTGCGGATGGATGTCGTCCAGGCCCGCGATCGAAATCTCCTCGTCGCCGATGATGCCGAGCGATTGCGCCGAGTCGCCAGGCTGGAACTGCAGCGGCAGCACGCCCATGCCGACCAGGTTGGAGCGGTGGATGCGTTCGAAGCTGCGCGCCACGACCGCGCGCACGCCGAGCAGCAACGTGCCCTTGGCCGCCCAGTCGCGCGAGGAGCCGGTGCCGTATTCCTCGCCGCCAAACACCACCGTCGGCGTGCCGTCGGCAATGTACTTCGTCGCCGCCTCGTAGATCGGCAGCTTTTCCTTCTTGTAGAGGGTGACGCCGCCTTCGGTGCCGGGCAGCAGCAGGTTCTTGATCCGCACGTTGGCGAAGGTGCCGCGCATCATCACGTCGTGGTTGCCGCGGCGCGCGCCGTAGCTGTTGAAGTCGGCCACGGCGACGTCGTGCTCCTGCAGGAAGATGCCGGCGGGCGAAGTCGGCTTGATCGAGCCGGCGGGCGAAATGTGGTCGGTGGTGACCGAATCGCCGAACACGCCGAGTACCTTCGCGCCGCGGATGTCGCCGGTCTTGCCGGGCGACATGGAGAAGTCCTTGAAGAACGGCGGCTCGGCGATGTAGGTCGATTTCGGCCAGCTGTAGACCTGCCCGGAGGGCGCCGCAACCTTCTTCCATAGCGGGTTTGTGTCGCCAAGGTTGGAATACAGCCTGCGGAAGGTGGGCGCGTCCATCGCCATCTTCATCAGCGCGTTGACCTCGTCCGCGCCCGGCCAGATGTGGCCGATGAAGACGTCCTGACCGTCCTTCGATTTTCCAAGGGGCTGTTTCTTGAAATCACACAAGACAGTTCCGGCAATCGCGTAGGCCACCACCAGCGGCGGCGAGGCGAGGAAGTTGGCGCGGAGGTTGGGATGGATGCGGGCCTCGAAATTCCGGTTGCCCGACAGCACGGCGGCGCAGACCAGGTCGTTCTTCACCACCGTCTCCTCGATAGGCGCCGCGAGGGGGCCGGAGTTGCCGATGCAGGTGGTGCAGCCGTACCCGGCGAGGAAGAAGCCGAGCTTTTCCAGGTAAGGCAGCAGCCCCGACTTGGTCAGGTATTCGGTCACCACCCGCGATCCCGGCGCGAGCGAGGTCTTGATGTGCGGCTTGACCTTGAGGCCGAGCTCGACCGCCTTCTTGGCGAGCAGGCCCGCGGCGAGCAGCACGCCCGGGTTGGAGGTGTTGGTGCAGGACGTGATCGCCGCGATCAATACGTCGCCGTTGCGCACCTCGAGTCCGCTCGCGGTTTTGAACGGCTGCGTGAGCCGCTCGGCCGGTTGATTGAA
>DASWEU010000152.1:0-1534 GCA_036394595.1 Burkholderiales bacterium | reverse complement strand
CGCTCGTCACTTCATGGACAAGGTGACGATCGATGTAAAGCAGCGTCGTGCCGTCGTCCTCGGTGTGGACGACGTGGCTGTCCCAGAGCTTGTCGTAAAGGGTCCGCGGCATTCTAGGTTTCCGCACTGCGGAAACCTCGGATTATGCCATCTGACAACTACTTGCCGGCGCTCGCGGTACCGCCCTTGGCGGCCTGGTAAAGCGGCAACACCTTCTCCGCGTCCTGCGTCACGTCCGCAATCCGGCTGGCATTCGAGGGATGCGTCGAAAGGAATTGCGGAGGTTGGCTGCCGCCGGCCAACTTATCCATCTTCTGCCACAGCGACACCGCCGCGCGCGGGTCGTAGCCGGCGCGTGCGGCGAGCTCGACGCCGATGCGGTCAGCCTCGGTCTCCTGTGTGCGCGAGTGCGGCAGGCTGATCGTGACATCGGCGATAGTCTGCGCCAGGTCGACGTTGACTCCGGTAAGGGCGCCGAGCACCTGTACCCCGACCTGTTGCACCGCCTGCTCGGAGGCGCGCTCGCGGCCGTGCTCGCGCAGCGCGTGACCGATCTCGTGGCCCATCACCGCAGCCAGTTCGTCATCGGTCGGCTTCACCTGGTCGATGAGCCCGGTATAGACGGCAATCTTGCCGCCCGGCATGCACCAGGCGTTGACTTCCTTGGAGGAAAGGACGTGCATCTCCCACTTCCAGCCGGGCGCGTCGGGCCGCAAGGCGCCGGTGGCCGGTATCAATCGGCTGGCGATTCTCTTGACGCGCTCGACTGCAGCCGCATCGCGATCCAGCGCGTTCTGCTTCTGCGCCTGCGCCAGCACGTCTTGATAAGCCTTCTGGGCGCTTTGATTGACCGCGTCGGAGGAGACCATCATGTGCTGGCGTCGGTCGACCCCGACGGCACTCGACTTGGTGGTATCCACGGTTTCGCAGCCGGCGGCGAATACCGCCGAGACGAGAAGGGAAATCACTACTCTGCGGTTCATAACGGCCTCAACGGTTAACCCAATGTGGACAACTTACAGTCCTACGCGTTTCAGGGGATAGGCAAAAAGGAGGCCTGCCAGGGCAGCGCCGGCTGAAAGGGTGAATGCGACCCCGGGACCCGCCACCTGCCAGGCCCAGCCCGCGAGCAGGACACCCGCAGCGCCGCCGGCACCATAGCCCAGGCTTGAAAACAGCGTCTGGCCGCGCGCCTGCGCATGTGCCGGAAAGACGCGGTGCACCGCAGCGACGGCGGCAGCGTGGAAGGCACCAAAGGTCGCGGCGTGCAGCAGCTGCGCTGCGAGCAGGAGGGCAAGCCAATCGGCCGCCCAGCCAATGGCGAGGAAACGCACCACACCGCAGGCCGCGCTCGCGATCAGCAGCGTCGAAAGCGCGTACCGCCTGAAAAGCGCGGGCAGGAAAAAGAACACCGCGATCTCGGCGATTACGCCGAGCGACCAGAGAAAGCCGATGAGCGAGCCGCTGTAGCCGATGCGCTGCAGATGCAGCGTGAAGAAGGCATACAACGCGCCGTGCGCAACGGCCATAAAGA
>DASWEU010000151.1:0-3739 GCA_036394595.1 Burkholderiales bacterium | reverse complement strand
GTCCCCACGGGGATTCGAACCCCGGTTACCGCCGTGAAAGGGCGATGTCCTAGGCCTCTAGACGATGGGGACTGCGAGGCATTTCATCATTTGCTGCAGGTCGGTTGGTGGAGGTAAGCGGGATCGAACCGCTGACCTCTTGCATGCCATGCAAGCGCTCTCCCAGCTGAGCTATACCCCCGACCGAGGGGCGAAATTATATCGCACGCCACTACGGGCAAGGCCCCAGCCTACGCCCGCCGATGCGCGAATTGACGCCGACTTTCTTGTTGGAGACCACCGCGGTGAGATCGAGCTCGCCGCTCATGGTCTGCGTGCCGTAGTTCACCTTGCCGGTGCCGACCATCGGGAATTGGCCGGTGCAGCTGACGTCGAAGCTGTAGGTGCCGCCGCTCTCGCTGCGATTGGAGAACTCGCAGGTGCCCGAGCCGGGGTTGAGCACGCGGCTCGGGTTGCGCGCATCCTCCGCGGTGAGGCATTGCGTCTTTGCGATCGGGCCGATCGGCTGCGCCATGCCCTCCATCTGCGTGGTGACGGTGAGCTCCCAGTTGCCGGGCTCGGGATCGGCCCAGGCCGCGACGGGGAGCGCGAGCAGCGGGAGAAGGAACAACGACCTGGCCATCATGGCTACCTCCGGGATTTGTCGGCGCCGAGCCGTTCGAAATTTTCGTCGCGCAGGTGGGTGAGCAGCATATCGCCGCCGGGCGCGACGCGGAATTCGCCGTAGCGCGCGCGGCTGTACTGGCCGCCGGTTCCCTCCTGGAAGAAAAACGCATTGGTGGCGAACTTCACCTGCTCTTCGCGCACGCGGTAGCGCAGGCGCGCCTCGCCCGCCGCCAGCGGCTCGCCGGCGTCGTGCCGCACGAAGCTGCCGAGGCCGCGCTCGCCGATGCGCACCACGATGCGCCCATCCTGCGCCGGCGTCTTGGCGGAGCGCGCGCGCCCGAAAACCTGATCGGCCACCCTGACGCGCAGCGCCATGTAGTCGCCCTGCATCAGCGAGCGCGGATCCACCGGCGCGAGCTCCAGCAGCACGAGCTGGCCTTCGGCGAGAAGCGTCTCGCGATCGTGGATGATCCAGTTCACCGCGACGAGGAACAGCAGCCCCGCCGCCACCGCGATGGCTTTAAGCATGATGGGCCTCCCGGGCGCCAGCTTGCGGCTCGGGCCACCAGTGCCGCAGGGCGAGGCGCGCGACCAGCAGCGCGAACCCGGCAGCGGCGAGCAGGCCCGATTTCTCCAGCAGCGTCACTTGCATCGAATAGTAGTAATGCGAGAGATAGCCGAGCAGCGCGAGTATGCCGAGGCCGGCCAGCACGCGGTCGGCGTTGGCATAGCCCACGATCAGGATCGCCACCGCCGGGGCGACCCCCGGCGCCTTGAACGAGGCAATGCCGAGGATCAGCGCGCCCGCCAGGCCGACGCGTCCCTGCGCGGAGCCGAGCGCCAGGCCCTCGCGCCGCAGCAGCATCGCCACCGCCCACAGGAGGACGGCGAGCGAGGCCAGGCGCCCGAGCCAGGCGCCGGATTCACCGAGTTGCAGGCCGTGGCCTCGGAATCCGAGCACCATCCCCGCCAGGCCGCCGTGCAGCACGGCGACCTGCACCGCCGCCAGCGCGAGGCCGTAGACGCCGGCGCGCACCATGGCGCCGAAGCGCGCCAGCTCGAACTCGCGTAGCGCCAGCCAGACGAACGCGCCAGTCATCAGGGCGGGAATGAAGGCGAACAGCCCGGCGTCGAACAGGGCGTAAGCCGCGGCGAGCGCGCCCGACCAGGCGGCCCACAGGCGGTGCACGAAGTTGGGCACCAGCACGAAGAGCAGCGCCTGCTGCAACGTGACGTAGAGCGCGATGCCCATGATGGAGCGTTCGAACATCTGCACGGCGCCGAACACCAGCAGCGCCTGCCCGGCCAGGCTCACCGCGAGGCCGAACTGGGCGACGAAATCGCTTTTCGGCGCGGCGCGAAAGATGAACACCGCCGCTGCGCAGGCCGCCGCGCCCACCCCGAAGGAGGCGCCGGCGCTTTTCATCACGAAGGCGAAGCCGGCGCCGACGAATCCCAGCAGGAACAGCGCGCCGATCCAGCCGGCGATGCCGAGCATCAGGCGCACGAACCAGGGCACGCCCGCCTCGCCTCGCTGCGGCGCGTCGCCCGAGACCAGGCCGCCCTCCCGCAGTCGCGCCCAGAGGGCGTCCCGAGTCAAAGTGCTCATGCGCCCTCCTCGGTCGCCACCTGCTTGAGCCAGTAGCCGCCGGCGGCCGACAGGCCGATCACCAGCAGGCCGAGCAGCAGGAATCCGCTGCCGTCCCTCATCGTCATCTGCTTGGCGACAAAAGCGGTCACGATCACGATCACCGAAAGCACGCCGGCCGCGAGCACGTAAACATCGCGGATCCAGCGCCGGTAGGCAAGGTAGGCGGCCGCGATCCACAGGCCCCACAGCGGCACGCCCCAGTGGCTCGCCTCTCTTCCCGGCTCCTGCCAGTCGAGGATGTCGTGCAGCCCGAGCGCGGTGATCAGCGCGCCGCTCGCGGTGGCCACCAGGCGCACCGACCAGCGCTCGCGCAGCCATTCGATGCCGGCCGCCGCCAGGCCTTCCCAGGCCGCGAGCGCCGCCGTGTTGAGACCGAACAGCAGCCAGAGCAGCTTCTCGGGCGCGAACAGCATGCCCCACATGAATCGCAGGGTGATGAAATAAAGCGCCACGGCGACATTCACCAGCACCAGCCAGAAAATCCACAGCGGCGTGAAGCGGGCCACCAGCACCCAGGGCAGGATGGCGGCGGCCCAGGCCGCGAACAGCTCGAAGGTGTCGGCGCCGGTCTGGTAGGTCTGGCCGACGAGCGCCAGCAGGGCGCCGGCGACGAGCGCGGCGAAAAGCAGCGCGGCTTTGCCGGCGATGGCGTCGACGCCCGCGCGCCAGACGAAGGCGAGCGCAACGAGGATCGGCACTTCCGCCAGCGCGAACTTGGCGTAGCGCCCGAGGTCCTGCCAGTTGAAGGCGAGAAAGAAGATCACGGCCGCGCCGAGCAGCACCACGCCCATGAAGAGCAGCATGCGATCGAGGAAGCGCCGCCAGCCGGCCGCCTCCGGCAGCACGCCGGCGAGTTGGAGCGCCTCGCGCAGCCGGCCGGCCGGGATACGGCCCTGATCGGACCAGTCGAGGATGTCGTTGCGGTTCGATTTCACGGCTTCACCTCCAGTCGCCACGCAAGGCAAGCACCTGCGCCTGCAGGAATTCGGGCGTCGCCCTGGCGGCGGGCACCGGCTCGCCCACCGCGAGGCCGATGGTCCAGAACGGACGCATCCGCCACGGCCTGGTCATCGCCGCGCCGCCCCGGCGCGAGAAGAACGAGCCCCACAGGCCGCGCAGCGCGATCGGGATCACCGGCACCGGCGTCGCCTCGAGGATGCGCGAGATCCCCGGGCGGAAGGGCGCGAGCTCGCCCGAGTCGGTGATGCGGCCTTCCGGAAAGATGGCGATCAGGTCGCCTGCCGCGAGGCCCTTGGCCACTTCGGCGAAAGCGCTTTCCATCATCTGCGGGTCTTCCCTGGCCGGGGCGATCGGGATGGTGCGGCCGGTGCGGAACACGAACGACAGCACCGGCAGCCTGAAGATGCGGTGGTCCATGACGAAGCGGATCGGCCGGCGGCAGGCGGCGGCGAGCACCAGCGCATCGACGAAGCTGACGTGGTTGCAGACGATCAACGCCGCGCCCTCGTCGGGAATGCGCTC
>DASWEU010000150.1:0-21987 GCA_036394595.1 Burkholderiales bacterium | reverse complement strand
CCGCCATGCCGTGGGGACGCACTCGCCGGTGGCCCGAAAGGATGGCCGCTGTCATCGGCGCAAGGAAGCGCACGCGCCGCACCGCGCCGTCGCCGCCGCGCCAGCGCCCGCGACCGCCCGAGTCGCGGCGGATCTCGAAGCTTTCGAGCAGCACCGGGTAGCGCCATTCGAGCACTTCGGGATCGGTCAACCTGGAATTGGTCATGTGGGTCTGCACCACGTCCGCGCCATCGAAACCGGGTCCTGCGCCGGAGCCCCCGGCGACGGTCTCATAGTACTGGTAGCGCAGGTCGCCGAACGTAAAATTGTTCATGGTCCCCTGGGAGGCAGCGAGCACGCCGAGCGCGCCGTAGAGCGCGTCGGTGACGCATTGCGAGGTCTCGACGTTGCCGGCCACCACCGCCGCCGGGTAGCGCGGCCGCAGCATCGATCCGTCGGGAATGCGCACCTCGAGCGGCTTGAGGCAGCCGGCGTTGAGCGGAATGTCGTCATCCACCAGCGTGCGGAAGACGTAGAGCACGGCGGCCATCGACACCGCCGCGGGCGCGTTGAAATTGTCCGGCTGCTGGGGCGAGGTTCCGGAAAAGTCGATGAGGGCCGACCTTTCCTTTTTCCGGATGGAGATCCTGACCTTGATGGTCGCCCCGCTGTCCATCGGCAGCTCGAATTCGCCGTCCTTCAACACCTCGATCACCCGCCGCACCGACTCCTCGGCGTTGTCCTGGACGTGCCGCATGTAGGCGCGCACCACGTCGAGGCCGAAGTGCTCGACCATGCGGTTCAGCTCCTGCACCCCCTTCTCGTTGGCCGCAACCTGCGCGCGCAGGTCGGCAATGTTCTGCTGCACGTTGCGCACCGGGTATTTCCCGGAGGTCAGCAACGCGACCGTCTCCGCCTCGCGAAAGCGGCCCTCCTCCACCAGCAGGACGTTGTCCATCAGGACCCCTTCTTCTTCGACCACCCGCGAGCCGGGCGGCATCGAGCCGGGGGTGATGCCGCCGATGTCGGCGTGGTGGCCGCGCGATCCGACGTAAAACAGGATGTTTTTATTTTGAAATACCGGAGTGATGACCGTGACATCGGGCAGATGCGTCCCGCCGTTATAGGGCGCGTTGAGGACATAGACGTTGCCGGGCTTGATGCGCCCGGCGTTCAGCCGCATCACGGTCTTGATGGACTCGCCCATCGAGCCGAGGTGCACCGGCATGTGCGGCGCGTTGGCGATCAGGTTGCCCTCGCCGTCGAACAGCGCGCAGGAAAAATCGAGCCGCTCCTTGATATTCACCGAGTACGCGGTGTTCTGCAGGCGCAGCCCCATCTGCTCGGCAATCGACATGTAGAGGTTGTTGAAGATCTCGAGCATCACCGGGTCGACCTGGGTGCCGACGGCGAATTCTTTCTTCCGCTGCTTCGCTCGTTCGAGAATCAGATGATTTTTGGAAGAAACCAGCGCAAACCAATCGGGCTCCACCACCGTCGTCGCATTGGCCTCGGCAATGATCGCCGGGCCGTCGATGCGCCCCCCCGGGCCCAGATCCTCGCGGCGGTACAGGGGCGCTTCCCGCCATTTCCCGCAGGTGAAGACCTTCACTGTTTCGACGGACTTGAAGTCCTTTTTCGCGGCAACCGGCGTGTCGTCCATCACCTCGCCCTTCGCCACCGCCTCGACCGATACCGCTTCGACGATCAGCGGCTTGCCAGGCATCAGGAAGGAAAACTGCTGGCGGTAAGCCGCCTCGAACTGTGCCGTCATCTTCTCGATCGGCCCGAGCGCCACGGGCAGCGCCGTGTCGGTGCCTTCGTACTTGAGATGCACGCGCCGCACGACGCTGATCGCCTCGGCGGCCACGCCCTGGGTCATCAGGTCGCTTTTCGCCTCCAGGGAAAGCTCGGCCACCGCTGTTTCGATTGCTTTCGACGCCTTCGCAGTCAAAACCGATTCCAACGTGCGCTCCCGCATCGCCAGTTGATCCGCGAGGCCCATGCCGTAGGCCGAGAGCACGCCGGCGAGCGGATGGATGAATACCCGTGTCATGGCGAGCGCATCGGCCACCAGGCAGGCGTGCTGGCCCGCCGCGCCGCCGAAGCAGCACAGGGTGTAGCCGGTGACGTCGTGGCCGCGCTGCACCGAGATGTGCTTGATCGCGTTGGCCATGTTGCCCACCGCGATGTTGACGAAGCCTTCGGCGATCTCTTCGATCGAGCGTCCGTCATCGATGTGCTGCTGCAGTTCAAGGAATTTGCCTTTCACCACCTGAACATCCAGCGGCATATTTCCCCGCACGCCAAAGACCTGCGGAAAATGCAGGGGCTGGATCTTGCCGAGCAGGACGTTGGCGTCCGTGACGGTGAGCGGGCCGCCGCGCCGGTAGCTCGCCGGGCCCGGGTTGGCGCCGGCGGAATCGGGCCCGACGCGGTAGCGCGCGCCGTCGAAATGCAGGATCGAGCCGCCGCCCGCCGCCACGGTGTGGATGCTCATCATGGGCGCGCGCATGCGCACGCCGGCGACGCGCGTCTCGAATTCGCGCTCGAGCTCGCCCGCATAGTGCGACACGTCGGTCGAGGTGCCGCCCATGTCGAAACCGATGATGCGCTCGAAGCCGGCGGCGCCGGCGGCGCGGACTGCGCCGACCACGCCCCCCGCGGGGCCCGAGAGGATCGCATCCTTGCCCTGGAAGCGGCGCGCGTCGGTCAGGCCGCCGTTCGACTGCATGAAGAACAGACGCACCCCTTCGAGCTCGCCCGCCACCTGGCCGACATAGCGCTGCAGGATCGGCGACAGGTAGGCGTCCACCACCGTGGTGTCGCCGCGCCCGACCAGCTTCATCAGCGGACTGACCTTGTTCGAGACCGAGATCTGCGTGAATCCGGCCTGCTGCGCGAGCTCGGCTGCCCGGTTTTCGTGAGCGGCAAAGCGATAGCCATGCAGGAAGACAATGGCGATCGACTGGAATCCCTTTTTTCTGGCTTGTTTCAGGTCAAGCAGGAGCTTTTCCAGGTTCAACGGCAGCAGCAGTTCTCCCCTTGCCCCCACCCTTTCCTCCACTTCCCACACCTTCTCGTAGAGCATCTCGGGCAGCACGATGTGGCGGTCGAACAGCCGCGGCCGGTTCTGGTAGGCGATGCGCAGCGCGTCGCGGAAGCCGCGCGTGATGAACAGCGCGGTACGCTCGCCCTTGCGCTCGAGCAGCGCGTTGGTGGCGACGGTGGTCCCCATCTTGACGCAATCGATGGTTTTATTTTTCTCGGCAGAAAGGATTTCCCCGATCCCGGCAATGGCGGCATCGCGGTAGCGCCCCGGGTTCTCCGACAGCAGCTTGCGCGTGAGCAGCCGGCCGTCAGGCCGGCGCGCGACGATGTCGGTGAACGTGCCGCCGCGATCGATCCAGAATTGCCAGCCCATTAGAATCGAATGCTAACTTGAATAACAAAGAAACTTCTCTCCGGCTGACGGTGCTGCTCGGCGTCATGATCGCGCTGCCGGCGCTCGGCACCGATCTGTACGTCCCGGCGCTGCCGGAAATCGCGCGCGCGCTGGGCGCGCCGGTCGCCGCCGCGCAACTCACGCTCACCACCTACTTCATCGGGCTCGCCGCCGGCCAGCTGCTGTGGGGCCCGCTCTCCGATCGCTATGGACGCAAGCCGGTGTTGCTGGCGGGCCTGCTCATCACGCTGGCGGCTTCGCTGCTCGGCGCCTGGATGGAGTCGGTTGCCACGCTCGCCGCGGTCCGCCTCGCGCAGGGCCTGGGCATGTCGAGCGGCGCGCTGATCGGGCGCACCATCGTGCGCGATCTGCATGTCCACGAGCAAGCGGCGCGGCTGCTGGCCCGGATGACGATCGTCTTCAGCGTGGTGCCGCTCGCCGCGCCGGTCACCGGCGCGCTGCTGACTGGCGCCCTGGGCTGGCATGCGGTGCTGCTTGGCGTGGCCGTGGTAGCAGCGGTGCTGCTTGCTTCGCTCGGCAGCCTGCCCGAAACCGCCCCGGCTGAGCGGCGCTCGGCGCATCCGTCCGACATCGCGCGCACCTTTTTCGGCATCCTGAGCGACCGGCGCTTCGTCGCGCCTTTCCTCCTGATCCTGTGCGCGCAGATCGGCGTGCTGTCCTGGATTTCGAGCTCGGCGTTCACGCTGGTACGCGGGCTCGGCGTGTCCACGGTGACCTACGGGCTGATGTTCGCGCTCGTGATGCTCGGACAGATTTGCGGCGCCTGGGCCGCGAGTCGCCTGGTGATGCGCCTGGGCATCGCGCGGCTGCTCCGGCTAGGCGCAGTCCTGATGTGCGGCGCCGGCGTCACGGCCGCCGCCCTCGCCTGGCTCGGCATCGGCCATTGGCTCGCGGTGGTCCTGCCTTTCATGGTGCTGCTTTTTGGCACGGCGCTGATCGCGCCCAACGCCATGGCGGCGGCGCTGACGCCTTTTCCCCAGTCGGCCGGCAGCGCCTCATCCCTGATCGGTGCGATCGGCTTCACCGCCGGCGCGATCATCAGCGCCGCGCTGGGCGCCGCATTCGACGGCACCGCCCGGCCGATGGCGGCGGTCGCGGCGCTTGCCGGGATCGGGGCGCTCGTCTTCGAGAGGCGGCTGGCGCGTGGAAAAGCTTGACGCAGTCGTGATCGGCGCGGGGGTCGTCGGCCTCGCGGTAGCGCGCGCCCTCGCCCTGTCCGGCCGCGAGGTGGTAATCCTCGAGGCCGAAAACGCGATCGGCACGCACACCAGCTCGCGGAACTCCGAGGTGATCCACGCCGGCATCTACTACCCGAAGGGCTCCCTGAAGGCGCGCAGCTGCGTGGAAGGCCGGCGTCTTCTCTATGAGTACTGCGCCTCGCACGGCGTCCCCCACCGCCGCTGCGGCAAACTGATTATCGCCACCGACGAAAAGCAGCTCTCGTCCCTTGAAACCCTTCGACTGCAGGCGCATGCAAACGGCGTTGCCGACGTGGCCCCGGTGACGCGAGAAACAGCGCTCGCCATGGAACCCGAGCTGTCCTGCGTCGCGGCGCTGCACTCGCCCTCGACCGGCATCGTCGACAGCCATGCGCTGATGCTCGCCTACCTCGGCGACGCCGAGGCACACGGGGCGATGCTGGCGCTGAGGAGTCCCATGAAAAAAGCCGTTTTTCAAAGCAACGGCTTTGTGATTGAGGTGGAAAGCGCAGACCCCGTCTTTGCTTCCATTCTGGTGAACAGTGCCGGGCTGCGCGCCCCGACCGTTGCCGGGGGTATCCATGGTTTTGAAAGGAAATTCATTCCAAGAGAGCTCTATGCGAAGGGCAATTACTACTCGCTGAGCGGCAAGAATCCGTTCTCGCGCCTGGTCTATCCGGTGCCCGAGCCCGGCGGGCTTGGCGTGCACGTCACGCTCGACCTTGCCGGCCAGGCGCGCTTCGGGCCCGATGTGGAGTGGGTGCAAGGCATTTCCTACGCCGTCGACCCGCAGCGCGCCGAGCGCTTCTACGCCGCCATCCGCCGCTACTGGCCCGGGCTGCCCGATGGCGCGCTGCTTCCTGGATACTCGGGCATCCGGCCCAAGACCGTGGGACCCGGCGAGCCCGCCGCCGACTTCGCGATCCAGGGCCCGCGCGCGCACGGCGTTGCCGGGCTGGTGAATCTTTTCGGCATCGAATCTCCCGGGTTGACCGCGTCGCTCGCGTTGGCCGACATCGTGCTGAGTGAATTAGGCTAAGATTTGCGGTTCTCCGGGAGGATTTCTAAATGAAGCTCCAAATCACTCTGTTGGCGGCCGCGCTCGCTTTCGGCGGCGCCGCTCAGGCGCAGACCAAATGGGACATGCCGACGCCCTACAGCGACGGCGAATTCCACACGCGCAACGTCAAGGCCTTCGCCGACGACGTCAGGAAATTCACCAACGGCGGCATCGAAATCACGGTGCACGCCAACCAGGCGCTCATCAAGCACGCGGACACGTTGCGCGCGGTGTCGACCGGCCAGGTCAACATCGCGGAGTTCCTGCTCGGCCAGTTCGCCAACGAAGACCCGGTGTTCGCCGCCGACAACGTGCCCTTTGTCGCCGCGGGCTACGACGCCGCGTGGAAGTTCTACCAGGCGCAGAAGCCGGTGCTGGAGAAGAAGCTCCAGGGCCGCGGCCTCAAGCTCCTCTACTCGGTCGCCTGGCCCGGCCAGGGGCTGTACACGAAGGATCCGCTGAAGAATTCGGCCGAATTGAAGGGCCTGAAGATGCGCACCTACAGCCCGCTCACCTCGCGCCTCGCCGAGCTGCTGGGCGCTACCGGCATCCAGGTGCAGGTTTCCGACGTGCCGCAGATGTTCTCCACCGGCGCGATGAACGCGATGGTTACCTCTTCGGCGACCGGAACCGCGACCAAGGCCTGGGAGTTCGTCAAGAACTACACCCGGACCAACGCCTGGAATCCGAAGAACGTCGTGGTGGTCAACGAGCGCGCCTTCGCCCGCCTGCCGCAGGACCAGCAGGACGGCATCCTCAAGGCCGCGGCCGCGGCGGAGCCGCGCGGCTGGGAGATGTCCAAGGCGCGCGAGAAGGAAGGCGACGAAGCCCTCGCCAAGAACGGCGTGACGCTGACCGAGTCGAGCGCGGAGCTGAAGGCGGCGCTCGGCAAGGTCGGCGAGCAGATGGCCGCGGAATGGGAAAAGTCCGCCGGCGCCGAAGGCCAGGCGATCCTCAAGGCCTACCGCGGAAAGTAGCGGCTTGAGGCGGTTTCTCGACCGCCTCTACGACGGGGCGGGCGTCCTCGCGGCGCTCTGCCTTGCCGGCATCTTCGTCGTGATGATGGCGGCCTCGCTCTCGCGCGTCGTCGGCATCCCGATCCAGGGCGCGGACGACGTCACCGCCTGGCTGTGCGCGGCCTGCGCCTTCCTCGCGGTTGCGCATACGTTCCGCCACGGCGAGCTGGTGCGCGTCGGCCTCTGGCTCGACCTCCTCAAGGGACGCTGGCGCTGGATGGCGGAGCTCTTCGCGCTCGGCGTGACCACGGCCTTCGGCCTCTACATGATGTGGGCGGTGGCGCGCTTCGTCTACGCGAGCTGGAAATTCCACGAGGTGGCGCAGGGCATCATCCGCATCCCGATCTGGATCCCCCAGATGTGCTTCGTCGCCGGCATGCTGATTTTCCTCGTCGCCGTCGTGGATGAATTGGTTGTTGTCATCAAAAAACAAAAACCAAGTTATCAACGCGCTGAAGAGGCCCGCCGCGCCGCGGGCGATTTTTCGGAGTCGGTCTAGTGTCGCCGCTCGAGATCGGGCTGATCCTGTTCGCGCTGCTGCTGCTGCTGCTGATCGGCGGCGTATGGATCGCCATTGCGCTCGCGGCGGTAGCCTGGTTCGGGCTGCAGTTCTTCACCAGCACGCCGCCCGACGTCAACCTGTTCCAGGCCTTCTGGGGCTCGAGCGCCTCCTGGACACTCGCCGCGCTGCCGATGTTCGTCTGGATGGGCGAGATCCTGTTCCGCACCAAGCTCTCGGAGGAGATGTTCGAGGGCCTGGCGCCCTGGCTCGGTTGGCTGCCGGGCCGGCTGATGCACGTCAACATCCTCGGCTGCGCGATCTTCGGCACCGTGTCCGGATCGTCTGCCGCGACCTGCGCCACCATCGCCAAGGTGGCGCTGCCCGAGCTCAAGCGCCGCGGCTACGACGAGAAGACCTGCCTCGGCTCGCTCGCCGCCGCCGGCACGCTCGGCATCCTGCTGCCGCCGTCGATCATCATGGTGGTGTACGCGGTCGCCGCCGAGGTGTCGATCATCAAGGTGTTCCTCGCCGGGTTCATTCCCGGCTTCGTGCTGACGGCGCTGTTTTCCGGCTACATCATCGTCTGGGCGCTGCTCAACCCGGACAAGACGCCCCCCGCCGAAATGAAAACGACGTTCTCGGAAAAGCTCTACAAGGCAAGGCACCTGGTGCCTTGCATGGTGCTCATCGTGTTCATCGTCTGGGTGATGGTGATCGGCTGGGCGACGGCCACCGAGGCGGCGGCCTACGGCGTGCTGGGGGCGCTCGCCATCGCCTGGTGGTCGGGCGGCCTCAATCGCGAAAGCTTCTGGGCCAGCCTGATGGGCGCGACGCGCCTGTCCTGCATGATCATGTTCATCCTGGCGGGCGCGTCCTTCCTTTCCTCCTGCATGGCGTTCACCGGCATCCCGCGCGCGCTGGCCGAATGGGTCGCTTCGCTCGCGCCCAACCGCTACATGCTGATCGCGATCCTCGCCGGCGTCTACATCCTGCTCGGCACCGCGCTCGACGGCGTCTCGATGATCGTGCTCACCACCTCGATCGTCATCCCGATGGTCGAGAAGGCGGGCTTCGACCTGGTGTGGTTCGGCATCTTCATCGTGCTGCTGGTCGAGATCGCCGAGCTGACGCCGCCGCTCGGCTTCAATATCTTCGTGCTGCAGACCATGACCGGGCGCGACAGTAATTACGTCGCGCTCGCCTCGCTGCCCTTCTTCTTCATGATGGTGCTGTGCATCGCGCTGATCACCGTGTTCCCGGACCTTGCCACCTGGCTGCCCGATGTATTGATCGGCGTGTCGAAGAAATGACGCGCGGCCCGGTCTACCTCACCGCCGACATCCGCCGCATCGAAGCGGCCGCCGGCAGCGTCACGCCACCGCTGATGCAGCGCGCCGGCGCTGCCGCCGCGGAACTCGCGGCGAAGATCGCCTCCGACACGTCAAAGGACGTACTGATTCTCGCCGGTCCCGGCAATAACGGCGGCGACGCGCAAGTGGTCGCGCAGCTTCTCCAGGAAAAATTCTTCCGTGTTGCCCTGGTGAAGAGCGCGAAGGACATTCCTGAAAAATCCTGGGGCCTGGTGGTGGACGGGCTATTCGGCATCGGGCTCGCGCGCGACATCGACGGCGACTATGCGAAGCTCGTCGACTACGCCAACCGGCAAGGCTGCCCGGTGCTCGCGCTCGATATTCCGAGCGGCCTGCATTCCGACACCGGAAAAGTGATGGGGCGCGCAGTGCGCGCGAGCCATACCGTCACCTTCATCGCCCTCAAGCCCGGCCTGCTGACGCTCGACGGCCCGGATTACTGCGGCCAACTCAGCGTTGCAGATCTCGAACTTGAAGTCCGCAAGCTGCTGCCGCCGTCGGCCTGGGTCGCTGAACCTACTCTTTTCGCTGCAAGGAAAAGACCGAGGAATTTCCATAAAGGCATGGCGGGATCGCTCGGCGTGCTCGGCGGTGCAGCGGGCATGAATGGCGCCGCCCTGCTTGCCGGGCGCGCTGCATTGAAGCTCGGCGTCGGGCGGGTTTATGTTGGATTACTGGAAGAAAACACAGTCAAAGTCGATTTTGGTGCTCCGGAATTGATGCTTCGGCACGCCGATGATGTACTCGGGCTTGACCTGGACGCGCTGGTGGTCGGTCCCGGTCTCGGCCAGGGCGAGCGCGCCGAGACGCTGGTCGGCGCGGCACTGGCGAGCGACATCCCTTGCGTGCTCGACGCCGACGCCTTGAATCTGATTTCACACAGCCCATCCCTGCGGGAAGCCTGTTCACGGCGTGGCGCCGAAACGCTCCTGACGCCGCATCCGGGCGAGGCGGCAACCTTGCTCGGCGAAGGGATCTCCGCCGTCCAGGGCGACCGGGTGGCGGCGGCGCGGGCGCTGTCGAAGCATTTCAATGCGCACGTCGTGCTCAAGGGCAACGGCAGCATCCTGGTGGCGCGCGACGGGCACTGGTTCGTCAACACGACGGGCAATTCCGGCATGGCGAGCGCCGGCATGGGCGACGTGCTGGCGGGCCTGCTCGGGTCGCTGCTGGCGCAGCACTATACGGGAGAGTCGGCCCTGGTCCTGGGCACGCACCTGCACGGCGCCGCGGCGGATGAACTGGTGCGTGCCGGAACCGGGCCCGTCGGCTTGACCGCGAACGAGGTGATCGAGCCTGCCCGGCGCTTGTGGAATTCCTGGCTTACTTCCTGAGCACGCAGCGCACGCCGGCGCCGGTCAAAGGTGGTCCTGCAGGAACTGCAGCACCAGCACCTCGTCGCGGCGCAGCGCGGCGCCGGGCTTGTCGCGCCGCGCGTTCTTCTTCAGGACTTCAGCTTGCGGCACGATCTCGCCCATCAGGTAGGCCTCGAGCAGTGCCGGGTGGATGTAGAACTTGCGGCAGACCGAGCGCGTGTTGCCCAGGCGCACGGCCACCTTGTCGATCGCCTTGATGATGTTGTGGTCGGCCTTGCGCCGGCTCTCCGCTACGCCCATGAACCGCAGCTCCATCGCCGCGGTCATGGTGCCGCCCCAGGTGCGGAAGTCCTTGGCGGTGACGTCGCGGCCGGTGAGCTCCTTCAGATAGACGTTGACGTCGTCCGACTCCACCGAGTGGCGCTTCTTCGCCGCGTCGAGGTACTGGAACATCTGCTGTCCCGGCAGGTCGCGGCAGCGCTGCACGATGCGCGCAAGGCGCGGGTCGTCCAGCGCAATGGTGTGGTCCACCCCGCTCTTGCCGCGGAACTCGAAGCGCAGCGTCGCGCCCTGCACCTTGACGTGGCGCCGGCGCAGCGTGGTGAGGCCGTAGGACTTGTTCTCGCGCACGTACTCGTCGTTGCCGACGCGGATCAGCGTGCGATCGAGCAGGCGCACCACGGTCGCGAGCAGCTGCTTGCGGCTGAGGTCAGGCGCGCGCAGATCGCGCTCGATGCGCTCGCGCAGGCGCGGCAGCACCTCGCTGAATTCCAGCATGCGCTTGAACTTCGAGCGGTCGCGCGCCTCGCGGTAAGACGGGTGGTAGCGATACTGCTTGCGCCCGCGCGCGTCGCGCGCCGTGGCCTGGATGTGCCCGTCCGGATCCGGGCAGATCCAGACGTCGGACCAGCCCGGCGGAATGGCGAGGCGGTTGAGCCGCGTGCGCGCGCTTTCGTCGGTGATGCGCACGCCGCGCGGCGTGTAATAGGCCCAGCCGGTTCCGGTGCGCCTGCGCGTGATGCCGCGCAGGCCGTCGGTGACGTAATGCAGTCCGGCGCTGCGCGCTTCGGCGCGGTGCTCAGTCGGCATGCAGCCTCGTCAAGCGACCTTCATCTTCGCTTTCGGCTCCGGGTACGGGTAGAGCATGTTCATCGCGATCGACTGCCCGCTCGCCTGCACGATGCGCACGTGCTCGCGCTTGAGCTCGCGCGAGTGCCGCACGCCGCAGGAGTGCGCGATCATGTCGATCTCGCGGTTCATGTTGTTGGCGTAGTTGGCGACGCGCAGGTATTTCTCCTCCACCACCAGCGCGCGCTGCAGGCGCTTGTTGTGGGTGGTGACGCCGGTCGGGCAGGTGTTCTGGTGGCAGCGCAGCGCCTGGATGCAGCCGAGGGAGAACATGAAGCCGCGCGCGGTGTTGATGAAATCGGCGCCGACGCAAAGCGCCCAGGCCGCGCGCGCCGAGGTGACGATCTTGCCGGAGGCGACGACGCGCACGCGGCTCTTCAGGCCGGTCTCGATCAGCGCGTCGACGACGCGCGGCAACGCTTCCTCGATGGACAGACCCATGTGATCGGCCAGCGCCTGCGGCGCCGCCCCCGAGCCGCCCTCGCCGCCGTCGATGACCAGGAAATCGGGAGCGAACTCCATGCCGCGGCGGTGGATGATCTCCGCCATGTCGTTCATGAAGCGCCAGCCGCCCACCGCGGTCTTCACGCCCACCGGCCGGCCGGTGAGCTCGCGCATCCAGTTGATCTTCTCCAGCAGCTCGTTCATGTTGGAGATGTCGCGATGGCGGTTGGGGCTGATCGAATCGCGCCCCTCGGGAATGCCGCGGATCTGCGCGATCTCGGCGGTGACTTTCTTGCCGGGCAGCACGCCGCCCTTGCCGGGCTTGGCGCCTTGCGACAGCTTGATCTCGAACGCCTTGACGGCGCGCGCGAGCTCGACCAGCCGGTCGCCGGACAGGTTGCCGTGCGAATCGCGCACGCCGTACTTGGCAGTGCCGATCTGCATGATGATGTCGCAGCCGCCCTCCAGGTGGTAAGGCGACAGGCCGCCCTCGCCGGTGTCCATCCAGCAGCCGGCGACCGCTGCGCCGCGCGACAGCGAGCGCACCGCCGGCGCCGAGATGGCGCCAAAGCTCATGCCGCTGATGTTGACGATCGAGCGCGCCTCGAACGGCTGCTTGCAATAGCCCTCGCCGAGGATCAGCGACGGCGTCGGCAGCCGCTCCTCCTCGAGCACCGGAAACGGATGGTTGACGAAGATCAGCGCGCCCGGCTGGTGCAGGTCGTAGGTCGAGCCGAAGCCGATCACGCCGCCTTCGTTCTTCGCCAGGCGATAGACCCAGCCGCGCGTAGCGCGGTTGAACGGCATCTCGTCGCGGTCGCCGGAGAAGAAATACTGCCGGAAGTACTCGCCGAGTTCTTCGAAGAAGTAGCGCAACCGCCCGACGATCGGGTAATTACGCAGCACGCTGTGTTTTTTCTGCGTGATATCGCGGATGAACACGAACGCCAGACCCGCGACCACCACGAACGCGGTGAGCGTCCCTATTCCGTACGACAGGATGTCTGCGACCATGCCCCCTCCAGGGGCAATGATACTCCGCGCTCAGCTAGGTATGCAGGAGCCTGCTTACGCGCGCAGTCTTCGCACCAGATCGAACACCTGAGCGGCGTGGCCGCGCGGATTGACGTCGTAGGCCGCGTGCCGGATGACGCCCTTCTTGTCGATGACGAAGGTCGAGCGCACCAGGCATTCGCGGCGCGCGCCCTCGGTGTCCTTCTCGCGGTACACGCCGTACTGGCGGCACACCTCGCCCTCCGGGTCCGAGAGCAGCGCGATGGTGACGCCGTTGCGGTCGCGAAAGTCGGCGTGCGTCAGGCAATCGTCGGGTGACACGCCGAACACCACGCAGTCGTGCTTGCCGAAATCGTCCTCGTGATCCGAGAACTCGGTGGTCACCATGGTGCAGCCGGGCGTGCCGTCGCGCGGGTAGAAATAAAGCACGACATGCTTTTTCCCCTTGAACGTCGACAGACTGACCGGCTGCATGTCGGCGTCGGGAAGTTCGAAGGACGGCGCGGCTTGTCCCGGCTGGAGCATTGGCGTCGATTCTATGCAGATTGTTTGCAGCTTCGCTAGCCTTAGAATCGTCACATGCGTTCACCGTTGCTGGGAGGTTTGACGCCGCGCGAATTCTTGCGGCGCCACTGGCAGAAGCGCCCGCTTTTCGTACCTGCCGCACTGCCACCGATCATCGGCATGCCCGGCAAAAGTGCGCTCACCGCTCTCGCCGCGCGCACCGACGTCGAATCCCGCCTGGTGCAACGCCACGGTAACAAGTGGGAAACCACGCACGGACCTTTCAGAAAGGCATTCATTGCAAAGAAGAATGCCAGCCTGCTGGTGAGCGGCGTCAACCTGCAGCTCGCGGCGGCCGACCGGCTGCTGCGGCGCTTCGACTTCATTCCGCAGGCGCGCCTCGACGACGTGATGGTGAGCTATGCCTCGCCGGGCGGCGGCGTCGGCCCGCACGTGGATTCCTACGACGTATTCCTGATCCAGGGCTGCGGGGTGCGCAAGTGGACGGTGTGGCCACCCCACGGTTCGAAGAATATCTTTTTGTCAAAACCGGGGGACCTGCTCTACCTGCCGCCCGGCTGGAAGCACGACGGCGTGGCGCTCGAGGATTGCACCACCTACTCCGTGGGCTTTCGCGCGCCGCGCGGCGCCGAACTCGGTGCGGCGTTCCTCGATTTTCTTCACGAGCGCGGCATGCCGGACGCGGCCTTCGGCGACCCGCGCCTGACACCGGCCCGTGCGCCCGCCTCCATTCCGCAACCAATGATTTCTTTTACCGATCGACTTCTGCAGAAGATCCGTTGGTCCCGCGGCGACACCATCCGCTTCCTCGGCGAATACCTGACCCTGCCCAAGCATCACGTGGTCTACCGCCCGCGTCCGGCGCGTGGCAGGTGGATGCGGCTCGACCCGAAGTCACAGCTGCTTTATTCGGGGCCGCTTTTCTTCCTCAACGGCGACACGGTGGCGGTGCCGGCGCGCCTGCGGCCGGCGATGCGGGAGTTTGCCGACCGGCGCGAAATCAACGCCACCCGACTTGCCGGGATCGCGACAATGGTCGGACAATGGCGGCGCTCGGGCTACGTCCACCTGGAACGGCACGATGACTGAGGCGATCTACGAGCAGTTCGATACGCGCGCGGGCTTCGATGCGGCCGTCGACCGGCTGCTCGAGCAGACCGGGCGCGAGCTGCGCATCTTCGATCCCGACGGCCAGGCGCTGCGGCTGAACGACCCCGCGCGCATCGCCGCTCTTGAGCGCTTTCTGCTCGCCAGCCGCACGCGGCGCCTGTTCCTGGTGCTGCACGAGACCGACCACCTGACGCGCTATTGCCCGCGCGCCATGGCGCTGCTGGCGCGCTTTTCGCACGCCATCCAGATCAACCGCACGCACGAGGAAATCCGCGAGGTGCAGGACGCCTTCCTGGTGCTCGACGCCGCGCATTACGTGCGTCGACCGGTGGCAGCGCTGATGCGCGGCGCAGTAGGGCTCAACGACGACACCGAGGCGCTGGCGATGCGCGGCCGCTTCCAGGAAATCTGGGCGGCGTCGTTTCCCGCCGTGGCGAGCTCCACTGCCGGCCTCTAGGGCCTAGATTTCCCGCCAGGCAAAGCCCTCTTCCTGGGTGGCGATGCCCACCCAGCTCTCCTCGCAGCCGAGCGCCTCGGCGAGTACCGTGCGCGCCAGCGCCGGGCGGTTGTTCTGCTGCGAGAGATGGGCGCCGATCACGTGCTTCAGGCGCGAGCGGTCGAGCGCCGCGAGCAGGCGGCCAGAATCGCGGTTGTCGAGGTGCCCGAAAGGCCCGCCGATGCGCTCCTTCAGCCAGCGCGGATAGGCGCCGTTCCACAGCAAGTCGCGGTCGTAGTTGCACTCCAGCACCAGCGCCTCGAGGCCCGAGAGCGTCTGCTCCACGTGCGGCGTCGACACGCCGATGTCGGTGAGGACGCCGAGCCGTGCGCCGCCGTCGGAGAGCACGTACTGCACCGGCTCGCGGGCGTCGTGCGGCACGGTGAATGGCACGACCTCAATACCATCGATCGCGAATTTCTCTTTTGCGTTTAAAAAGGTAATTTTCTTGGACAACAATGCCTTTTCAGACTTCAATGCCGCCAGCGTTCCGTGCGTGAGAAACACCTCCGCGCCGTGCGCAGCGGCGAAATCGAAGGCCCCCGATGCATGGTCGCCGTGCTCATGGGTGATGAGGATCGCCCGGATGCCGCCGGGCTCGAGGCCGAGGCGCGCCAGGCGCCGCTCGGTGTCGCGCAGGCCGAGGCCGCAATCGATCAGCACGCGCGTGCCGGCCGCTTCGGCGACCAGGCAGTTGCCCTTGCTGCCGCTGGCGAGCGACGCGAAACGCAACGACTACTTGAGCTGCTCGTGCAGCAGCGACAGGATGCGCTGCGCCGTCTTGGAACTGTCGGACCCGCCGTTGCGGTCGAGCACGTTGACCTGGCTGTTGGCGCCGGCCTGCATCACCTGCACGCGGTACTGCTCGGCCTTGTTCTTGTCGCTGCCGAACATGCGCGAGAAGAAGCCGTCCTTCGATTCGGCCTCGGGATCGGCGTAGCGCACGAAGTACACGCCTTTCTGCCGGTCGCGGTCCTCGACGGTGAAGCCGACGCGGTCGAGGGCGAGGCCGACGCGCCGCCACGCGCGGTCGAAAGGCTCGAGCACTTGCAGCGCCTCGACGCCGGCATTGCCCTTCTTCAGCTCGGCACGGAACTGCGGCACGCCGCCGGCGGCGGCCTGTTTCGCCTGCTCGACCGTCGAGCCCAGGCGCACCATCAGGCGGCGGAGGAATTCGGCCTCCAGCTCGGGGTCGGTATCGCGCGGCGCCCACGCAGTCTGGCCGGGCGCGCCCGACACCGGATCGCGGCCGCTGGTGTAGACCTCCTGCATGCCGCGGTGGCTGACGTAGATCTCCGTGCCCTTGCCGTCGGCGGTGCGCTCGAGGCGGGTGCGGAACTTGTCGCGCTCGGAGCTGGTGTAGAGCTGGTCGAACACCTTGCCGAGCAGGTCGCGCACCACCCCCTGCGGGATCTTGGCGCGGTTTTCGGCCCAGTCGGTCTCCATCACGCCCGCTTCGGGCAGCTCCGTCTTCAGCAGGAAGCCGTTCTCGGCCCAGAAATCGCGCACCCGCGGCCACAGCCGCTCGGCGGGCTCCTGCACCACCAGCCAGCGCTGCGTGCCGGCGCGCTCGACGCGGATCTGGTCGAACTCCGGCAGCACGGCGGTGCCCGGCGCGCGCGGATCGCGCCGCCCCGACTGGTAGCCGGAATAGGTCGCCGACGACGGGCCGGACTCCGGCACCTGATAGCGGTTGTCGCCCTGCGGCGCGGTGAGGTCGGGCGGAATCTCGAGCGGCTGCAGCTTGCGCTCGGATTTGTAGTCGATCTTGCCTTCCATCGCTTCCTGGGCGGACTGGCAGCCGCCGAGAACCAGCGCCGCGGCGAGCATCCAGCGCACTACTTGCGGCCCTTCACCATGCGCAGGCCGGGCAGCGCAATGCCGGCCTCGTGCATCGCCTCGCGCACCGTCTGGTGGAAACGTTCCGCCAGCGGCGACAGCGGCAGGCGCAGGCCGGACTCGATCAGGCCCATCTCGCTCATCGCCCACTTCACCGGGATCGGATTGGCCTCGACGAACAGCTTCTGGTGCAGCGGCAGGAGCTTCTGGTTCAGCTCGCGCGCCTTTTTCACGTCGCCGACCAGCGCCGCGGCGCACATCTGGTGCATCAGCTTCGGCGCGACGTTGGCGGTCACCGAGATCACCCCGTGTCCGCCAAGCAGGATCAGCGCCAGCGCAGCCGAATCCTCGCCGCTGTAGATGGCGAAGTTGCGCGGCAGGCGCCGGATCAGGTCGGTGCCGCGCTCCATGTTGGCGGTGGCGTCCTTGATGCCGATGACGCCCGGCACCTGCGCCAGCCGCAGCACGGTGTCGTTTTGCAGGTCGGCCACGGTGCGGCCCGGCACGTTGTACAGGATCAGCGGCAGGTCCACCGTCTCCGCGATCTTGCGGAAATGCAGGTACTGGCCTTCCTGCGTCGGCTTATTGTAGTACGGTACGACCGACAGGCAGGCGGTGGCGCCATTTTCCTTCGCCGACGCCGTCAACTCGATCGCCTCGACGGTCGAGTTGCCGCCGGTGCCGGCGATGACCGGGATGCGCCCCTTGGAATGCTGGACCGCGATGCGGATCAGCTCTTTGTGCTCGTCGAAGTCGACGGTGGGCGACTCGCCGGTGGTGCCGACCACCACGATGCCGTCGGTGCCTTCGGCGGCGTGCCAGTCGATCAGGCTCTTGAAGCGCGCGAGGTCGAGCGCGCCGTCCTCGCGCATTGGGGTAACGATCGCAACCAAGCTACCGGTAATCATGGGAGTGGATTCTATCCCTTTCACTGCCGCGCGCAGAGGCGCTGCACGACCGCGACCTTCGGTCGCGTGACGTAGCCTTGCTCGAAGGCGATCACGGAAAGCTTATTGAAAGATTCCAGCAACTCCCCGGGACGCAACAGGAAGTCCGGATTGGAGGGCCGCCCGTATTTTTCGTTCCCGCGCATGAAGGTCTCGTAGATCAGGATGCCGCCCTGCTCCAGCGACCCGGCGATGGCCGGCAGCAAAGGACGGTGCAAGTAATTGGTAACGACAATCGCGCCGAAGCGTTGACCCGCAAACGGCCAGGGACGCCCGTCTTCGAGATCCGCTTTTACAAAAACAACATTTTTCGGAAGGGCCTGCGCTTCCCGGTCTACTGCAACGACTTGAAGATTCCTCTCCAGAAACAGCCTGGAATGGCGGCCGCTGCCGCAAGCAAGATCGAGCACCGGCCCGCGCGCGACCAGCGGCGCCCAGCGCGCCACCCATTCCGAGGCGGGCAGCTCAGGCGGCTGCAGGCTGGGACGCGTTGCGCTCGGCGTCGATCAACTTGCCGAGGGTGCGGCGGAAGTGCGCCAGCGGCGCGTCGGCGACGATGCCGTTCATCCTGAAGCCCGGGTCGGCGTCGAGCACTTCCTGCTGGCCCTCGATGATGAACTTGTCTTCGAGGAAGCCCTCGACCAGGCTCTTGTTGAGCGACAGCGCGATGGTCGGGTCCTGCAGCTCGTAGTCGTGCAGGTAATCCCAGAAGAAATGGGTGCTGCGGCGCGTCTCGGGCGTGAAGAACTGGCAGTTGCGATATTGCCGCGCGCCCTGCAGGTTGCCGCGCTCGGCGCCGCTGCCGGCCGGCGAGAACAGTGTTTCCATGAAGAAGATGCCCGGCACGTACATGCGCGCGATGTTGCGGCGGTCGACCTTGCCGACGTTGCGCACCACTTTGCGGTGGAACGGCGGCGCGTCGGCGGCCAGGTGCCAGCGCTCGACGCGGAAGCCGTCCTCGAGGCGCTCGACGGCCGTCGGCTTCGACTGATAGGCGTATTCCTCCGAGCCCCCCAGCGTCTTGGTGTGCACGAACGCGAGATGGGCGAAGTCGCTGAGGTTGTCGACGATCAGCAGGTAGTTCGCGTCGTAATGCATGTAGTCGGGCTTGCCGCGCCAGGCCGGGTCGCGCAGGTAGGGAAAATCGAGAATCTTCGCCGGATCGGCAGCCGCGGGGTCGCCCATCCAGATCCAGATCAGGTGGTCGCGCTCGACCACCGGATAGCCGCGCACGCCGAGCCGCGGCGGGATGTTGTCCTGGCCGGGAATCTGGATGCACTTGCCCGTCGCATCGAATTTCAGGCCGTGGTACATGCAGCGCACGTCGTCGCCTTCGCGCCGGCCGTTGGAGAGCCTGGCGCCGCGGTGGCAGCAACGGTCGTCGAGCGCGACGACGCGCCCGCTGTCGCCCTTGTAGAGCACCACCGGCTTTTCGAGCAGCGTTCGCGCCAGCAGCCTGCCGTCGATCAGGTCGTGATCCCAGGCGGCGACGTACCAGCAGTTCAGCAGAAAGCCCTGTGACTCGGGTCCCATGGGGGCGTCCTCTCGTCAGCGCAGTTTACGCGCTCCTAGCGCGGCCGGGATTTGCCGTAGGCCTGGTTGATGAGGTTGAGCTCGGCCTCGACGTCCTTCTGGCTGCGCTCGTAGACCAGCTCGCGGCCGCGCACGCTGCCGGCATAGGCGAGGCCGTTGCGCGTCGGCGTCAGGGTGCACTTCATGTTGTGCACGCCCTCGCCGATCACCACCTCGATCGCGCCGGCGCGCTTGCTGAACACCACTACCTCGATCTGCTGCCCGCTCTCGGTGATGCGCAGCTTGATTTTTTCGTCGTGCATCAGCCGCACAGCACCAGGTTGGCGAACTCGATCAGCATGCCGGGCTTGAGGTAGGCCGAGAACGCCGCGGCCGTGGCGAACGACAGCACCATGACCAGCATCATCTTCCAGATAAAAGGCCTTCGCATCATGCGGCGATCGGTGCGGCGCGCCGCTCGGCGAGCGGCTGCTCGTTCACCGGCAGGTTGATCAGGGCGGCGAAGACGCCGAGGCCGATCGAGGCGATGAACGCGCCCGAGTAGGAGCCGGTGTGGTCATAGAGATAGCCGGCGAGCCACACGCCGACGAAGCTGCCGATCTGGTGCCCGAAGAAAACGATCGAGGCGAGCATGGCCGCGTAGCGCATGCCGAAGATCTGGCCGACCAGGCCGTTGGTCAGCGGCACGGTGCCGAGCCACAGCAGCCCGATGCCGCAGGCAAACACATACAGGATCAACGGCGACAAGGGAAACAGGACCAGCAGGCTGATGAGCACCGCACGAATCGAATAGATCGCCGACAGCAGGTATTTCTTGCTGAACCTGCCGCCGAAGTAGCCCGCGCCCAGCGTGCCAAAGATGTTAAACAGGCCGATCAGCGCCAGCGCCGTCATGCCGTGCTCGGGTCGCAGGCCGGCGTCGGTGACGAACGCCGGCAGGTGCACCGTGAGCATGGCAATGTGGAAGCCGCAGACGAAATAGCCCCAGAACAGCAGGTGGAATCCCCTCTCGCCCATCGCTTCGTGCAGCGCTTCGCCGATCGACTGCGTGCTCTGCACGCCGCCGCCAGGCTTGCCGGCGAGCGCGAGGGTCAGCGGCAGGATCAGCGCCGCGACGCCCGCCAGCACCAGCAGCGCCACGTGCCAGTCGAGTGTCGCGATCAGGATCTGCGTGACCGGCAGCAGGATGAACTGGCCGAACGACCCGGCCGCGGTGGCGAGGCCCATGTAGAGGCTGCGCCGCTCCGGCGCGACGGTGCGCCCGATGACGGCGAGGATGATGCCGAACGACGTCCCGCCCAGCGCGCCGCCCAGCAGCAGGCCGCAATTGAGGTGCAGGAGCCACGGCGTGGCAATGGTGGCGAGGCCGACCAGGCCGAGGATGTAGCAGATCGCCCCGCCAGCGATCACGCGCCCCGGGCCGTAGCGATCGGCGAAGCCGCCGGCGACCGCGCCGAGCGCGCCCCACATCAGGTTCTGCAGCGCGATGGAGAAGGAGAACACCTCCCGCCCCCAGCCGTACTCCAGCGCCATCGGCTGCAGGAACAGGCCGAAGCCGGCGCGGATGCCGAAGGAGATCGTCATGATGACGCAACCGCAGACCAGAACGACGAGCGGGGTCCGCCAAGAGGCGCTTTGCATGCGCCGAGTCTAGCTCAACCGAGGAAGTATCGAGGAATCCAGTTCGACAAGCCCGGGACAAGAATCACCAGCAGCAGCACCACGCATTCCGCCGTGAAGAACGTCCAGACATGGCGATTGGTCTCGTCGAGCGTGGTCTGCGCGATGTTGGTGGTGACGAAGAGCAACGGCGCGGTGGGCGGCGACACGGCGCCGATCTGGTTGCAGATCACCATCACCAGGCCCATCTGGATCGGGTCGATGCCGTAGCGCTTGCACAATTCGACCGCTACCGGCGCGAACACCAGCAGGATGGCGAGCGAATCGACGAACGTGCCGAGCAGGATCATGACCACCGCGAACACTAGCAGCACCACGACCGGGCTGTTCGAGGTGGCGGTCACCCAGCCCACCGCCATGTCGTTGAACTGCATGTAGGCGAGCAGCCAGCCCATCGCGCCCGAGACCGCGATGACCGCGGACACCATGGTCGTGGTGATGGCCGCTTCGACGAAGATGCCGACCAGATTCGACAGCTTGATCTTGCGGTAGAAGAAGAAACCGACAATGAACGCGTACAGGCACGCGACCACGCCCGCCTCGGTCGCGGTGAATACGCCGCTCAGGATGCCGCCGACGATGATGATCGGCGCGACCAGCGCCGGCCATACCGTTTTCAAGGAAACCAGGATCTGTTTGGGAACGAAGCGGCCGTGCACGACCCTCAGTTCCGGATAATCCGGGTGGTAGGTGTACAGCTTGACCGTTCCCATCAGGAACAAGCCGATCAGGATCCCGGGGATGATGCCGCCGAGGAACAGGCCGCCGATGGAGACCTGGGCGATGGCGCCGTAGACCACCATCGTCATGCTGGGCGGAATGATGGCGCCGATGGTGCCGGCGCAGGCGATGAGCGCGGCGGCGAAGCCCGCCTTGTAGCCCGAGCGCTTCATCGTCGGGATCACGATCGCCGCAATCGCCGATGCGTCCGCGGTCGACGATCCCGAGATGCCGGCAAACACCATGCTGGCGACGATCGAGGCGTGCGCGAGGCCCGCCTTCAGGTGCCCCACCAGCACGCGCGAGAAATCCACCAGCTGCTGGCTCATGCCGCCCGCCGACATCAGCGAGCCCGCCAGGATGAAGAACGGCAGCGCGAGCAGCGTGTACGAATCGAGCTGCGTGAAAGTCTTCTGTGCGAACAGCGGCATGACGACGCCCGGCTCCGCCGCCATGCCGACGAAGCCGACCAGCGCGATGCACAGCAGGATCGGGATGCCGATCAGCATCAGGCCGAGCAGCAGCGCCAGCATGAACCAGATCACGTGCGCTCCTGGTATTGCTGCTTGAACGGCTCCTTGAGGATCATCCGGCGCAGGACCACCAGCAACAGGTACGCCCCGCCGACGACCATGCTGTAGTA
>DASWEU010000149.1:0-1510 GCA_036394595.1 Burkholderiales bacterium | reverse complement strand
AAAACGTGAGGACAACGTCGTGCAATTCGGCATCGACGAACTCGAGGGACGGCTCCGCGCCCTGATCGAGGAAGTCAGGTTCGCAGCTGACTCCTTGCTGGAGGAAGCGGACCTCCCACCAATGATCAAGCGAAAAAAAGGGGCAATAACCCCGCGGGACACTGTCGTGGTGCAGTGCCTCCAGGACAAGCGTAGCACCGTGCTCGCTCTGTCAAGGACGCTTTGCGCCGGCTCCGCCGGTGCCGCCGCGTTCGCGGCGGCATCCTTGACTGCCGCTGCGCGCGGCGCTCTGCCAGGAGGCAGGTCGGGACGAAGGGATGGCCGTTTTCGATCGAACAAAGGGATGGAACCGGATGCTCACGCGCCGGCGGCCTCGCGAACCTCGTAGGCGGGGTCGAACAGCGTCTGCTGTTCGAGCAGGGTGCAGGCCACCGACAGCAAGCGGTCGGCGACGGTGCGCAGGGCGCGGCCGTGGCTGTGGCCGCGCTGGCGCAGCGCGGCATAACGGCGGCGGCTGAGCGCGTCGTGCTGGGTTGCCACGCGCGCCCAATGATAGAGCGCGTTCGCGAGCCGCTTATTGCAGGCATAACGGCGCACGACGACGCAGGTTTTGCCGCTGCGGCGGGTCACTGGGGCCACTCCGGACAGGCTGCGCAAGGCGTGATAATCTCGCCGGCGCAGAGGCTGCCAGACCTCGGCGAGCAGCACGGCGAGGATGGTCCTTCCGAGCCCGGGCATGGATCGCAGGATCACCACGTCGCGCTGCTCGCATTGCTGCCCCGGCTCGTCCTCCTCGGACGGGACGAGCTGGGCGCAGAGTTCGTCCAACTTGCGGTGCGCTGCTTTCAGCTGCTGATTGACCAACCTGATGCGGACGGTCAGCGTGCGGATATGGTCGCTCGCCGCCTCGACCACCCCAGGTGCCACCGACAACGGCTTCTGTTTGAGGATGCGCAGAACCTCGGGAGCCTGCCAACGGCGCAGGCGGTGCGCTTTGACAAACCGCTCGATGGTGGTCTGACGCAGCCGGGCCGCCTTCGCTGGTGTCGGTGCCTGGTTCCACAAATCGAGAAACCAATCCGCGGCGAGGTCGTCAGCCAGCTCGAGCATCTGGGGGTAATAGCGCCAGAGCTGCTCACGCATGCGGCTGGCCAGACGAATGCGTTCCTGCTGCAGGTCGTCGGTCATCCGCGACCACTCGCGCAGCTTTACAATCACTGGCTCGTCATTCGACAGACGCCGAAAGGCGTGCCGATCGGTGCGCAAGCTGTCGCCCAGCACGTGAGCGTCGCGCCGGTCATCCTTGGCGCCGGCCACCGGTGAAGCGGTCGCGGAACCGATCGAGCTGCTTGGGATTGATCCCATAGACGCAAAAACCGCGTTCCAACAAGGCTTCGACGACGGGGCCCTGCGTCATTTCGATGGCCACGCCAATGACCTCGGGCGTGGCGCCGGTGCGGGCAATCAACCAATCGCACAGCTCCTCGATCCCCGCGCCGCCATGCGCAAC
>DASWEU010000148.1:0-10699 GCA_036394595.1 Burkholderiales bacterium | reverse complement strand
TGTGCACGCGCTTTGCCGCCCACAGCCCGATGGCGATGGTGACGACCAGGTAGACGAGGACGAAGGCGATCAGCACTGCAGGCGCATCTTAATCAGAACAGAAACACCGCCACAACAATCACGCCGACCGCAAGAACCAGGACCACGAGAAAACCGCCGAGCAAATCGTTGCGCCTTGCGTTTTCGTCAGCGAGGCGTTCGAGCGCCGCGCGCAGCGCGCCGACCCGGTCCTCGGCAAGCGCGCGGTGGATGAGGCGCGGCAGCTGCGGCAGCGCGGCCGCCCAATAGGGCGCCTCCTGCTTCACCGCGCGCAATAGCGCCCGCCAGCCCACCTGGTCGTCCATCCAGCGCTCGAGGAACGGCTTGGCCGTGGCCCACAGGTCGAGATCCGGGTCGAGTTCGCGGCCGAGGCCCTCGATGTTGAGCAGCGTCTTCTGCAGCAGCACGAGCTGCGGCTGGATCTCGACGTTGAAGCGCCGCGAGGTCTGGAACAGCCGCAGCAGCAGCCGGCCGAAATAGATCTCCTTCAGCGGCCGGGCGAAGATCGGCTCGCACACGGCGCGGATCGCCGCCTCGAACTCGTCCACGCGCGTGCCCGGCGGCACCCAGCCGGCGTCGAGGTGCGCCTGCGCCACGCGCCGGTAGTCGCGGTTGAAGAAGGCGAGGAAGTTCTGCGCGAGATAATTTTTATCGATCTCGGTGAGCGTGCCCATGATGCCGAAGTCGAGCGCGACGTACTTGCCGTCGTCCGCGACCAGGATGTTGCCGGGATGCATGTCGGCGTGGAAAAAACCGTCGCGGAACACCTGGGTGAAGAAGATTTCCACCCCGGCGCGCGCGAGAGCTGGGATGTCGATCTTTTTTTCCCTCAGGATGTTTATCTGGGAAATCGGAGTGCCGTGCATCCGCTCCATGACCATCACGCGCTGCGCGCAGAGATCCCAGTGAATCTCGGGTACCACCATCAGCGGCGAGTCTTTGAAATTGCGCCGCAGCTGGCTGGCGCAGGCGGCTTCGCGCATCAGGTCCAGCTCGTCGTCGAGGTGGCGCGCAAACTCCGCCACCACCTCGCGCGGCTTGAGGCGCCGGCCCTCGGCCCACAGGCGCTCGACCAGCGCCGCCCCCGTCTCGAGCAGCGCCACGTCCTTCGCGATGGCGCGCTCCACCCCCGGCCGCAGCACCTTGACCGCCACCTCGCGCCCGTCTTGCAGGGTTGCGAGATGGACCTGAGCGATCGAAGCGCTTGCCGTTGGTGTTTTTTCGAAATTTAAAAACATTTCTGAAATTTTCCGACCCAAGGCAACTTCAATTTCTGTAACTGCAAGATCCGAATCAAAAGGCGGCACCTTGTCCTGCAATTTCGCCAGCTCGTCGGCGATGTCGAGCGGCAGCAGGTCGCGGCGGGTGGACAGTACCTGGCCGAACTTGACGAAGATCGGCCCCAGGGTTTCCAGGGCTTTTCTCAGCCTTTCTCCTCTGGATACAGATTGATCGGAAAAAAGCGAAAACAGCCAGTTTTCCGAGAGACCCGGGACGAATTCGTGCAGGCCGAAGCGCAGCCCGACGACCGCGATCCGCAGCAGCCGCGCCAGCCGCCTCACCGGCGCTCGACCCGCTTCGCCAGGCGCTCGAGCGCGTCGCGCAGTTCGGCGACGCCGCGCGCGTGGAGCTCCAGGTCGGCGCGGCGCACCAGCACGCGCTTCTCGTCGGCGGCGTAGTCGGCGAGCGATTCGGTCACGCGCCGCGCCGCGTCGGCCTGCCAGGCGGCGAAGGCGCGCGCCGCCTGCGCCACGCGGTGCGCGGCGACGTCACCGATCACCGTCGACAGGTCTTCCTCGAAATCCCAGCGCAGGTAGCGCGCGAGATGCAGCACTGCGGCGGCAAGCTCGGCGTTGCCCGACACCTCGACCTCGCGCATCAGGTGCTCCTCGCCGCGCGCCAGCGCCGCCAGCGCGCCGGGCTTGAGCGCCAGGGTAAGTGTCGGCGACTCGCCGCCCGCCTCTACCCGCCCGCCTTCAAGGATCGTGAAGCGAAGCGCCGGGAGCAGGCCGGCGCGCTGCTCTACGCGCTCGCCGGCAAAGGGCGCGAGCCTTTCGCGCGCCCAGCCCTCACGCTCAAGAAGCTGATTGAGAAGAAAACAAAATGCAATCTCGTGGCTGGCGCTCAATGCATCTGCTGGATGCCGGCGAGCAGCCAGCCGCTGGAGCCGTCGACCGGCTTCACCAGGTTCCACACCTCGCTGAACGACGCCGGCTGCGCGCCGGGCCGCTCGCGCTCCTGGCCCGAGAAGCCGACGCTCGCCCAGTACTGGCCGTTTTCGGTCGCCAGATCGAGCAGCCGCGCCTCGAGGCCGCTGATGTCGGTCTCCTGCCGGCCGACACGCGCTTGCACGTCGTTCTGCAGCGTTTCGAACAGCTCCGGCGTGGTGATCTCGCGGATCTCCTCGAGGTCGCCGCGATCGTTGGCGAGCTGCAGCTTGACGAAATTCACCTTGGCGCCGCGCAGGAAGCCGTCGGCATCGAAGCCCGCGGGAAAGCGCGCCGCGGTGGACATCGGGACGGCCTGGGGCGACGGCATGCGTACTGTTTCTTCGGAGTTGCCCATGGCTGCGACCGGCATCGGCGCGCCGGCCCGGCTTCGCATCAACCCGCGGACCGCGACCACGGCGAAAAACGCCAGGCCCGCCACCACCAGCAAGCCGAACAATCCATTGCCGCCGAAGAAGTAGCCGAGCAGCCCGCCAAGCGCCAAACCGCCGAGGATGCCACCCCAGAGGCCGCCGGCCGGTGCAGGCGCGGCCTGCGGCGCCTTTTGCGCCGGAGCGGCCTGCTGCGCGGGAGGCGCCGTGATGCTTCGCTGCGTCCCCACGGTACGGCCGCCGCCGAGGCGCGCGGCATCGGCGTCCGCCATAAACAATATCGTTCCTAGTGACACTGCGAATACCGCCGCCAGCAATTTATTCATGGGTGCTTCCTCCGAACCGCTGATGCTATCAAATCCGCACACCCCGATGCACCGCGACCACGCCCGCGGCAAGGTTATAGACCTCGACCTGCGCGAGGCCCGCCTGCTCCATCATCGCCTTCAACGCCTGCTGGTCCGGGTGCATGCGGATCGACTCGGCGAGGTAGCGGTAGGCGGCGGCATCGCCGGCCACCTTCTCGCCGAGCCAGGGCAGCACGCGGAAGGAATAGAGGTCGTAGGCGCGCCGCAGCGCCTCGTGCACCCGGGAGAACTCCAGCACCACCATGCGGCCACCGGGCTTGAGCACGCGCGTCATCTCCGCTAGCGCGGCTTCCTTGCGCGTCATGTTGCGCAAGCCGAAGCCGACCGTGACGCAATCGAATACGCGCTCGGCGAAAGGCAGCCGCTCGGCGTCGCATTGCACCGCCGGCGCGAGGCACCCGGCGTCGAGCAGGCGGTCGCGCCCGCGCTCGAGCATGCGGCGGTTGATGTCGGTGATCCAGACTTCGCCCCTGTCAGTGACGCGGCGCGCCAGCGCCGCGGCCAGGTCGCCGCTGCCGGCGGCGACATCGAGAACCCGCTCGCCGGGCCGCGGCCGCGCGATGTCGACGGCGAACGCCTTCCAGGCGCGATGCAGGCCGAGCGACATGAGGTCGTTCATCAGGTCGTAGCGATCGGCGACGCGGTCGAACACCTCGCCGACGCGGGCCGCCTTGCTTTTTTCCTCGACTTTCTCGAAGCCGAAGTGGGTGTCCTTCTCAATCACGGCTCGCTCCCGCGGCGGCGAGCTTCTCGAGGTACTCGCGCCAGCGCCGCTCCTGGCTTTCGCCCAGCTCGTAGAGGTAGTCCCAGGAGTAGATGCCGGTGGCGTGGCCGTCGGAAAACACCGGCTGCACCGCGTACGAGCCCACCGGCTCGAGCGACTTGAGCTCGACCTCGCGCTTGCCGGTCTGCAGCACCTCCTGGCCCGGCCCGTGGCCGCGCACCTCCGCCGAGGGCGAGTAGACGCGCAGGTATTCGTAGGGCAGGCGGAAGCTGCGGCCGTCGGAAAACGCGATCTCCAGCAGCCGGGATTTCTGGTGCAGCTTGATTTCGGTGGCGAACACGCTCGCGGCCATTATGGCGCCGCTGTCTCCGATTTCTCCGATTTCTCCAACGATCCGAATACGTCGCGGTAGCTGGCGTAGAAGCTGGCGAACAGCGTCGGCAGCAGCAGGATCAGCAGCGGAAAGACGAACGTCATGACGGCGAGCTGCGCCTCGCCGCCGGAGGCGAGCGCCATGATCGCGAGCACGACGAACGGCAGCCCGAGGGAGAGCGCCGAAGTCACCGCGCCGTAGGCGAGGAAAGCGCGCCAGTTGATCAGGCAGCCGAAGAAGCTGAAGAACAGCGCCTTGGCCGCGCCGGTGCCGTGCCAGGCGGCGAGCGCCGGCGCGAACCAGAACGCCATCATCACCGGCACGTAGAGCGCCCCGGCGCAGGCGAGCGCGGCGAGGAAATCGCCGGAGTGCAGCGCCTCGTCGCCGGGCCGCTCGCCGGTGAGCATCCAGCGCGCGAGCGCGCCGCCGTCGAGCGCCGCCGAGGCGCCGAGCACCAGCGCGAGGCTGGCGAGATAGGCCGCGCCGAGCATGAGCTGCGCGCGCCGTTCGTTGCGCAGGCCCTCGAACAGCAGCGCCAGCTCGAGCTTCGCGCCGCGGCTCGCGGCGCGCGCCGCCGCCATGAAGCCGACGGAGAAGGCCGGCACCAGCACCGAGTCCACCGCCACGCCAAGCGCCGGAATGAGCGACACCAGCGTCATCAGCAGCCAGTAGGCGAACACCAGGGCGAGCCAGCCGAGCGGCGCCGCGCGGAACAGGCGCCAGCCTTCCGCGAGCCAGCGCGCGCCGCGCGCAGCGGCGACGAGGCGCGCCTGCATCTCAGTCGGTCCAGGGCGCCGCGGCGCCGACGCGCAGCTCGAGCAGCTGGCGGAAATGCTCCGGGTCGTGGGCGTGCACCAGCATGCCGGGCCGCGGCAGGTGGAAGTCGTGCAGGCGCGACAGCCAGAAGCGCAGCGCCGCCGCGCGCAGCATCGCCGGCCAGGCGTCCTGCTCCTGCTCCGAGAACGGGCGCACGGCGTGGTAGGCGCCGAGCAGCGAGCGCGTGCGCCCCTCGTCCAGGCGCCGGTCGCTAGCCGGATCGACCAGGCACCAGTCGTTCACGCATACCGCGACGTCGTACAGCAGGCAGTCGACGCCGGCGAAATAGAAGTCGATCACCCCCGAGATGCGGCCCTTCTCGAACAGCGCGTTGTCGCGGAAGAGATCGGCGTGCACCGGCCCGCGCGGCAGGTCAGGGAAACGGTGATCGGCTTGAAATTTCAATTCGCTTTTCAACAGGGAATTTTTTGTCGAATCCAGAAACGGCATGACTTCCTTTGCCGCCAGGTTCCACCACTTCGGCCCACGCGGATTTTCCAGATATTCGCCGTACGAGCGCCCGGCGAGGTGCAGCCGCGCGAGCAGCGCGCCGAGCTCGGCGCAATGGCTGCGCTCGGGACGCTCGAGGGACTTGCCCGGCAGGCGGGTCACCAGCGCCGCCGGCTTGCCGTTGAGGTGCTGCAGGTACTGGTCGGAGAGGTCCGCGATCGGCGCCGGGCAGGGAATGCCGTGGCGCGCGAGATGCGCCATCAGCTGCAGGTAGAACGGCAGCTCGGCGGCCGGCAGGCGCTCGAACAGCGTCAGCACGTAGCGCCCCTGCGCGGTGGTGACGAAGTAGTTGCTGTTCTCGATGCCCGCCGGGATGGGCTCGAACGCGGCGAGCGCGCCTACGGAATAATGGCCGAGCCAGCGCGCGAGCTCGGCCTGCGAGACTTGGGTGTAGACCGACAAATCAGTCGAAGAGGTAGATCGGCCACATCGGCACGCGCACGCCGTCGTCGAGCGAATCCTTGCGCATCCAGTTGCCGTTGCCGGTGGTGTCGACCAGGTAATAGGTGCGGCCGCCGGGCTGCGTCACCTTCACCATCACCACGCGCCCGCCCACGCGGGTTTCCTCGATCTTGTCGGTGCGCTGCACCGAGATGCGCACGCTCGGCTCGTCGGCGCCGGAGAGCGGCGGCGGCGGCAGCGGCTCGGGCAGCGGCTCGAGCTTGGGCGGGCGCGACTGGGCCAGCGCGCCGGCGCAGAACAGAGCGGCCACTATCGCCATGGGGTACCGCATTGCACCATTATACGGCTAGAGGTTGAGCAGGACTTCTCGCTCGGCAGGCGATGGCTCGAAGCCCCGTTTTTCATAAAAGGCGAATATTGCTTGGACAACTTCGCGCGGCTCGTTGCACACCTGCAGCAGGTCGATGTCGGCGGCGTCGATCATGCCCTCGCCCACCAGGCGCTCGCGCATCCAGCCGATCAGCCCGCGCCAGAACGGCTCGTGCACCAGGATCACCGGCATCTTGCGCGTCTTGCCGGTCTGCACCAGCGTCAGCGCCTCGAACAATTCGTCGAGCGTGCCGTAGCCGCCGGGCATCACGACGTAGGCGGTGGCGAACTTGGCGAACATCACCTTGCGCGCGAAGAAATGCTTGAAGTGCAGGCTGATGTGCTGGTACTGGTTGGAGTGCTGCTCGTGCGGCAGGTCGATGTTGAGGCCGACGGCGACGCCCGCGCCGGCGAAAGCGCCCTTGTTGGCCGCCTCCATCAGTCCCGGCCCGCCGCCGGAGAACACCGCGAAGCCCGCGTCCGAGAGCAGGCGCGAGGTTTCTTCGGCCAGCTTGTAGTACGGCGAGCCGCGCTTGCTCCGCGCGCTGCCGAACACCGACACCGCCGGCCGGATGCCGGCGAGGCGCTCGGTCGCCTCGAAGAACTCTGCCATAATGCCGAACAGCTTCCACGCTTCGCGCGCGGAAAGATCGGCGCCATGAGCGGCCACCTTCGGTAGTTTCTCGTGTGTCATCGTGTCGGAAATGATTCCTGAAAAGACGCTGCTGCTGGTCGACGGCTCGTCCTACCTCTATCGCGCGTTCCACGCGCTGCCCGAGCTGAAAAGCCCCGGCGGCGAGCCGACCGGCGCCATCCGTGGCGTGCTCTCCATGCTACGGAAGCTCGCCGCCGACTACAAGGCGGAGGCGCTCGCCTGCGTGTTCGACGCCAAGGGCAAGACCTTCCGCGACGACGAGTACCCCGACTACAAGGCGAACCGCCCACCGATGGACGAGGCGCTCGCCGCGCAGATCGAGCCGCTGAAGGAAGCGGCGGCGGCCATGGGCTGGCCGGTGCTGACCATCTCCGGCGTCGAGGCCGACGACGTCATCGCCACGCTCGCGGCGCAGGCCTCGGGCGCCGGCTGGCGCACGGTGATCTCCACCGGCGACAAGGACCTGGCGCAGCTCGTCGACGAGCGCGTCATGCTGGTCAACACCATGTCCAATGAGAAGCTCGACATCGCCGGCGTGCAGCAGAAATTCGGCGTCGCGCCTTCGCAGATCGTCGACTACCTCGCGCTCACCGGTGACGCGGTGGACAACGTGCCCGGCGTCGACAAGGTCGGCCCGAAGACCGCGGCGAAATGGATCCAGCAGTACGGCTCGCTCGACGCGGTGATGGCGCACGCGAAGGAAATCCCCGGCGTCGCCGGCGAGAACCTGCGCAACACGCTCGACTGGCTGCCGAAGGGCAAGAGCCTTCTCACCGTCAAGCGCGACGTCGAGCTTCCCATCAAATTTGATTCATTACAGAGCAATCCGGACGACGCGAAACTTCGCGCGCTGTTCGATCGCTTCGGCTTCAAGACCTTGATGGTCCAAGCCGGTGTGGAAACAACTGCTCCTGCAGCTCCTGCGGTTAAAGAGAACATCCCGCGCCGCAAGGTCCTCATGCTTTCCGATGAAAAATCTCTTTTATCCTGGAAGGCAGTCATTGAAAAAGCCCCCTTGGTGGCCTTCGACACCGAGACCACCGGCCTCGATCCGATGACGGCGCAGCTGGTCGGCATGTCCTTCGCCTGCGGCGACACCGCCGCCTACCTGCCGATGGCGCACGATTACCCTGGTGTTCCTGACCAAATAAAAACCGAAAGGGCGCTCGAGATTCTGAAGCCCTGGCTTGAATCCGGGAAACACCTCAAGGTCGGCCAGAACCTGAAGTACGACGCCCACGTGCTCGCCAACCACGGCGTGCGCCTCGGCGGCATCGCGCACGACACGCTGCTCCAGTCCTACGTGGTCGAATCGCACGAGCGCCACGACCTCGAATCGCTCTCCAGCCGCCATCTCGGCTGGACCACAATTTCCTACGACGACGTCACCGGCAAGGGCGCCTCGCGCATCTCGTTCGCGGCGGTCAGCGTCGAGCGCGCCACCGAATACTCCGCCGAGGACGCCGATTGCACGCTGGCCGTGCATGAGGTTCTTTTTCCTCGAATCGCTTCTTCAAAAGAATTGCTCTTTATTTACGAAAAACTCGAGATGCCCGTCATGCAGGTCCTGCTGCGCATGGAGCGCAACGGCGTGCTGATCGACGCGCAGAAGCTCCAGGTGCAGAGCAACGAACTCGGCAAGGAGATGCTGGAGAAGGAACAGCAGGCCCACGCGGCGGCGGGCCAGCCCTTCAACCTCGGCTCGCCGAAGCAGATCCGCGAGATCCTGTTCGCGCGGCAGAAGCTGCCGGTGAAGAAGAAGACGCCGACCGGCGAGCCCTCGACCGACGAGGACGTGCTGGCCGAGCTCGCGCACGACCATCCCCTGCCGGCGCGCATCCTCGAGTACCGCGCCCTCGCCAAGCTCAAGTCCACCTACACCGACAAGCTCGCGCGCACGGTGAACCCCTCGACCGGGCGCGTGCACACCACCTACTCCCAGGCGGTGGCGGTCACCGGCCGCCTCGCCTCCAACGACCCCAACCTGCAGAACATCCCCATCCGCACGCCGCAGGGACGGCGCATCCGGGAAGCCTTCGTCGCGCCGCCGGGCCGCAAGATCATCAGCGCCGACTACTCGCAGATCGAGCTGCGCATCATGGCGCACCTCTCGGCCGACGAACGCCTGCGCCATGCCTTCGCCCGCGGCCACGACGTGCACCGCGCCACCGCGGCCGAGGTCTTCGGCGTGACACTCGACAAGGTGACCGACGACGAGCGGCGCACCGCCAAGGTGATCAACTTCGGCCTGATCTACGGCATGAGCGCGTTCGGCCTCGCGCAGACCCTCGACCTTGAGCGCGCCACCGCGCAGGCCTACATCGACTCCTACTTCTCGCGCTACCCGGGCGTGAAGCGCTACATGGACGAGACGCGCGAGAAAGCGCGCACCCAGGGCTACGTCGAGACCGTCTTCGGCCGGCGCCTGTGGCTGCCCGAGATCAAATCCTCCAACCCCGCCCGCCGCCAGGGCGCCGAGCGCGCCGCGATCAACGCGCCGATGCAAGGCACCGCCGCCGACCTGATCAAGCTGGCAATGATTTCAGTGCAGAAGTGGCTCGACGAATCGAAGCTGAATACGCTCCTCATCATGCAGGTGCACGACGAGTTGGTGCTGGAAGTGCCGGAGGACGAGCTGAAGAAAGTCCAGGCGGAAGTTCAGACCCGCATGCAGTCCGTCGCTAAGCTCGATGTCCCCCTGATTGTCGACGTCGGTGTCGGGGATAACTGGGACCAGGCGCACTAACAGACCAGCGCTTGTTTTTTTCGATGCGCGGGATCCATTGCGAATGCGGCCCTTGCGTTAAGGCAAATCGGATTGAGTGAAAGCGGCCTATGTAGTTAGCGGCGTAGCATTAGGCGCCGTAGCGCTTTGCGTGAAGAGCGAGTCTTTCATTTTTTGATGCGTCCGCGGTGTTCGGGGCGAGCGTGTTCGTCCATGAGTTTGTCAAACGCCGTCCACCCGAGTTTTTTTCCGCGCCAATATTTCCCGCGTCTCCGCCAAACTACCGCGCCTTTCGATACCAGTAGCTTTCCGAACGCCTGCCCGTTCCGCTTGATGACAAACTCGAGATCGGTGTGCAGTACTTCGGCTTTTGGAAGCGAGAAAGTCACTGTGTGTGCCATAGTTTTTCCCCTTCCTGAAACCCCTCAGTCCGACAAATTTTCTCCAACGCGCATGCCGGGCGGCGGCACCCGCCTACTCGCCGAAGGTCGCGGCCAACTCCCTACATCTGCCAATCATCGGTTTGGTGTAGTCCGACTTTAAGCTGTTTAGCGCATGATCTTCTGAAATGAGGTAATCAGCATGGCCATCGATCGCGCAGAGAAGGAAAACCTCGTCGTCAGGGTCGGATGGTGACACTGGCGCCGACTTCGTCGTGATCTTCACTCGGCTGAATGCCCCCATGATGTAGGTCATAAGCTTCAAGGCGCGTTCGCGTCGGTGACCGAGGTCCACGAGCTTTTCCAAGTATTCGCCCACTACTTTGCCGCTGTATAGGCCCGTATGTGCTTCGGCGATCCGAATCAATACGCGGCGATAGATGTTTTTGTCGGGCGACGGTGCTCCATGGTCGAGCCATTGGCTTCCAGCACCGACGACCACGTTGGTGTCCAAGACGACGCGATAATTCGTGAAATGCACCGTTAGTTGCCTCCCCTTGTTTCGAGGAGTTCCTTCAGGGCCCGCGCAAAGTCAGTCTGCTTCCAACCGAGTGAGCGTAGTCGTTCTAGTTCCGCTTCAGCTCGCGTTTGCAACTCGGCAGCTACCGCCTGGACACGTTCATTTCGCGCGGTCACGAGACTAGTAAAGGCTTCAGCCAAGCGCTGCGGTTCTCGGCAG
>DASWEU010000147.1:0-1844 GCA_036394595.1 Burkholderiales bacterium | reverse complement strand
GGCAACATCATCCAGACCACCGACCCCGCGGTCGCGGCCGAGCGCGACCGGCGCTTCCTCGACGGCGGCAAGGAGGAGATGGTGAATCTCTCCCCGCCGCTCGGTCCGGGATTTCACCAGGACGGCCGCATCTACCCCCAGCCGGTGCTGCCCGATGGTAGGCGCCTGGATGAGGCGATCGGGGGTTATCACTTCGCCCTTCTCTGTCCAACAAATATTTTTGTAAAAACAGAAATGAACGTCATCCCAGTCGACGGCCCCGAAGCCGTCGTCTTACGTCCCGATCGCTACATCTACGGCACTGCGCGCAGCGCGGCCGAGTTGAATACCCTGCTGGAAGGAATCCGCCATGAATCGCAAACCGCTGAATCCAGTCACTGACCGGCACATCGCCGACTTCCAGCGCGACGGCGTGGTCTGCCTGCGCGCTATGTTCGATGCCGAATGGATCGAGCGCATGAATGGCGCGGTGAACCGCATCATGGATGCACAGCACCCGCTCGCCCGCCCGCGCGAAGTCACCAAGGCGCTCGGCGGCAAGACCGGGCGCTACCACATCAACTCCTTCGTCTGGCAATGGGACGCGGACTTCCGCGCCTGGGCGCTCGAATCGCCGATGGCCGAGATCGCGGCCCGCATGATGCGCGTGGACGAAGTGCGCCTGTTCTACGACCAGGTGTTCGTCAAGGAGCCGCAGACCAACGAGATGACAGACTGGCACCAGGACCTGCCATTCTGGCCGATGCAGGGCGGCGACATCCTGTCGATCTGGGTGGCGTTCACGCCGGTCAACCACGAGAACAGCGCCGTGGAATACATCGCCGGCTCGCACCAGTGGGGCAAGTTCTATGCGGCGGTGACTCCCGACAAGGATGCCAAGTTCAAGACTGAACTCGAACTCTGCCCCAACTTCAGCAAGGAAAAGGGCGACCCGAAATACAAATTCTTGTCCTGGGAGATGCAGCCCGGCGACTGCCTGATCCACCACCCGCTGACGGTGCACGGCGCGGAAGGAAATTTCTCGCCCACGCGGCGCCGCGTCGGCATCTCGACGCGCTACTTCGGCGCCGACTGCCGCTGGGACCCGCGCCCGGCGGTAATGAAGGTTACCGGCGACCCGCAGATTCCGGCTGGCGCGCACCCCACCAATGACCGCTGCTTTCCCGTCGCCTATCGTGTCTAGCCTGTCGCGCATGCTGGCGGTGCTGGATCTGTTCACCGAGCAGCGGCCGGTCCATTCCGCCGAGGACATCACCGGCCGGTTGAAGTACACGCGCCCCACCGGTTACCGCTACGTGCGCGAGCTGGTGGGCGCCGGGCTGCTGGTGCGCTGCCCCGGCGGCTATGCGCTCGGACCGCGCATCATCGAGCTCGACTGGCTGATCCGCACTCACGATCCGGTGCTGACGGCGAGCGGCGCCGCGGTACGCGAGCTCGCCATGAAGACCGGCTGCGGCGTGACGCAGATGGGACTCTATGGCGAGCGCATCGTCACCATCCGCCACGAGCCCGGGCCCGAGCCGCTGCAGATCGGCTTCGATCGCGGTCGGCCGATGTTGCTGTTTCGCGGCGCGCCCTCCAAGGCGATCCTTGCCTATCTGCCGCGTGCCCGCCTGGAGCGTCTCTACCGCAAGCACCACGACGGCGGCGGCTTCGCCAGGTTCGCCGCCGAGATGCAGGCCATCCGCAAGACGGGCTACGCGGTGAGCTTCGGCGAGCTTGATCCGGGCAAGGTCGGCATCGGGGCGCCGATCTTCCGCCGCGACCGCAGCGTGGCGGGCAGCATCTGCCTGGTGCTCACCAGCTTGCGCTTCGACACCGCGAACCGGGAACTGCTGATCGAG
>DASWEU010000146.1:0-6111 GCA_036394595.1 Burkholderiales bacterium | reverse complement strand
AGGTCCAGACTTTCTGGCCGTTGACGATGTAGCGGTCGCCTTTCTTCACGGCGACGGTCTTGATCCTGGTGGTGTCGGTGCCGGCGGTGGGCTCGGTGACGCCCATCGCCTGCAAGCGCAGCTCGCCGGTCGCGATTTTCGGAAGGTATTGCTGTTTCTGTTTTGAAGAACCATGCCGGAGCAGGGTGTTCATGTTGTACATCTGGCCGTGGCAGCAGCCGGCGTTGCCGCCGGAGCGCGTGACCTCTTCCATGATCACCGTCGCCTCGGTGAGGCTCAGGCCCGAGCCGCCGTACTCTTCCGGAATCAGCGCCGACATCCAGCCCGCCTTGGTCAGCGCCTCGACGAATTTCTCGGGGTAGGCGCGCTTCTCGTCCACCTCCTGCCAATAGGCGGAGTCGAACTTCAGGCATAAATTTTTGACTGCATCCCGCAGCTCGGGAAAGTTGTCTCTAGCGAGATTCATTTTTTAAGGTGTGCGGAGGCTTCTTCCTCCACGCGTTCCCAGATCTCGGTCGCCATGGGATCGCGCGCTTCTTCGAGGACATGGCCGACCAGGCCCACCGCGCGCGCCATCACGCCGAGGCCGCGCACGCAGCGCCAGTCCAGGCCCAGCTCGCAGGCGAGGGCGCCGATCGCGCCGGTGGCATTGAGGGTGAGGTTCTTTTCCCTGGCGAGCGCTTCCATCCGCTTGCAATACTCGCCGTAATGGCCCGTTTCGCGCGCGATCTCGAACAGGCGCGTAGTGCGCGGATCGACAGGCTTGTGCAGCGGATGGCCAAGGCCTGGAATCCTCTTTCCTTCGTATTTGTCCTCCATCAGCATTCTTGCCGCGCCCTCCATGGAGCCGACGAATACGCTGCCCAGGCCCAGCAGCCCGGCCGCGACCGCGGCTTGCATCGATTCCGGCGCGCCGAGGTAGGTCATGCGTGCGGCGATGGCGCTCGGGGTGACGCCATGCTCGACCAGCGTGACGACCATGGCGTTGAAGATCCGCGATTCCTTTTCATTGGGAACTCTTGCCGTCAATTCCAGGAAGGCCATGTCGCCAAGGTTGAGATGACCGAGGATCTCGCCGGGCAGGTCCTTGCCGCGGACGACGATACGCTCGACCGTGGACCAGGCGAGGTCGGAGCGGATGCGCTTCGTCTTGCGGTTCATTGCTCGGCCTTGACGCCGGCGGCATTGATCACCGTGGCCCACTTCGCCACCTCGGCGTCCAGGAACTTCGCCGCCTGCTCCGGGCTGTTGCCGACCGCCTCGATGCCGAGCTGGGTGAAGCGGTCCTTGATGTCCGACTCGTTGATCGCCTTGCGCGCTTCGATCGACAGGCGGTTGATGACATCGCGCGGCGTGCCGCCCGGCGCCATGAACAGCACCCAGGTCGAGGATTCGATCGCCGGGCCGCCGGCCTCGACGAGCGTGGGCACGTCGGGAAAGGCGGGCAGCCGCTTGGCCGAGAGCATGGCGAGAGCGCGCAGTTTTCCGCCGCGCACGTGGGGCATCATGCTGCTCGGCGTGTCGACCAGGATCTGGATGTCGTTCGCCATTACCGCGGTCGTTGCCGGCGCCGTCCCCTTGAAGGGAATGTGCACCATGTCGATCCCCACGGTCTGCTTGAAGAGCTCGCAGGTGAGGTGGGCGGCGGCGCCGATGCCGGAGGAGCCGAAGTTGAGCTTGCCGGGGTTTGCCTTCGCGTACGCGATCAGCTCCCGCGCGTCCTTGACGGGCAGGTCGCTGTTGACGGTCATGATGAGCGGAGCGATGCCGGCGAGCGAGACCGGCACGAGATCCTTGAGCGGATCGAAAGGAAGCTTGCCGGCGTAGAGCGTCACGTTGGCGGCATAGCCGGCGATGATCGTGAGTATCGTGTAGCCGTCCGGCGCGGCCTTGGCCGCTAGGTCGGAGCCGAGAATGCTGTTCGCGCCCGGCCGGTTGTCGACCACGATCGGCTGGCCGAGCGGTGCCTGCATCTTCTGCGTCACCAAGCGCGTCACCACGTCGGTGATGCCGCCGCCGGTGTACGGCACAATCCAGCGGATGGGCTTGTTGGGATAGGCCTGAGCCAGGACGGCGCCGGGCAGGGCGAGGATCAGGAGGGCAAACAGAAGTCTTTTCATCGCTTGGCGGCCTCGGGATTGACGAAGTTCATTGGCCGCTCGCCGGCGAGCATGCGCAGCATTTCCTCGGCTGCGGCGACGCTCGCCCGCGCCCGCGACTCGCGGGTGACGGCGGCCAGGTGCGGCGTAAGGATGACATTGTCCAGGGAAAAAAGCGCATGACCTGGCGAAAGGCGGTAATGCTCGTAGACGTCGAGCATGGCGCCGGCGATGCGCTTCTCCCGCAAGGCGGCGACCAGGGCCTGCTCGTCCACCACCGGGCCGCGCCCGACATTGATCAACCAGGCGGTCGGCTTCATCCAGCCGATGCGCTCCTGGTTGAAAAGGTGGTGCGTTTCCTTCGTCAGCGGGCAGGCGACGACCACGAAATCGCTCACGGCAAGCAGCTGCTCGAGGGAGGCGGGCTCCGCCTCCGGCGGCAGGCGATCGAGATGACGACGGTGTCCCAGCACGCGCATGCCGAGGCCCCGGCGACAGATCGCGGCCAGCCGGCCGCCGATTTCGCCGACACCGACGATGCCGAGTGTCAGGGCAGAAAGCTCTCTCGCGTCGGCGCCGAGCAGGCGCACGGCGTCCCATTTCTCCGTTTTCAGCGAATTGACGATGGTCAGGATGTTGCGCGCGAGCATCAGCATCGCCATCACGCAGTACTCCGCGACCGACTGCGCGTTCGCGCCGGGCAGGTTGGCGACCATCACGCCGCGCGCGGTGGCGTCGGCAAGCGGCACCAGGTCGGTCCCGGTGCCGTGCACGACCACCGCGCGCAGGCGGGGCGCCGCCGAAAAGATATCGTCCGGGAGCTTGCTGCGGATGATCACCCCGTCCACGTCGCGGGCGAAGCGCCGGATGGTGGCCGGATCGCTGTCCGGAGCGCGCACGATTTCCGCGCGCCGGGCCAGTATTTCTTCGCCGGCCTCGGCGATCGAATCGGTCAGCAGCACGCGGTCCACGGCGCTCAATCCACGTGCAGCTTGGCGTCGGCGACAACCTTGCTCCAGCGCGCGAGCTCGTCGCGCATCAACGCGTCGAGCGCTGCAGCGCCTCCGCTGGCCGGTTCCGCGCCCTGCTGCACGAATTTCTCGCGCAGGGAAGGGGATTGAAGCGCCCTCTCGGTTGCCGTACGCAGCTTTTCAAGATTTGCTTTTTCCAAACCCGAAGGCGCAAGGAGCGCGTACCAGGTATCCGACTCGTAGCCCGGGACGCCGGCTTCCGCCAGCGTCGGGATTTCGGGCGCAGCCGGCGCACGGCGGGAATTCGTCACCGCGAGCGCTTTCAGCCTGCCGGCCCGGATATGCGGCAGGTTCGGCAGCAGGCCGTCGATGCCAAGCTGCACCTGACCGGCTATGAGGTCGATGCGTGCCTGCGTGCTGCCCTTGTAGGGGACGTGCACCAGGTCGACGTGGGCGAGCGACTTGAACAGTTCCATGTTGAGGTGGGTGGCGGAGCCGTTGCCCGAGGAACCGTAGTTGAGCGTCTGCTTCCTCGCGAGGGCGATAAGCTCCTTCACGTTCGCCGCCGGGACATCCGGATGCGCGAGCAGCAGCTGCCAGGTATCCGCAGTGCGTGCGATCGACGCGAAGTCCCTCAGCGGGTCGTAGGAGACTTTTCCGCGCAGCGCCGTGTTGAGGACGTGCGACGGGCTGGTGTGCAGGAGCGTATGCCCGTCGGGCAGGCTTCGCGCCACCGCTTCCGTGCCGATCACGCCGCCCGAGCCGGGGCGGTTGTCGACGATCACGGTGGCGCCAAGCTCCCTGGCGAGCTCATCCCCCAGCAGCCGCGCCAGCGTGTCGCCGGTGCCGCCGGCCGCCAGCGGGACGATGATCCTGATGGGCTTTGAAGGAAATTGCTGTGCATAAGCGGCAGTTGAAAAAATCAATCCGATGAAAATAAAAATTCTCATATCGGATCCCAGGAGAACACATCCTGTGAGCGATCCAGCGGATAGAAGTGCGAACGCAGTGCCGGAATCGCCTGGCTGGCGACGGTTTCCGGCGTCCAGCCTTCGGCGCGGTGCACCGAGCGCAGCGGCCGGCTCTGCGACATGAGGAAGATTTCGTTGGCGCGCACGGCGAAAATCTGGCCGCTGACGTCCCTGGCTTCTGCGGAAGCCAGGTATACGGCAAGCGGCGCGATCCTCGCGGTCTCCATGGTCTTCAGCTTCTCGACGCGCGCCTTCTGGTCCTCGGTTTCGGTGGGGATGGAGCCGATCATGCGGCTCCAGGCGAAGGGTGCGATGCAGTTGGAGCGCACCTTGTAGCGCGCCATGTCGAGCGCGATCGACTTGGAGAGCGCGGCGATGCCGAGCTTGGCGGCCGAATAGTTGGCCTGGCCGAGGTTGCCGACCAGGCCGGAGGTCGAAGTCATGTGGAGGTAGGCGCCGGACTCCTGCGACTTGAAGTACGGCGCCGCGGCGCGCGCGACGTAGAACGAGCCGTTCAGGTGGACATCGATGACCGCGCGCCATTCCTCGACCGACATGTTGAAGAAAAACCGGTCGCGCAGGATGCCGGCGTTGTTGACGACGACATCGACACTCTTGAAGGAATCGATCGCACTCTGAACGATGCGGTTGGCGGAATCCCACTCGGCGACGCTGTCGGTATTGGCGACGGCGACGCCGCCCCTGGCCTTGATCTCGTCAACCACCTTCTGCGCGGGGCCGGCGTCGCGGCCCTCGCCCTTGACCGAGGCGCCGATGTCGTTGACCAGCACTTTCGCACCGGCGGCCGCCATGGCGAGCGCGAAGTCGCGGCCGATGCCGCCGCCCGCGCCGGTGACGATGACGCTTTTACCTTCCAGCAGCTTCAATCGCGGAAGCCGGGATTCTTCCGGTCGAGGAGACGCAGCAGCGCCGGCCACTCGAGCGGGCCCCAGCGCCGGCGCGTTTCGGGCCTGTACAGGTGGTTCGTCTTCTCGATGACCTCCTGCGCGGGCAGCCGCAGCTTCGCGTTGCAAGCCATGGCCGTCACCTGCGCCTTGCAGGCGCGCTCGAGCCAGAACAGATTGGTGAAAGCCTCGGGCACCGAGGCGCCGACGGCGAGCAGGCCGTGGTTGCGCAGGATCATCGCCTTGTAGCCGCCGAGGTCGCGCACCAGGCGCTTCTGCTCGTCGAGGTCGATCGCCACGCTTTCATAGTCGTGCATGCCGACGCCGTCGAAGTACATCGCGGTCTGCGTCATCGGCAACAGGCCGCAGTCGAGGGCGGAGATCGCCATGCCGGCGATCGAGTGCGTATGGATGACGCAGCCGACGTCCTCGCGCCCGCGGTGCACGGCGCTGTGGATGACGAATCCCGCCTGGTTGATGCCGTAGCCGGTGCCCGAGTCGAGCACCACCTTGCCATCCCAGTCGATCTTCACCAGGCTCGAGGCCGTGACCTCGTCGTAGGTCATGCCGTAGGCGTTGATGAGGAAGTGGCGTTCCTCGCCCGGCACGCGCGCCGAGGCGTGGTTGTAGATCAGGTCGTCCATGCCGAAGTGGTTCACTAGGCGGTAGCAGGCTGCGAGGTCGATGCGCGTCTGCCATTCCGCGTTTGAAACACGGCCGTGCATCGATGGCACTCGCAGCGAGGATAGGTCGCTCATGGGCAGGCCACCCAATTATAATTTCTTTTAAATGAAAGTCTTGGTCAGCATTAAGCGCGTCGTCGATTTCAACGTCAAGGTGCGGGTCAAGGCCGACGGCACCGGCGTCGAAACGGCCAACGTCAAGATGTCGATGAATCCGTTCGACGAAATCGCCGTCGAGGAGGCCGTGCGCCTCAGAGAAGCGGGCGCGGCGACCGAGATCGTGGTCGTCTCCTGCGGCCTGCAGGCCTGCCAGGAAACGTTGCGCACCGCGCTCGCCATCGGCGCCGACCGCGCCATCCTGGTCGAGACCGACGTCGATCTGCAGCCGCTGGCGGTTGCAAAACTTCTGAAGAGTATTTGCATTAAAGAGAACCCCGGAATGGTCATCCTCGGCAAGCAGGCAATCGACGACGACTCGAATC